>NZ_JBSSFA010000018.1:0-84478 GCF_054062215.1 Bacillus sp. TE9106W
TCTGTTTTGTAGTCTTTTCCTACTTGATCCGTTGTACTTGTTCCCGGAACTAACTCATTTCCATCCTTATCCACGTACTTCGTTACGACATTTCCTTCTACTTTTTCGTATACGTAGATTACTTCCTTCGTTCCTTCTTCATACTTTCCTTCAGCATTTTTCGGTTTTTCTACTAATTTATATCCTGGAATTTCTTTCGCTTCTGTTTTGTAGTCTTTTCCTACTTGATCCGTTGTACTTGTTCCCGGAACTAACTCATTTCCATCCTTATCCACGTACTTCGTTACGACGTTTCCTTCTACTTTTTCATATACGTAGATTACTTCCTTCGTTCCTTCTTCATATTTACCTTCAGCGTTTTTCGGTTTTTCTACTAACTTATAACCCGGAATTTCTTTTGACTCTGTTTTGTAGTCTTTTCCTACTTGATCCGTTGTACTTGTTCCCGGAACTAACTCATTTCCATCCTTATCCACGTACTTCGTTACGACATTTCCTTCTACTTTTTCGTATACGTAGATTACTTCCTTCGTTCCTTCTTCATACTTTCCTTCAGCATTTTTCGGTTTTTCTACTAATTTATATCCTGGAATTTCTTTCGCTTCTGTTTTGTAGTCTTTTCCTACTTGATCCGTTGTACTCGTTCCCGGAACTAACTCATTTCCATCCTTATCCACGTACTTCGTTACGACGTTTCCTTCTACTTTTTCATATACGTAGATTACTTCCTTCGTTCCTTCTTCATATTTACCTTCAGCGTTTTTCGGTTTTTCTACTAACTTATAACCCGGAATTTCTTTTGACTCTGTTTTGTAGTCTTTTCCTACTTGATCCGTTGTACTTGTTCCTGGAACTAACTCGTTTCCATCCTTATCCACGTACTTCGTTACGACGTTTCCTTCTACTTTTTCATATACGTAGATTACTTCCTTCGTTCCTTCTTCATATTTACCTTCGGCGTTTTTCGGTTTTTCTACTAACTTATAGCCCGGAATCTCTTTTGACTCTGTTTTGTAGTCTTTTCCTACTTGATCCGTTGTACTTGTTCCTGGAACTAACTCGTTTCCTTCTTTATCTACGTACTTCGTTACAACGTTTCCCTCTTTTTTCGGTTCTACTTCAATTGATACTTTAGGCTTATGAGGATTCTCTGGATCATTTGGATCCAAAACAATTGCCATGTTTTCAATTGTTCCGGCTTCCTCTTTTGTTACTTTTGCTGTAAAGGTTACTTTCGCTTCCCCTACACCTCTAATCTGTGGCACTAATACTTTTAAACTATTTCCTTTTACTTCAGCTTCTACCTTCTTGCCATCCAACAAAATACTTGATGCATCTAATTCTAGACCTTCTGGCAATGCATCTTCTATCACAACATCTTTTGCAGTTGTTTTTTCTAATACATTCTTCGCAGTAATTGTATATGTTACACTGTCTCCTACTTTTACTAGATTTTTATCTACTAGTTTTTCAGCCTGAACCTTACCTGGTATACAGTTTATTGCGTTCGGATTAGGTGCTACTTTTATAATTGGAATTTCAAACTTCTTATCACTGGAAATGAGGTATCCTCCAATGATATCAGATCCATTCACATCAGGCTTTGTTTCTTTCCCCTTATAAATAAGAGTGTATTCACCCTCTGGTTGTCTCTCTAAATCCCAAATCAACTGATTATTTTTTATAACCGGGTTTGTGCTAAAACCATTTGGGCCTTCGACACGAATATCCTTAACATCTAAATCACCATTAAAATCTAAAACCATTTTATCTTTTTCAATTTTTGCAACTGAACTTACTGTTTGAATTAAACTTTTAGAAAATTCATCAATGTTATTTGATAAAACAAACCAATCTGGCTTCGTAGCCATACTTTGAAGCGCTTGTCGTGATACTGGTCCGACTTCACTTTCATACTTGTCATAATAATTATTTGGTGCTGATAATGCTTCTTTATTTTCCCAAAAGGCTGTTACTAGTTTATAACCTTTTCCTTTTATGTCATTAGCTATACTCGTAACTTCATTCATTGCTCCTTTATAATCCTGATGATACTCTCCTGAATAAGCTCTTCCTGTCCAATCACTTACCCTATTAGATGTCTTGTAAATATATCCATCTAATTGAACATTAGCTACCCCATCCGTTACAAGTAAAAAGATCGTTTCTCGATTTGGGTCATTTGCCCCTTTTTCCTGCTCATATTGTTGTAATGCAAATTGAAGACCACTTGCCGTTGGCGTACCACTAAAAGGCGTGATTTTATCAATTCCTTGCTTTGCTGATTCTAAACCACTATTCAAACCAGAGTGTAAATTTGTTTTCACGCCAGAACCGTTATTATTTAAGATACTACCATTCATTGCCTTATATCCTTTATAATCTTGGTAGCTAGTAACCAGTACCCGATCATATTTAGGATCTAACTGTCCCACAGTTTGTTTTAATGCATTTTTAACACTACCTATAGAATCTTTAAAACTTCCACTCGCATCCTGCACAATTACGAAATCTATTTTCTTTTTATGCAATGGCCATTGAAATTTTAAGTGTCCCTCATGCTCTCTGTAACACATATTCTCTGTTTCATTAGTTTTTAGTGTATGGTCTATTCCCTCTACGGATTCAGCAAAAACATTAAATCCGGGAAACGCCAACTGAATTAACAAACACAGTGTCATAAATATTGTTAGATTTTTTTTCATACCCTACTCCCTTTACTGTTGTATATTCTAATATTTACATTTAGTATTGGTAACCTTATTAGAATATCAAACTAAAAATGTCTTCCTTTATTAACAAATGCTGATCCTTTCTAATCTTATATGACTAAACCGGTCGGTCTGGTTCGATTATTATCATACAATAATTCCTTCTGTTTCTAAACACTTTTTTATTAAATTATAAAAGTAATGCAATTGCAATCAAAATACGTAACATTTAAAGTGTATACTAATACCCGATAAAAAACGAATATACCGGTAATTTTAGCACTTGCTTTTAACAACCACGTATATAATAATAATATGTAAGTATCATTCAAATTTTGTATCATGAGAAAAGAAAGAAACTCATGATTTACTATATATTTATCATTTTAAAATAAAAATATTTGGTAACAAGTGATACAAAAAACTTCTATTATAAGTATAGAAAAAATTCAGGATTCAAAGGTTAATGATTCTGAATTTTCAATTCGAGAGGGATATAAATTATGACTAAAGTTGATAAGGTAAAAGAAAAAATAATTGAAACATCTTTATATTTATTTAATACACAAGGGATTTCCCGCACATCAATTCAAGATATTATGGATGCCGCTTCTCTACCTAAAGGTGCAATTTATCGCCGATTTAAAAGTAAAGAAGAAATTGCATTAGCTGCCTTTCATAAAGGCGGAGAAATCATATGGAAACATTTTTATGAAGCTATAGAAAAGAAAGAGAACGTTATCGATAAAATCATCGCTATTTTTCTTGTATACCAAGATGCCGCCAACAACCCTCCAATAGCTGGTGGTTGTCCTTTACTTAATGTTGCAATTGAAAGTACAAATGTCTTCCCTGAGTTACATGCTGCAGCTGCAAAAGGATATGATAATACAGTAGTACTGATGGAGTCTCTTATTAAAGAAGGTATTGAAAAAAGAGAACTTAAGGATGATATAGATATTATGTCACTTGCTTCTTTTCTTGCTTCTTCTATGGAGGGAGCTATTATGGCCAGTCGAGTAGCAAATAATAATATACACCATCATTATTTTATAGAACAAATAAGACATCATCTTAATTCATATTCTGAAAAATAATTTGAATTAAAATCATTCAATCTCCAAAACAAATGGTAAAATTCACAAAATAGAAACGAACCAACTTTTTTGAGTTTCTACAAATAACTAAGTGATAATGGTAAAGGTCGGCTCTAAATATAGTGCTGACCTTTTTTATCGTTTTTTCGTTAATGATTACATCAGATATGCAATTCATGATGAAGAATTAATTGCATATGGAGACAACGGAGAAGAAATAATGTTGGAAACATATAAAGAAGCTGAGAAAATAACTTTTGGGTTACGGATTTTTCTAATTCATTAACAAGAACATGGATCTAATTCAATAAAATTACGCCTTCTTTGACTCTAAATTATTAATAGATCTTTTATTTATTAATGAGAAAATGCTATCTCTTATGTATATAGATTTTAAATACTTATTTAACTATGCCCAAATTCTCTATATTAACTTTAGACAAATACCTTTAATTTCCCTTTTAAAAGAGATATAATATTTTATTGATATAATTTTTTTGCGAGGTGAATTTAATGAATGGAAATAAGCTCTTATCTGCTTTTAGTTATTGGAGTGTTTTATTTGCACCAATCTTATTCCCAGTCATCATTTGGTTATTAGGAAATGATGAAACTAAAAATCATGCAAAGCGTGCTTTATGGACACATATTATACCAACAATCGCAGCTATTATTGGTACAGGAATATTATTCCTTATAAATATGGGGTCTGTAGAACCAGATGGAACATTTTATATCGCAGCTATTATAGTAGTTGTAATATGTTTCATCATTGATATTTATTACTTTATTTGGAATATAATAAAAGGAATAAAAGTAATAAAATCATAGTAATGTAACAAAACTTCAACATATTAAAAGCCAACTTTCTGTTAAGAAGGTTGGCTTTTTGATAAATTAGGATTCACCATACTCACTAAAAAAAAACAAAGCACATTCAGCTGAAAAAAGAATGGAACGGTTGCGATATATTCTTTCTAGTTTTACTTACATGTATTTCATACATGACTTTCACTTTATCTTTTTTAATTAGAGAATTGCAAAAAGACGAGAATCATTAAGATTCTCGTCTTGCCCATATTCTCTTCTTATAGTGAATGAGTTATAAAAGCAAAAATCATACCAACAAAAAATAAAATAATCCCAATTAGAACTAAAGGAAGAGTTAATCCGCCCCAAGCAGGTTTATTAGCAATCGCCCTTATTTTAAAATTAATTCGTGCTAAAGACATTATAACAATACCAGTTATTGATAAAATTACAGACAGGTTAATCATTTAAAGAATTACTCCTCTTTTATATTAATTTTATATAACACATTTGCTACTGTAATTTTCTCTCTTCATTACATACTAAACATTTATATTTAACCCTTCTAAAGACTGTCTATTACTTATTCTTCTTAAAAGTTATTATGTTATGGGTTTTACTCATTTTCTCATAAAACAAACGTTTGTCTCGTTTAAATATAAGAAGTACAAAATGTAAGAAGATTAATCCATTAAAAATACAGAAAATCAAGATGAAAATTATAGAAAATTGTTCATTTAAGCTTTCGGCAGCTAACAGAATATAATTTATGCCACCAATACAATAGTATAGTAAACCATATCGTTTCAATAATTCTCTAAAATTAATATGATCATTCAATCCTTGTATCTTAATGTGGAGAATCCATTTCCCTATAGTTCTTCCATTTGTAAAATAAGGAATAACAATGAAATATATAAAGGTTAAAATCACCATATAGAATAGTTCGTCTAAATTTTCCACAGGATGGAATATAGTTGTCATAGAAATTTTAACACCAAATAGAATAGAAGACAGGATACCAAGAATTATCCAATCAATCCAAAGAGCCAGAAAACGGCGTGTCATACGCACAGGTTTATTTTGTAGATTTACTTTTTCATCCAGATCTTTTACATCTGGTAAGAAATACGTGAATATAGGTGCAATCTTATACCCTATAAATCCTCCAAGTGTATTTAAAAATAAATCATCAACATCAAATAAACGATATGGACAATTATAAACTCCATATAATCCTGTTAATTGTGTGACTTCAAAGAATAAAGAAACAAAAAATGTAATACTGACTGTTTGCACTAAATTACGACGGAAATAATAACGTAAATACACACCTAACGGTAGTAATAAAAGAAAATTAAATGCAACTTGTAAAAATGCTCTTTCTTTCAAAATCCAAATATATGACATAGGATTCTTAATATTTACATTCGTCTCTCTTGCAATATCCAGAATTGATGTAAACGGCATTAATTGATAGTGTTGTGTTCCTGGACGTTGCAAGCTACACGTATCAAAGGTCTTTGGAAAAGGTAAAATAATTAAATAATAGGCCGTCATTGCAAATAGTAATAAAGAATATAAAACCACCATACGTAAATAGTTAATATACCCATACTTCCGATATTGCCAGATTAAAAATGGAACCAGTAAAATAAATCCAGCAATTGGAAATGTGATCATCGCTGTTTTAATTGGGAATAAATAAGCCCCCATACTTTTAACCTCCAAAAGATAACTTTTCATACATCCTTATTAATCATTCTAAAAGGTGATCTTTTATCACCTTTTAGAATAATTTCACATAAAAATTTTTAACTTTCTTTTGGCAATACAATTCGTTTATACATTTGAACGGTAATGAAATAGTAAACTCCATAAATTATTATAAAAACAGAAATTGGAATCCAAATATTTAAGTATGGATTTACTAAGAAATCTGCAAAAATATTCATACCTACAAGTACATGAACAATCCCAACAATTGCCGGGAATAAGAAAACTAAAAATAATTCTTTATAAATAGACTTAGTTAATACCTCACGTCGAACTCCGATTTTACGAAGCATTTGATATCGTGTAATATCACTCGAAGCACCCGATAAGATTTTAAACATTAAACAACTTGCCATCATTGTAAGGAAAGCTATCCCTAAGAAAAATGCCATAAACAAGATACCATTTACAAATCCAGAGTATAGCGTGTAATAATAATGTTTCGTTGATTCTAACATTAACGACTTTCCATTACCAACTGTCTCTTCTAGTTCATTAACTAACTTCTCATATTTAATAAGTTGTAGTTCATTAAGCTGTTTCCATTCCTTTACGTATTTTAAGTAATTATCTGATTTTCCAACTAATGCTATATTTTCTTTTTCTAAAATAGCATCATACATCTTTTTATCTACAATTTTAATAGGACGATTTAGATCTAAATATACATATTCAGGTACAATTGTACCTAATACCGCTTTCCAATTTTGTGGGATTTCTATCATGTTTGGTCCATATTCTATATTTTCACCCAAGACCGAATTAAGTGGGAGTTCTTCCGAAATGCGTATCAATTCATCATCTTTTTGCTCATCCTTTATTAACAAAGGATTTTTTTCTAAATCTTCTTTTACATAATATACAAATTGATTATCCACTTTATAACGGTATTCTTTTTTCTCAGTAAACGTAATGTCCTTTAATATATTTTTTTCTTCAACAGTTGGATTATGAATTGATAAATCATAATAGCTATATTTATCTAATTGGAATGGTATATTGTTCTTGAATGCCATTCCACCAGAAATCGCTCCAGCACCTAATGCAACTAGCATTGTAATTGTAGCTAAAATTTTTGTTAAATTATTAATACGGTAGTTCAATTGAGCAAACGTAAATGCATTAATACCTTTCTCATTAAGCTTTTTATTATTCTTTATTCTTTTCATAATAAGAGGTAAAAAAGCGCCAAATAACATGTACGTACCTAATGTCACAGTAATTAGCGCCAGGATAATCCCAATAATTTTTAATTCACTCATATAAATCATAGAGACATAGCCAATTGCCAATAAAACAATTGCAAATACTGCGATTAAAATTGTTTTTATACCACCTATATTGACTCGATCTATTTTAGAATTTCCATGTACAAGTTGTAATACAGAAATACTTGATAATTTAATGGTATTAATAATCGCATTTAAGAAGAATACTATTAAAAAGAAAATGTAAGTTGCCTTTAAGGCTGGAAGATGAAATGCATGGTACCCAGCTGCGTCAAAATCAAGTTGTGTCATGAGCAACTGCCCTGTAATTTGTGAAACCCCTATTCCGATTATACTCCCAATAATAAGAGATATAATTCCCAAAATAACAGTTTCCATAAACATAAGTGTTGCAATCTTACTTTTTTTTGCTCCTAACATCATATACATTCCAAATTCTCTTTGACGTAAAGAGAATAAAAAGGAATTGGCATATAAAATATAGAAAAATGTCACAATCCCAACCAAAAATGAACCAGCTTTAAAGATAAAAAGTATTGAGCTGATTGCAGTATTTCCTTTCAGGAATGCCTCATTCGCACCTAATGTTTGGAACATATAAAAAATTGATATCGCTATAATTAGCCCTGAAAGTAAAATAATATAATCTTTACTCTTACTTTTTAAAGCTGAAATAGATAATTTAAATAACATTTCTAGACCTCCTCTCTTATGCCTTTGGGCTATCTATGTTTGCCAAGACATCTAAAATTTCTTTATAAAACACTTCACGATTACTTGTACATTTTAGTTCTTTATATAGCTCTCCATCTTTAATAAACAAAATACGTTCACAATAACTCGCACTATATGGATCATGAGTAACCATCATAATAGATACTCCTTGTTCTTCATTGAGGCTTTTCATAGCTTCAAGCAAACTTTTTGCATTTTTTGAATCAAGTGCTCCCGTAGGCTCATCCCCTAGGATAATTGCTGGTTCATGTACAAGTGCACGCGCTGCTGCTGAACGCTGCTTTTGTCCACCAGATACTTCAGATGGATACTTTTGAAGTATTGCTGAAATCCCTAACATCTCTGCTACTTTTTCTACTTTTGGACCAATATTCCGTGATGATACACCTTGAAGAGAAAGGGGAAGTGCAATGTTTTCATAAATAGATAAGTTCTCTAGCAAATTAAAATCTTGAAAAATAAAACCTAATTTTTGTGAACGAAAATCCGAAAGCTCCCCTTGTTTCATTTTTGTAATATCCGTACCTGCAATTTCAACTGTTCCACCTGTCGCTTTATCTAATGTAGAAATTACATTTAGTAATGTCGTTTTACCAGAACCAGATGGTCCCATTATCCCAATAAACTCTCCTTCTCTCATTGCAAATGAGACACCTTTTAAAGCATAGGATTGATTCTCCCCATTTTTACCATATATTTTTTTTACATTTTCCGCTTTTACAACTGTTTTATTCACTTTAAACCCTCTACTTTCATTGCTATCATATTGTTAATAAGAAAGTTAAAGAACATTCAAGAACGAATGCCCCTTAATTATATCGATATTTCATGTTGCTTAATGAACTCATTTTTATCTTAGTATTTAAATCCTAATATGTTAAAGGTAATTCCTTTAAATAACGTAATGCATAACTTGGTTGCCATTTAAGATCTTCGCGCTTACCCTTTAGTTTTATTGTAGGCATACGATTTAATAAAATAGCAATTCCAATTTTCCCTTCTAATCTTGCCAGGATTGGCCCTAAACAAGCATGACTCCCCATACCAAAACTAATATGTTTATTATTTTCTCTCGTTATATCAAATACTTCTGGGTTTTCAAAAACAGTTTCATCCCGATTGGCAGAAGCGATAGAAATAGTAATTTGGTCTCCGACTTTTATCTTTTGACCATGTATTTCAAACGGCTCAACCGCCCACCTTGGCGTCGTAGTCTCAGCTGCTGGATAATAACGTAGACCTTCCTCAATTGTAGAATCTATTAAATCCGGATTTGTTATTAATTTTTCAAGTTGTTCTGGATTTTCTAATAGTGCTAATACTGTATTTGTAATTAAATGTACCGTAGGCTTATAACCAGCTAACATGACTAAAGTGATCATAGAATACAGTTCTCGAGAACTCAATTTTCTCTCTTCATTTTCCTTTGACATTAAATGACTTATTAAATCATTTTCAGGTTGAATTCTTTTTAATTCAATCAATTTTTGAAGGTACGTCATAAATTCAGATAACTTTTTTTCCTTATTTAAAATCTTTGTATCACTGGTTTGAGATTCTAATATTAGATCTGCCCATTCTCTAAATTTCTCTCTATCTTCTCTAGGAACACCCAACACTTCACCAATTACAAAAATCGGTAAAGGTCGTGCGTAGTCCTCAATAAGATTCAAAGTACCTTTTAATTCAATTTCATCTAATAAATCATTCGCAATCTGCTTAATCTTCTCTTCTAGTTGTATAATCCTATTAAATGAAAATGGCTTTTGAGCTGATGACCTTAAACGATTATGATCGGGTGCATCAGTTTGAAACATAAATGGTGTTAGAGCATCAATATTGGCACCCGTAAAAAGTTTCGGTTCCTTTCCTTTTGGAAATACATTCGATGGATTTTTTTTTAATCGCTGATCTTTTAACAATAGTTTCGCATCTTCATATCTAGTAATAAGCCATTCTGTACCTAACTCCCCTTTATAAACAAATAAAACTGGCTGTGACTCGCGGGAGTTTTTATAAATTTTATATGAATTCTCTTTAAACTCAGCTGAAGATAGATTTATCCCCTCTTCAATTACTCTACCAACTTGTCTGTTAAACGACATATTATTACCTCACTTATATTTTTTGTTATACTTTAAAATTTTACTTATATATTTTTTCACTACAGTTTTATATTTTTAAATACTTAAAGTAATTTATTAGTGTTGTATTTAGCTAATTATTTCCCTCTACTGCAGCTATTGTCCGTTGTGAAGGTAGCTATAGCACTTTCATCTAAATTAATACTTTTCCCCTCTCAAGCTTAACTTAATGATTCTTTGTTATATCAGGACATAATCTCCTTAAATTTATAGGTGCTTTATGTTACGAAATAAAATCACTTTTATCCTTGAATTGGTTGTGTTTTTCTCTTTCCATATGTCATAAAACGCCATAGTTTTTCTAATGGTCCCATTTTAAAGAATTTAAACCAAATTGAAGTATAAATAACTTGGATTATAAATATGAGAATTGCTATCCAAACTGTTTGTATAGGTGTTACAGCCTCAATATTCATAAATGACATAATAACTGTCGCAATCAAACTTTGCGCCACATAATTTGTAAGAGCCATTCTTCCTACAAAGGCCACAGGGCTAAATAAGGTGATAACTTTTTTATTTTCTAGTAGTAAAAACATTGTACTTAAGTAAAATATAACAGTTGGAATACTACTTAAAGAGATAATTAGTGTTAACTGTTCATTATTAGAATGAGGTGCAATCCAGATCCAAACTGAACCTCCAATAAATAAAGGAAGTGTTATAAGCTGTATCCGTTTAATTTGTTCTTTTATCTCCCCTATATTTTCAATCCATTTTGCTTTTGCAACTCCAAAGCCAGCTAAAAACATAATAAAAATCAAAGTGGAATCTGATGATATTGATTTCACAATTGATTGTTCAGGAATAAAAAATTGTACCATTATTGCTACTAAATAAATAAATGAAATACCACCTAACCACTTACTTATTGTAGAAAGATTTGCATTGTAAAATGGCAGGAGTAAAAATCCAATAAGCGCATAAACTGGCAAAATCGTTCCCCAAAAGATAAAGAAATGCAAAATACCAATAAATAATAATGAAAGTAAACGACGTGTGAATCTTCTTCTAGGATTATCACCACGTGCCTCAACACGTGAAGTGAAAATATAAAATCCTATTCCAAATAAAAATGAGAAAATAGAAAAGAATTTCTTAGTAATGAATATAGAAATTAAGACATCAACCATTTCATCTATAGCACTATAATTTGTATTACTTGCCATTCCTTCAACCGTCACTTGGTATGCCGGTATATTAATAAATAAAATACCTAATAATGCAAAGCCACGAATAATATCCAATGATACAATTCGATTTTTTGAAGACAAAGTTGTATTCATATTAACCTCCTAAAAAACCGAATCAGACCAAACCGACCGGTCTGATTCGATGTATAAAAATCTCTAATATTTTTCTATACTATCCTCCTTACTTATTCTTATAAGCCTTTCCCTAAATATAAATACGAGTGAACTCATATTTATTATGATGCACTATCCAATTTATTTGCTACACTTTTATCTATTTTAGTTCTATCGATCTTCTCTTTCTTAATGAGAACTCCACGTCTATCTTCCCAATCAATAGTGTAATATTGATTTTTTTCAAATAAGTCCCTTGAAGAAATGCGAAGATCTCTTTCTTTTCCATCTTTATCATACGCTTTCACATCATAGACATTATAAGTGTGGATTTCTCCAGTACTCAATTTTTCCTGTTCTATTTTTGGATCTGTTGTTACTTTTACATAATATTCTTTTGTTGCATAGTATCCATTACTCGAAGTAAGATAGTAAAATACCCCTCCAAAAATCACTGCTAATAGTAGAAATACTTTCCATAACCATTTCATACAAAAATTCCTCACCTTTCTACTTATTTATTTTTAAGGTTAATCCTCACCTTAATTATGCTTTACATGGAAAGAGAGTACAATCAAGTTTTCTTACACTAAAATTACACTTTTGTAATATTACCTTACTGGAGATATATAAATAGTAAGAATATACACCCTATAAATCAAATATAAAAATACCCCTATATTATATAAGTATCCGTTCTCCAATTTTAACTATTCAACGCTAATATATTCTATTTCCTTTTAAAAAAAGCTGAGAACAGTTTTAAATAATTAACTACTCACTATTCCATAAAGCATAATTTTTCCTTAAAAAATATAACATATACTTTCATTTAGAACAATTTATAATCTAAATTACAAAAATTTAGATATATTCTATTTTCGGAACCATAAATTTGCCACAAACAAAAAGAACCATAACCTTGCCGTTTGGGCAAAGTTATGGTTCAAATCACAACAAAATAAAAAACCACCAAATATGTATTGGTGGAGACGGTGGGAGTCGAACCCACGTCCAAAAATATCGGCACTTAAGCTTCTACGAGTGTAGTCGATATATTTGCATTTCGCGAACTCTTCGGCCTATCGACAGGCTTCCAAGTTGCTAGTCTGATTGTTCTCTTCCTTTGTCCTCAGACGGCGAACTCCGGCGTAGTCCACTTAGTTTGAGTCCCTTACCCTACCACATGGACGATGGAGGGAGGAACCTTTAGTGCAATTAAGCAGCTAAAGAAAGATTGTTTTGTTTGCCAATTATAGGCTTTGACGTTTTAACGAGGCCGATCCCCTCGACTCGCAACCTAAGCTCGAACTATCCCTGTCGAATCCGTAACGTCCCCATGATAAAAATGGAGCATACGAAGAAAATTTCGTGATAGCTACTAAGAGCTGTTTTTCAATGTGCAACAATCTTACATAAGTTATTATAACATACGCGCGCCATTTTACAAATGTAAATATCTGTATTACATCTTTTGGCGATCACGGAACGCGCGTGCAATTTCACGTTTAGCTTCTTTCTCTTTTAAATCGTGACGTTTATCGTATTGTTTCTTACCTTTTGCTAAACCAAGTGCCATTTTCGCAAATCCATTTTTCAAATAGATTCTAACTGGAACTAGTGCATATCCTGTTTCTTTTGAAGCACCCGCTAACTTCTCAATTTCTTTTTTATGAAGAAGTAACTTTCTCGTGCGAAGCGGATCGTGGTTGAAACGATTTCCTTGTTCGTACGTACTAATATGCATATTATGAACCCATACTTCACCATTATGTACACGTGCAAACGCATCTTTCAAGTTCACGCGTCCAGCGCGAATCGACTTAATTTCCGTTCCTTGAAGGACAAGCCCTGCTTCGTATGTTTCTTCGATGAAATAATCATGAAATGCTTTTTTATTTTGTGCAATAACCTTACCTGAACCTTTTGGCATATAACGTCCCGTTGCCATAAACTTATAAAAATCTATAAATTTTTGTTTATTTCCCTGTTCTAAGTGTCCGATTTCGCAGAAGCTACTTTCGTTTGATCTAACACTCCGAGGGCGTAAATTCGGATACAACGAATCCTACATATTAGCAGTAACTTTTTAGATGTTAGCTTGCTAATTCATAGCGTGACAAATTGATAGCCGCATTTAAATCCCTATCCATTTCGTGACCACAAGTGCATTTGTATATACGGTCAGAAAGTTTTAGTTCTTTTTTGATGCTTCCGCAATTCGAACACATTTTTGAAGAGGGATACCATGTATCAGCTTCTACAAATTCAATACCATATTTTTCACACTTGTATTGCATTTGTCTTTTGAACTCATACAAACACTGCTTCGCAATCGCTTTAGCTACGTGTCTATTCTTCATCAAACCTTGAATATGCAACGTCTCCATCACAATACGAAATGGCTTGGTTTTCACAATCTCGTTCGTTGATTGATGAAGATGATTCTTTCTGATGTTTGATAACCTTCTATGTAGTTGTCGTATCTTTTGTTCGATTTTTATAATGTTGCTCGTTTTGACAAAGCGGTTTCCCTCCTTATTCATTTCATATTTACGAGAAACTTGACGCTGCAACCTCCGCAGGCGTTTCTCTGCCTGTCTTACTACCTTTGTTTTGTTGATATTTTTCTTTTTCTGGCCATCAGAACAATATGCTAATTCTTTGATTCCAATATCTATTCCCAACGAAACATCCGTTAGCTGTTCTTTTTCAACCACCTGTTCAATACCGACAGATAAATACCAATACTTACCATCAAAGCTAACTCGCGGATTAAAATACTTAACCCCTAAAGGTAACTTTTCGGATATTTTTACCCAGCCAACTTTCTCAATCAAAACTTGTTTTTCCTTTACTTTTAACTTGATGTTATCGTTGTAGAAAGAGGGTTTTGATTTCCTTTTGCTTTTGAATAGCGGTTTCTCAACCACTCCCTTGAAAAATCGCTTATAAGCTTCACAAGCATCTTTAATCGCTTGTTTGGCTATATTATTCGAAACATCATACAACCACGCATATTCTTCAGTCTGCTTTAATGCGGTTAATTCTTTCCGTAAAAAACCGTCTGATATGAACTTTCCGCCATTCTTATGATTCTCTTCTTGCTTCGCCAGTGCCCAATTATAAGCCCATCTTGCCGTACCAACAGATTTCCAAAGTTGAAATTCTTGTTCTTTATTCGGCTTGATTCTCACTTTCTTCGCAAGCATCACTTTCCAGCAGCTCCTTAACCATCTTCTTAGCTTTATTTTCCTTTTTCCTTAAAGATGGCAATTAGTTTGCTCCGTCCAACCTGTCTTTTTTGCAAAATCACCAATTGAATATAGTTTCAGATTTTTCATCCCAGGAAACTACTTTCTCCCGACAATCGTTTTTTATCTATAAATATTTCATTGTTAAGTATATATTTTTATAAATATATACTTACTGTTCCTCCCCTATTTTTATTATTTTAACAAATGTTACTAAAAAGCGAAAGTGACTCGCTCTCAAGCCACCAACAAAAAAAGAAAAAGCCTCGCTTTTCATCAAAGCGAAGCCATTCTTTTCTTACTTACGCTTTTTCTTTTTCTTCTTGAATCCTGGTACATTTTCGAAGAATGCTTTTTTCTTCTTGCCGTTACCATCTTTTTTCCCTGGCTGACTAGCTGATGCTGATGTGGACGCGGAAGCTGTTCCTCTTCCTTTTCCTTTGCCACCACGGTCAAATTTTCTTCCTGTGCCACGTTCTCCGCCGCGCTCATTACTGCGTTCGCTACGTCCACCGCGTTTCTTTCTGCCTGTTCTTGGCTGTTCGATAACGACTGGGCGGTCTTTGAACTTACGACGAGGCGTACCTTTCATGCCAACGATTTCAAAGTCGATTGCACGCTCGTCTTTGTTTACGTTAATAACGCGAATTGTGATTTCGTCACCGATGCGGAATACGTTACCTGTACGTTCTCCAATCATTGCGAAATGCTGCTCGTCATAACGGTAGTAATCATCCGTTAAGTAGCTAACGTGTACAAGACCTTCAATTGTATTTGGAAGCTCTACGAATAAACCGAAGTTTGTTACAGAGCTAATCATACCGTCATACTCTTCGCCGATCTTATCAACCATATACTCTGCTTTTTTCATTTCGTCTGTTTCACGTTCTGCTTCAACAGCACGGCGTTCCATATTAGAAGAGTGTTCTGCAATCTCAGGTAAGTTTTCACGCCATTTTGCTTGTGTTTCATTGTCGACTTTACCGTTAATAATATATTCACGAATTAATCTATGAACGATCGTATCTGGGTAACGACGAATTGGCGATGTGAAATGCGTGTAAAACTCAGTTGATAAACCGAAATGTCCTAAGCTATCCGCATCGTAACGCGCTTGCTTCATTGAACGAAGCATTACTGTTGAAATGACTACTTCTTCAGGCTGCCCTTGCACCATTTCAAGAATTTGTTGTAGCGCGCGAGGATGTACTTCATTCGCACGTCCTTTTACCGCATATCCGAAGTTCGTTACAAACTCGAAGAAACGCTCTAACTTATCTTCTTTTGGATCTTCATGGACACGGTACATGAATGGTACGTTCATCCAGTGGAAGTGCTCTGCTACTGTTTCGTTCGCAACAAGCATAAATTCTTCGATTAGTTTTTCTGATACAGAACGATCACGCATGACAACATCGGTCGGTTTTCCTTCTTCATCTACTAATACTTTCGCTTCTTTAAAGTCAAAGTCGATCGCACCGCGGCGCATACGTTTTTCACGTAAAATTTGTGCTAATTGCCCCATCTCTTTAAACATCGGTACGAGCGGCTCATAGCGCTTAATTAATTCTTCGTCCTCATCTTCTAAAATGCTTCTTACGTCAGCATACGTCATACGCTCTGTCGTTTTAATTACACTTTGGAAAATCTCGTGTTTTACAACGTCACCTAAGTTATTGATTTCCATTTCACAAGATAACGTCAGGCGGTCTACTTTCGGATTTAATGAACAAATACCGTTAGATAGACGGTGCGGAATCATCGGAATTACACGGTCTACAAGATAGACACTTGTCGCTCTCTCCGCTGCTTCTACATCAATTGGAGAACCTTCTTGAACGTAATGACTTACATCCGCAATGTGAACGCCAAGCTTGTAGTTACCGTTCTCGAGCTTCGTTACTGTGACAGCGTCATCTAAATCTTTCGCGTCTGCACCGTCAATTGTTACGATCATTTGGTCACGTAGGTCACGACGATCTTTTAAATCTTCTTCTGAAATCGTTTCTGGTACACTGTTTGCATGCTCCATCACTTCTTCAGGGAACGCTAAAGGTAAATGATGTTTATGAATAACAGATAAAATATCTACTCCTGGATCATTTTTATGACCTAGAATTTGAATAACTTCACCTTCTGCACTTAAACGATTCTCTGGATAACTCGTAATTTTCACAACTACTTTATGACCTTCTACAGCACCCATCGATGCACTTTTCAAGATAAAGATATCACTCGTCCAGCGCTTATTGTCAGGTATAACAAATCCAAAGTTTTTCGATTCTGTATATGTACCAACTAGTTCTTTCGTGCCGCGTTCTAAAATGCGTACAATTGAACCTTCTTGACGCGAACCGCTCGATTGGGAACTAAGGCGTGCTAATACTGTATCGCCATGAAGTGCACCGTTTAATTCTGTAGGCGGGATGAAAAGATCATCGTCTCCTGTTTTCTTCTCGTCTGGTACAACGAATGCAAAGCCACGTGCATGTCCAATTAACTTACCACGTACTAAATTCATCTTTTCCGGAAGACCGTAACGGTTGCTACGAGTACGAATAACAAGTCCCTTCTCTTCCATCATTACAAGTGCCTTTACAAAATCTTTAAAGCCTTCAGAACCTTCAATCCCAAATGCCTCTTCTAACTCTTGTATCGTTAGCGGTTTATACGCTTCTTCTCTCATAAATAATAACAACTTATCAATATGTTCTTGTATGATTTCTTCCAAGCAAAAATACCTCCTTTAAAACCTTATATTATTTAGTGTATCCGAAAGATAGGGGATGTATAAAGTGAAACTTCAATACTCCCCTTATGATTTTTACAGTTTTCACAAAAAATTCCTTATGAAAAAAAGAGGCAACTAGATCTTACCAATCTAGTTGCTCCAAGAAGTTATATACATCCTCATGTAGCTCGTCACGTTGTTTATCAAGTGTAATGACATGCGTAGAGTCTTCATACCATTTAATGTCTTTTAACGTAGATTCTACACCGTTATAAATAATGTTAGCACTATCTGTATTAATCATTTCGTCATGACGTGCTTGTACAACAAATGTTGGTGCATAAATCATATCCACATTGTTACGTACGTCAGCAATTAATTGTTGTAATGCTTTTAATGTATTCATAGGTGTCTTTTGGAATTCCAACATTTCTTGTTCAATTTGTTCTGGTGATTTTTGCTCACGTTTTTTATATTCGCGGGCATATGCCAATATACCTTGGTACATCGTTTCTTCACTCTTAATATACATCGGTGCACACATTGGTACTACACCTAAAACCGGTGTTGTATACGCTAATTTTAAAGAAAATACTCCGCCTAAAGATAAACCAACAACAGCAATTTTCTCAAAACCTTTATCTTTTAAAAGCTGATATGCCTCCGTTACGTCTTGCCACCAATCTTCAGGACCTGTATGAACAAGCTCTTCTGGTGGGACACCGTGCCCTTTATAAATTGGCGCATGACAAGTGTAGCCTTTCTTTTCTAAGAAACGCCCTAACATACGTACATCAGCTGAGTTTCCTGTGAATCCATGTAGTAATAAAACAGCGCGGTCTCCACCCTCAAATGTAAATGGTTTCGGAGATGCTAATTTCATCATGTACTTCTCCTCTTTCTCTTCTGTAATCTAGTCGTATTCTTTCTATATCTAGTGTACCATATTTGTATTTCTATAATCTAATTAGAAACATCTTTCAAATGGCAAAACAAAAAAAGAAGAACCATTAGTACATCTTACTAACGCTTCTTCTTTCCATTCTATAAGTTTAAGTACGTAACACCAATTGTTAATGCGAAGAACAATACAGCTAAAACAATTGTAATACGGTTTAATACCGCTTCAATTCCACGTGCTTTTTGCTTACCAAATAATTGCTCTGCACCGCCTGAAATTGCACCTGAAAGGCCTGAGCTATTACTAGACTGCATAAGTACCATAACAATCATTAAAATCGATACAATAATAAGTAAAACGGATAATAACGTATGCACTTGGCGTACCTCCTACAAAAATTCAGTTATTGTAACTGTAGCATAAATTCTATAGAAAAGCGAGAGCTATACAGTCGCTCTCGCTTTTCTTCTCTTACATGAACATCATTGCAAATAACGGCCCGAGCAAACATGTCAAAATGGCTGTTAATGTCATTGTTACCGATCCAATAACACCTTCATGTTCATTATTTTTCATCGCTCTCATGACGCCCATAATATGAGAAGCACATCCAAATCCGATCCCTTTACCAACTGAGTTTGTAACGCGGCTCCATTTTAATAAAAGCGGGCCTGTAATCGTTCCAGTAATACCTGCAATAACAACGAAAGCTGCTGTTAATGACGGTACACCACCAACTTGCTCCGAAACACTCATCGCAACTGGCATTGTCACCGATTTTGGTAAAGAAGATAAAATTAAGCTTTTATCTGTTCCCATAAGTGAGGCAATAGCAAAGTCACTTGCGATGGCAACTGTTGTACCTACTAGTACACCACCAGCAATCGGTACAACATACTTTTGCAGAACGTGACGTTGTTTATAAAGAGGAATTGCAAATGCTACAACACCGGGTCCGAGCAGCTTTGCAATCCAGCCGCCGCCACTTTCCATATAATGTTGATACGGTATATCAAGCACGATTAATAAAAAAGCCATTAATCCTGTTGCTACAAGCATTGGAATGGTGAATGGTGTTGGAAATAATTTATAGATTTTTTTAGATAATTGATATAATAGCACCGTAAAAAGAACCCAACCAATTCCGATTAATATTTGACTCATCGCGACTCTCTTTCCTTTCTATTCGCAAGATATTGTCCTGTATGTCCTGCGACAATAATAATTAAAAATGTACTCGCTACAACTGTAATGAAAAGAGAAATTCCTTTACTCATAAAAAAAGCACCGTAATTCATTAGGCCAAGCGTTGGCGGAATTAATAAAAACGGCATAATAGCAACGAGTGTTTCTGCTCCTAAATCGAACCATTTCACTGGAAGAACTTTTAGGCTAAGTAAAACAAGTAAGAGGAACATTCCAATTAAACTTCCTGGGATTGGAATATTTAGCATTTCTTGTACCCACGTTCCAACCATATAAAAGACGTAAAGAGCAGCAATTTGGACAAGAATTTTTGTAAATTTCATGTTCATCATCCCTCTTGTTTATACGATCTTCTGTTAATATCTTTATCATAGTATAAATTGTAAAAAGCTGCAATTTATCAACTTGACAGCAAAAAACGCCTATGTTATCCGCTTACAACCTTGATATGACTACATTTCTAAATAAAAATTAAGTCAAAAACCTTGACCTAATATAAGAAGTTTTTATTTTCTGAATTTTAAAGGTTGTTATTTCAATAAAATAATCTTTTTATTCTTAAGCTTACATATATATAAAGAAGATAGGTGGTGAACATATGCCCAAAAAAGTTCTTATTTTTTGTGATCCTGGGATTGATGATACGATGGCTCTCCTCTTAGCATTCTTTATCGATGAAATAGAAATCATCGGCATCGTTGCTGATTACGGCAATGTTCCAAAAGAGATGGCCGTACAAAATGCTCATTTTCTTACGAACGAAACAAGGAATAGAAATATTAAGATATTTGGCGGATCAGAGCGTCCGCTTACTGGTGCCCCGCCTGCTTTTTTTACAGATGTACACGGAAAACAAGGGCTTGGGTCAATCATTCCAAAGGGGAATGTGGCTGACGGAGAAATGGAGAATTTCTTCGAAGTGATCCCTCTTATTGAACAGTATAAAGATGAATTAATTATTGTAAGTTTAGGAAGACTTACCTCTCTAGCAATTTTGTTTATTATGTGCAAACAGTTAATGAAACAAATTAAATCTTACTACGTAATGGGCGGTGCCTTTTTACACCCTGGTAACGTTACCCCTATTTCCGAAGCAAACTTTTATGGCGATCCTACTGCTGCTAACATTGTTCTTCAATCTGCAGCGAACATGTACATATACCCGTTAAACGTTACCCAATACTCCGTCATTACACCAGAAATGGCCGAGTACATTGAAGCAAAAGGAAAAGCCCCACTCGTCAAACCGTTATTCGATCATTATTACTATGGATATTATAAAAATGCCCTGCCAGATTTAAAAGGTAGCCCCTTCCATGACACAATGCCAATACTCGCTTTACTTGATAACTCTATGTTTACGTATCACAAATCACCTATCGTTGTCATGGCAGAATCTTATGCACAAGGAGCAAGCATTGGAGAATTTCGTTCCTTAGGAAAACCTAAACCATTTATGGATTGGCCGAGTCATCAAATCGCAATTGATTTTGATTATAACCGTTTCTTTAAACATTTCATGTCACTTATGACGGGTGAGCAATTTTAACATAAAAAAACAGACCGTGATTTCTCACGGTCTGTCATTATTTTCTACAATTATCGTTTGATGTTGTAGAAAGATTTGATACCATCGTAAACAGCGATTTCGCCTAGTTCGTCTTCGATGCGTAATAATTGGTTGTACTTAGCAATACGGTCAGTACGGCTCATAGAACCAGTTTTGATTTGGCCAGCGTTAGTTGCAACTGCGATGTCAGCGATTGTAGCATCTTCAGTTTCACCAGAACGGTGAGATACAACTGCTGTGTAACCAGCACGTTTAGCCATTTCGATAGCTTCGAAAGTCTCAGTTAAAGTACCGATTTGGTTAACTTTAATTAAGATTGAGTTAGAGATACCTTTTTCGATACCTTCAGCAAGTTTTTGAGTGTTAGTTACGAATAAATCGTCACCAACTAATTGTACTTTATCACCGATACGCTCAGTTAATAATTTGTGACCATCCCAGTCGTTTTCGTCTAAACCATCTTCGATAGAGATGATTGGGAAGTCTTTGCAAAGCTCTTCGTAGAAATCAACCATTTCTGCAGAAGTTAAGCCAGTACGGCCTTCGCCTGCAAGGTCATATTTACCAGTTTCTTTGTTGTAGAACTCAGAAGAAGCAACGTCCATTCCTAAGAATACGTTCTCGCCAGCTTTGTAACCAGCTTTTTCGATAGCTTCGATGATTACTTCTAATGCTTCACGGTTAGAACCAAGGTTTGGAGCGAATCCACCTTCGTCACCTACTGCAGTGTTAAGACCTTTGTCATGTAATACAGCTTTAAGTGCATGGAATACTTCAGCACCCATACGGATTGATTCTTTGAATGTTGGAGCACCAACTGGTAAGATCATGAACTCTTGGAAGTCTACGTTGTTATCAGCGTGAGAACCACCGTTGATGATGTTCATCATTGGAGTTGGTAATTGTTTTGCATTGAATCCACCAAGGTAACGGTATAATGGAAGACCTACGAAGTCAGCTGCTGCGTGAGCTACTGCCATAGATACACCAAGGATAGCGTTAGCACCTAGTTTACCTTTGTTTGGAGTGCCATCTAATTCGATCATAGCACGGTCGATACCAGCTTGGTCAGTTACGTCGAAACCAACGATTTCTGGAGCGATTGCTTCGTTAACGTTGTTTACTGCGTTCATAACACCTTTACCTAGGTAACGAGATTTGTCACCGTCACGTAATTCTACTGCTTCGTGTTCACCAGTAGATGCACCACTTGGTACGATAGCGCGTCCGAAAGCGCCGCTTTCTGTGTAAACTTCTACTTCTACAGTTGGGTTACCACGAGAGTCAAGGACTTCGCGAGCATAAACATCAATAATTGTTGACATAATAAATTCTCTCCTTTTTATATAAGCAAATTATTTAATAATTGTTTTACCTGTCATTTCTTTCGGTTGCTCAACACCAAGAAGTGTAAGCATTGTTGGAGCGATATCACCTAAGATACCATCTTCACGTAATTCTACGTCGTTCTTCGTAACGATGAAAGGAACCGGGTTAGTTGTATGAGCTGTCATTGGCTCTCCTTCAGAAGTTAATTCTTCGTCAGCATTACCATGGTCAGCAGTAATAAGTGCTACACCATCTTTTGCAAGAATCGCTTCTACAACTTTTCCTAAACATTCGTCAGTTGCTTCTACTGCTTTAATTGTTGGTTCCATCATCCCAGAATGGCCAACCATATCACAGTTCGCAAAGTTAAGAATGATAACATCATGTTTATCATTTTCGATTTCATTTACTAAAGCGTCCGTTACTTCGTAAATGCTCATTTCAGGTTTCAAGTCATACGTTGCAACCTTCGGTGAGTTAATTAAGATACGCTCTTCTCCTGGGAATTCAGCCTCACGACCACCGCTAAAGAAGAATGTAACGTGCGGATACTTTTCCGTTTCCGCGATGCGAAGTTGCTTTAATCCCGCTTGCGCAACAACTTCACCTAATGTGTTATCAAGGTTCATTGGCTTGAATGCCACGTAACCATCTACTGTTTCACTAAAGTGTGTCATACATACGAATTCTGGAATGTGAGGTACTTTTTCACCACGATCGAACTCACGGAAGTCTTCGTTTGTAAATACACGAGCAATTTGAATTGCACGGTCTGGACGGAAGTTATAGAAGATAACTGCATCATCATCATTGATTGTTGCAACTGGCGTGTTATCTTCGTTAACAATTACAGACGGCAATACGAATTCATCATAGATACCATTTGCATAAGAGTCTTCTACACACTCTTCTGCTGATTTATAAGTAGGGCCTTCACCATTCACCATAGCACGGTAACATTTTTCTACGCGATCCCAACGCTTGTCACGGTCCATCGAGTAATAACGACCAGAGATAGTCGCGAATTGTCCTACTCCTGTTTCTTTAATTACTTCATTTGTTGCATCGATATAGCTTTGTGCTGTTTTTGGTCCAACATCGCGGCCATCTAAGAATGCATGAATGTATACTTTCTCAACGCCTTCTTTAGCTGCTAAGCGAAGAAGAGCAAACATGTGGTTCATGTGACTGTGCACACCACCGTCAGAAAGTAAACCGAATAAATGAAGTGCAGTACCTTTTTCTTTTACGCTTTTAATTGCACTTTGGAACGTTTCGTTCTTATCGAACTCACCTTCACGAATTGCAACGTTTACGCGTGTTAAGCTTTGATATACAATGCGGCCAGCACCGATATTTAAGTGACCAACCTCAGAGTTACCCATTTGACCTTCTGGAAGACCTACTGCCTCGCCACAAGCTGTAAGCGTTGTGTGAGGGAATTTGTTCCAGTAACCATCAAAATTAGGTTTCTTAGCTTGTGCTACAGCATTCCCGTAAGTTTCTTCACGAAGTCCGAAACCGTCAAGAATGATTAAAGCTGTTGGCTTTCTCATTTTACCGCCCCCAGAAGACCTAAGAACGAAGCAGGCTCTAAGCTAGCACCGCCAACTAAAGCGCCGTCGATGTCAGATTGTGCCATGTACTCTTTAATGTTTTCTGGTTTTACGCTACCGCCGTATTGAATACGAACAGCTTCTGCAGCCGCTGGAGAAACAACTTCTGCAACAACTTTACGGATGTGCGCACATACTTCGTTTGCATCTGCAGAAGAAGAAGATTTACCTGTACCGATAGCCCAGATTGGCTCATAAGCGATAACAGTTGCTTTAACTTGCTCTTCTGTTAAACCTGCAAGTGCTTTTGTCACTTGACCTGCTACTAGATCAAATGTTTTTCCGCTTTCGCGCTCTTCTAAAGTCTCACCACAACATACGATTGGTGTTAAACCATGTTCAAATGCTGCAATAGTCTTTTTGTTTACTGACTCATCTGTTTCAGCAAACATTTCACGACGCTCAGAGTGGCCAAGTACTACGTAGCCTACTTTTAAGTCGCTAAGTGCTACTGGGCTAATTTCGCCAGTGAATGCACCATTTTTTTCGAAGTGCATGTTTTGTGCACCTACTTGTAAATCAGTTCCTTCAGTCGCTGCTACAAGGCGCTCTAAGAATAGAGCTGGAGAGCAAACTACTGCATCAACAGCTGAAGCTGCTGGGATTTGACCTTTAACTTCCTCTACGAAGCTAACTGCTTCAGATAGAGTTTTATTCATTTTCCAGTTACCTGCGATAATTGGTTTACGCATGCTTTGCACCGTCCTTTTTCTTTGGCTGCTACTTATTTGTCGTTAAGACAAACTACACCTGGAAGCTCTTTACCTTCCATGAATTCTAATGACGCACCGCCGCCAGTAGAAATGTGGCTCATTTTATCAGCCATACCGAATTTTTCAACAGCTGCTGCAGAGTCACCACCGCCGATAACAGAGTATGTACCTTCTGCATCTGCTAATGCTTGTCCTACTGCTTTTGTACCTTCTGCGAATGGAGTCATTTCGAATACACCCATTGGTCCATTCCATACAACAAGCTTAGAGTTTTTAATTACATCTGCATAAATTTCACGTGTTTTAGGACCGATGTCCACGCCTTCCCAGTTAGAAGGGATAGAGTCGATACCAACGATTTTAGTTGTTGCAGTTTCAGAGAATTCCTCAGTGATTACAACATCAACTGGCATGTAGAAGTTTACGCCTTTTTCTTTTGCAAGTTGCATAAATTCTTTTGCTAGTTCGATCTTGTCGTCTTCACATAGAGATAGACCAATTTCATGACCTAAAGCTTTAACGAATGTGTAAGCAAGTCCGCCACCGATGATTAAGTTATCTACTTTGTCTAATAGATGACGAATTACACCGATTTTATCTTTTACTTTCGCACCACCGATGATAGCTGTGAATGGACGTTCTGGGTTAGAAAGTGCTTTACCTAATACTTCTAACTCTTTTTCCATTAATAGACCAGATACTGCTGGTAGGTAGTCTGCGATTCCTGCTGTAGAAGCATGAGCACGGTGAGCTGCACCGAATGCATCGTTTACGAAGATGTCAGCAAGAGCTGCAAATTCTTTCGCAAGTTCTGCATCGTTCTTTTCTTCGCCCGCATAGAAACGTACGTTTTCAAGAACTAATACGTCGCCTTCGTTCATTGCTGCAACCATTTCTTGTGCAACTGGTCCGAATGCTTCGTCTGCTTTTTTAACATCTTTACCAAGAAGCTCGCCTAAACGTGCTGCTACTGGAGTAAGACGTAATTCTTCTACTGCTTGACCTTTTGGACGGCCTAAGTGGCTTGCTAAAATAACCTTCGCACCTTGCTCTACTAAATATTGAATTGTAGGAAGAGCTGCACGGATACGAGTTTCATCTGTAATTTTGCCTTCTTTCATAGGTACGTTGAAGTCAACGCGGCAAAATACACGCTTACCTTTTAAATCTACGTCACGAATTGATTTTTTGTTCATTGGATTTCCCTCCGACTACTAGTTAGGATTGACAAAACCCACTCAAAAGCTTAACACATTTGCTTTTAAAACGAAAGAAGAGAGAGAGGGAACAAACCCTCTCCCTCGTTTTGTCATTGATAACTTATATAATTAAGAATTAAAGACCTTTTGAAGTCATGTAAGCTGCTAAGTCTACTACGCGGTTAGAGTAACCTGTTTCGTTATCGTACCAAGAAAGTACTTTAACCATGTTACCTTCCATTACCATTGTAGATAATGCATCGATTGTAGAAGAAGCTGTACATCCGTTATAGTCGATAGATACTAATGGCTCTTCGCTGTATCCAAGGATACCTTTTAATTCGCCTTCAGCTGCTGCTTTGAATGCTGCATTTACTTCTTCAACTGTTACTTCTTTGTCAAGTTCAACAACTAGGTCAACTAGAGAAACGTTAGCAGTTGGAACACGTACAGCGCCACCGTTTAATTTACCTTTAAGTTCTGGTAATACTAATGCTACAGCTTTAGCTGCACCAGTAGATGTTGGGATCATGTTTTCAGCTGCTGCACGAGCACGACGTAAATCTTTGTGTGGTAAGTCTAAGATTTGTTGGTCGTTAGTGTAAGAGTGAATTGTTGTCATCATTCCGCGTTTTACGCCGAATTTTTCGTTTAATACTTTAGCGAATGGAGCTAGACAGTTTGTAGTACAAGAAGCGTTAGATACTACGTTGTGGTTAGCTGCATCGTATTGTTCGTGGTTAACACCCATAACTACAGTGATATCTTCGTCAGAAGCTGGAGCTGAGATGATAACTTTCTTAACTGATCCACCTAAGTGTTTTTCAGCGTCTGATTTTTTAGTGAAACGGCCAGTAGATTCTACTACTACTTCTACTCCGTAGTCGCTCCATGGTAATTGAGCTGGGTCACGCTCAGCGATAACTTTAATTTCTTTACCGTTAACAACGATGCTGTTTTCGTTAGCAGATACTTCTGCATTTAAAGTTCCGTGAACTGTGTCATATTTTAAAAGGTGAGCTAATGTTTTAGCATCTGTTAAGTCGTTGATTGCTACTACTTCTACCTCAGAGTTGTTAAGAGCTGCGCGGAATACGTTACGTCCGATACGTCCAAATCCATTAATACCAATTTTAGTCATTTGAATTTCCTCCTTGGGGGATTATATTAAAGGGTAATACCCTTTGTTAACTGTTTTGCTGCACCTTCATCTGTAATTAGAATTGAAGTGTGCCCTTGTTTAATTACAGCCTGTATTGCCTTTGCCTTTGAAGAACCTCCAGCGACTGCAACAACGTGAGATACATGTTGTAAATCCTCTAGTTGCATACCAACTGTTCTTACTTTATGAACAACATTTCCTTGTTCATTAAAGTAGTAACCGAAAGCTTCGCCAACTGCTTCGCTTGCCTGAATCTTTAACCAATCTGCTTCTGAAGTATTTCTGCGACGTGCCATTGTTAACGCATCACCTATTCCATGAATGACGATATTGGAAGATCGAATCAACTCAAGAACTTCTTTCACGGAAGGCTCTGTCACAATAGACGCATATGCTTCGCTGCTAACATGGTCTGGGACATACAATAAGCGATAATTACTCATCGTATTTTGCGCCATCTTGGCACAAATGGTATTGGCTTCTAATTCGACGCCTTCTCCAATTCCACCACGTGCTGGGACAAATAGCATATGTAAATCTTTGCAATCAAGCTGCATCATGTCCGCAACAGCAGCTAGCGTAGTTCCTCCAGCCACAGCAACGATATTATTCGCTGTCAGACGGTCTTTTATACAAGTCACACAAGCACGGCCCATCTCCAGTTTGACCCAAGGCGATTCATCACTATCACCAGGGACAACGAAAACTTCATCCAAGTCTAATGTTTCCTTAAGTTGCTTTTCTAAAACCTTTAACCCGGAAATTTCTTTCATAAAGTCTTCCAAAGCAAGAACTAAAGCTGTTCCTTCTTCTGTCAATGTCATTCCAGAAGAAGCGACGTGAACTAAGTTTTGTTCTTTCAAAACTTGAACTTCACTTCGCAATACTCGTTCTGTCATACCGAGACTTGCTGATAAGTTTCTTCTTCCAATCGGCTGCATGAGCCTAATGTATTGAAGAATTTGCATTCTCGTTTGCATAACAGGTAGCAGATCAGGTAATAATTTTTTTGTGTTCTGAATCCATGAGCGCATATCTTTTCTCCTCACTACATCGGTTCATTTTCCCTCGTGGTCACTTTACGTCCCGTAGTGACATTTTGTGTCCCACATAGGTTAAAAAAATAATCCCTGCTACGTGTATTATTGTAACAGGAGATAGAAACTTATTCAACTCTTAACTGCATTCTTTATATAGTTTATTATGACACCTTTGTGAATGTTACCATATTCTACTTGTTTTCCGTCCATTTCTACAACCGGAATCATTAGGTGATATTTTTCTAAAAGGTCATTATCTTCATATATATCTATTTCCTCAATTTGAAAAGAATATTCACATTGCACTTCCTGTAAAACTTGTTTCGCCTTCACGCAAAGGCCACAATCTTTTTTTGTATACAGTACAACTTTCATCTTCTTCACCTATCCGATCGTTTTTCGTAATGACGAAGCCGGAATGTGCATTTGCTCTCTATACTTCGCCACTGTTCTTCGAGAAATAACGATTTCATGCTCTTCTTCTAATAATTTTGAAATCTTTTGGTCTGAAAGTGGCTTTTTCTTATTCTCCGCCTCAACAAGCGTTTGAATAAATTGTTTTACACGCTTTGTAGAAACTGCTTCATCTTCAGTAGTCGAAACGGCATTACTAAAGAACGATTTCATCTCAAATAAACCGTGTGGTGTTTGCACATATTTATTTCGCGTCGCACGACTAATTGTCGATTCATGCACACTTAACTCTTCTGCTACTTCTTTTAAAGCAAGTGGCTTTAAATACTCTGGACCTTTCCAGAAGAAATCACGTTGTTTTTCCATAATAATGGTCATTACTTGCAAAAGCGTTTGTTTTCTCTGTTTCAAACTACGCATAATCCACTGCACATGCTGATACTTTTCTGATACGTAAGATGCTACTTCACTTTCACTATTATTAAGAAGCGCACTATATTCAGAATGAATCTCAATTCTCGGCATATTTCTCTCATTCATTTGTAAAACGAGACGATCGCCATCTTTTTTCACCGCCATATCAGGCACAATATAAAGTGGTTTATCGGAAGAAAACGCAAGACCTGGTTTTGGTTGTAATGACGTTATACAATTTACCGCATCCTGCAATTCTTCATTACTACACTTCAACACTTGAGCGAGCTTTCGCCAATCTTTCTTCACGAAATAAGCAAAGTGATCCTCTATAACCTCCTCCGCTAATCCATTCCGTCTTTGTAAGCGCTTCAATTGTAAAGTTAGACATTCCTGAATATTCCGCGCCCCTACCCCTGCTGGCTCAAGTGATTGGACAAGCTCTACAGAGCGGTCAACTACATGAAGTGGTGCGGAAAGAAGATTTGCTAACTCTTCATTCGTTTCTTGTAAATATCCATTTCCATCCATGTTCATAATAATGAAAGAAGCTACCTTCCGCTCTTCTTCCTCTATTTTATAATACTGTATTTGATTTAATAAATGTTGCTGAATCGTTGTTGAATCCACACTGTAGATTTCCATCTGATTCTCGACTTGTTTGCTGGTACTTTTACTGTTGTTAGAGCTCTTTTTCTTCTCCCTCTCAAAACCACCTAACTCAATAAGGGGATTCTCTAACGATTGCTCATACAAAAACTCCGATAATTCTTGTACATTATACTGGAGCATTGTAATCGCTTGCCTTAACTCTTGTGTCATTGCCAAACGTAAGCTTTGTTCTTGTAAAAGACTTGCCTTCAAACTAATCTCCCCCTTGTTTCTATTGTACAATAAGTTTGGTAAAAGGAGAATGCTATCACAGACACCCATTCCAAAATATTATTAATTTATATGTATTAATGAGATTTACAACTTACAACCGAAATTTGAATAATATTGAAAGAAAATATTAAGACCAAAAATTATTACCAAGTACTAATAGTAAATCTTATCACTAGATATAACAAGAGGGAAATAAAAAAAGTCCTAACCTACAAAACGTAAGTTAGGACTTTTTGACGCGCCCAGAGGGATTCGAACCCCCGGCAGACGTGGTACCGGAAACCACACAGTAACGGTTATGTAAAATTATCAGTAAAATCAAGGTTTTACCTTGCATGTAATGTAGAAATAAAAATTTTTGAAATGAACATACAACGGTATGTATGCTAAACTATTTCGATTATAAAATCGCTTGCGTACTTTTTTCAATATTAATTTCATTTCTTCTATTGTTTCACCTTTGTTTTAAAATACAAATTAATGTGTAGGTAATTGATGTTTTGAGATCATTGCTACTGGAATCTGAACAGTTCCATAAGATACACCACAAGTAAAAACGTACCCTATCATATTCATTATAGCTTCATGTCTTTCTGTTTCACTTCTAGACTTATTATTCAGTATCGTATCTATTATTTCTTCACATTGTTTATATTTCACCATTGCTTCAGCTTGAATCATTTCAAAAATTCCTTTCTCATTTCCCTCATAATTGTCTAACATTCTTAGAATTTCTGAAATTTTTTCGTCCATGTTGTTAACTATCAGTTATTTTAGGACTATCTTTTACATGTTTGCTTCTGAATCCCATACCTCTACAAATTCAAAACCTTTTAAATCACTTTCTAAAATTGCATTTCTTAATTCATCCGATACAAAGACGGAAGGAATATGTAATATTTCATTTAAGTAAACTTTAAATATTGTTTGGTTCTTAACCATATTAGATAAGAATGCGTATTTTTTAAAATCTATTACTAAGCCAGAACGTAATTTCTTTAGTATAGCTTTTTCATAGTCAACAGCATCTATTGCATTTAAAACGTTAATTATATAATACACTTCGCCTGTCACATCATGAATTAGGGGAAGAAATTCTACATTATCAACCAGCTTAGGTTCTAGGAATTTTTTAGCTTTCTCACTAACCATTGGTGTACCAACTTCTCCCCAAAAATGAGGAAAATCACTTTGCTTTCCTTCTTCTACACATTTAATACGTATTTCTCCCCATGAATTAGATGCTTTTGCTGCCGAGTCAATTTTTCCTTCAAAATACTTTTTAGAATCTTCTTCTAAATTCAATAATTGAAAGGATTCATAGTCATCAAATGAACTCTTTAATTCCCAAATTTTCATTTTTACTCTCCTTTGCTATTTTTCTAGTATAAATAAGATTACTTTTTCTTCGGTTTATTTAATTTTAATTCACCATCCAATAAACGTTCTCTGATATCATGTAAAGCTTCAACAGCATCTTCTTGCGTACCGCCCCGTTTCTTAACAAGACTTAATACTCTCTCTACTTCAAGTATGTACTCTGAACTATGCTTTCCTATGTGTAAGACCTCAGTAGTCACGTATTCATTAACTTTATAAGGTAAAAATACTCCATTAGCCGCCGAATCATGATCTATCCCAAATTCCCTTAATAATTTTTGTGCATTTTCTGCCCTACTATCGTTCCAAGGTGTTAGATGATGTGCTGCATTAGAATATGGGGGTGGTTCAATCCCTGCATCCTTAAGTTCTTCACGTAATATTTTAGATGCTGTATACGAATCAGGATACTCATTTTTCACTTCAACTCTATCAAGAACTTTATCCGCATAATCTTTTATTACTTCTTGTACACCTTTAACTCTACTTCTTCCACCCGAAAATTATGCCATGTTAAATTCCCTCACTACCTTAAATGCTTGAATTTACTAAACAAAATGAATTAATGAACTTTTACCTTTAAAATATAATTCTCAAACAAATGTTGAGAAATATCGAAATTCAATTTCCATTATATTCTATTCTTGCTATCATTTAATGTAATACTATTCAGAAAAGGAAGGGATTATATGCGTGTTCCAGTGAAGGAGAATGAACAGATTTCAAAGTTACTTAATGACTGGTATCAAGCTATACTACAACATCAAAATATACAAGCAACAAACTTAAAACAAGAAGTTGAAGATAAGCTTTCCAGCATAAAAGAAGATAAAAATTTATTATTATACTATTCGTTATTAGACTTTAGATATAAAGTACTAACCGATGGACTTAACATTACAAAAGATAGCTTTAATGAAATTAACTCCTTTGATGTACCTGATAGTAGTTTTTTATCCTATTATTATCACTTCTTCAAAGCTATTCACAGCACAATTCTTGCAGACTATAATGAAGCAAATGAATACTTTGGAAAAGCAGAGAAACTTTTAATGTATGTGCCTGCCGAAGTAGAAAAAGCAGAATTTAATTATAGGTTGGCATCTTTCTATTACCAAACTTATAAACCACTACCATCTATTTCATATGCTAACAAAGCAAAAGACTTTTTCAGCAAAACTAACCGTTATAACATTAACATTGCTTTATGTTATAACGTCCTAGGCTTAACATGTATACAGATAAGACAATTTGAACAAGCAGAAGAACATTTACATAAGGCGATTGACATTATTAAAGAACTTAATAACACCGAACTACTGTTACGTATTAGAAATAATTTAGGCTGGTTATATGCAAGTCAAAGTCTTTCTGAATTAGCTATCCGTCACTTATCAGAAGTTACAGAACATCTTCCAAACCATTATAAAGCTATATTCTTACAGGCTAGGGAATATTATAAATTGGGTGAACACAATAAGGTTGATACACTCATTGAAAAAGGGCTTGCAGCTTGTACTAAGATAGAAAATAAGGAATACGTACATCGCTTTAATATCTTGAAGGAAATGAATAATGGTTCTGATTCTCTAACGTTAGAAAGTGTTGTTTTAGAAGGAATTTCCTACTTCGAAGAAGAAAATTTAACACGTTGCGTACAAGAATACACAGAAATATTAGCAACTATGTTTTATAAGGAAGCAAACGAAAAGAAGGCAAGTAGGTATTTTTACATGAGTAATGAAGCAAGAAAAAAATATGAAGAAAAAGGGGCGTTAATATAATGAAAAAGCTTAAAACAGTACTACTATTATCGGTTACGGTATTTAGTTTCTTAGCAATGGCTGAGGGTGACACACCTGCACCACAAAGACCTGACTTAGCGTATAGTCACGGTCATACTGGTGGTTCTCCTGAATATACACATGGAGAAGGTTGGTCTCCATCTTACACACACGGGGAACCTTGGGGTATAACTGATGGTAATACTGGTTCACCAACTTACAATAAAGGTGACACACCTGCACCAAAAGCTTAACTGTTTCATAAAGAAAGTCATACTACTTGTATGGCTTTTTTGTTTTTTCATAATTCTATACTTTGCTTATTTACTTCTTCATTTAAATTAAAATACCCATAACACGTTCTAACGGCTTATTCACAGTGATAGACGGCTTATATAGAACAATATCCGTATCAACATCACGTCTCTTTCCAACAGCACGCCTTTTCATTCTTTTCATAACAAAACCCCTGTACACGATTATTTCTAATCACATACAAGGGGTTTCACTAGATTTACTATTAATTTTCAACACGTTCTTCACGCTGTTGAGTGCCGCTTACTTAATACCTTAATTCTTTCCGTTTTGGAATAGAACGTGTCATATTAACGCTAAATGTATGACGGTTATCCAAATTATTTCTTAAAAGAATGTAGATATAGCAAGACTTTAACGATAAGTAACGCGCCCAGAGGGATTCGAACCCCCGGCAGACGTGGTACCGGAAACCACCGCTCTATCCGACTGAGCTATGGGCGCATGATTATAAAATATACTTCATTTTCTTCTCATAATAATAGCAATAAAATCCATCTAAATCAATAAAAATATCCCCATAATCCTTTATGCACCTTAGTTATGATTACATCAACAAAGCACCATGCCCTAAATTTTCCAATCATAAATTCCCCCCAACTCACAAATTATAATCTTTGAATTGATATTCCAAAGGGGGCTTCATTCAATGACTGTAATTACGAAATTAAAGCAAACTGTTTCTGGATTAAAAAGTGCACAAGCTAGCTTAGAGGGATTCGCTCTTGATACGGATAACCAACAAGCAAAGCAACTGTTCCAAACAGCTGCGCAGCAAACACAAACGATTATCGATTCTTTAAACCCTCGCGTTGAAGAAGTCCAACAAGAAGAACCACAATACTCACAGCAATAACGGATTCGCCATGCTGTGAAATAGAAAAAGGATGATATGCAGTCATCCTTTTTCTATCACATTACATATTGCAATAGAAATGGAATGATAATTATGCGAAAACTCGGACTCATAACCGCATTATTTGCCCTTCTATTTAGCTCTTTTACCGGATGTGATAATAGTCCCTTAGATAAAAAAGTGAAAGAAGAAGCAAAACGAACGGAGAAAGAAAAAGGTCCTAAACTAACAAAGATGAGTACGGAATCCTTTAATCAATCTATATCACAAGGAGCCAAGAAAAGGGCCCTCGCTATGGATGGGATTATAAAAAGTGCGGCAGTAAATTCAAATTTAGATCTCTATATAGCAGTTATACCGGAGCATCACGAAAGGTTTGGATTAAAACCTCTTCGTAAGAAGCTTCAAAAGCAGCTAAGTGATGAGCATCCTACTTTCGATGTTCGTGTCAGTACAGATAAAAAAATCTTTATGTTACTCGAAAAACTCGAAAGAAAAATTAAGGAAAAAGAAGTATCTAAAGATGAAATTAATAAACAATTAAAATTCATTGGGAAAAAAATGGAGTCTAACACTTAACGCTTTTTTTTAAGAAAAGGAAGGATTGCAATGTCTAGTAAAGATAAAAACTTAACCCCTGTGCAACAGGAGTATAAAAAATTCGAACAAGAACGAGAACCGAAGCGCCCTGTCTTGAAAAATTGTATAAAAGCCTTTTTCGTCGGCGGTTTTATTTGCTTCATCGGACAACTCATTTCTACATTTTATATCACATATTTTGATTTCACTGAACGCTCAGCAGGAAATCCAACAGTCGCAACTCTTATTTTCATCTCCATGCTATTAACTGGATTTGGTATATACGATCGGTTTGGCCAGTTTGCCGGAGCAGGCACAGCTGTACCTGTCACTGGATTTGGCAACTCTGTTATCGCCGCATGTATCGAACACCGAACAGAAGGTTTTGTCCTTGGTGTTGGCGGTAACATGTTTAAATTAGCTGGTTCTGTTATTTTATTTGGTGTATTTTCCGCTTTCGTCATCGCACTTATTAAAACGATTCTCGTTCAATGGGGAGGGCTATAAATGTTACAAGGACACCGAACATGGGTATTTGAAAACAAACCAGTTATTATTTCGACGGGAGTCGTTGGTGGGCCGTTTGAAGCTAAAGGAAAAATTCCAGAAGACTTCGATACCCTCCATGAAGATTTATGGCTCGGACAAGATTCCTATGAAAAAGCACATAAAATTTTATTCGAAGAAGCTTGTAGCCGCGCTACTGAAAAAGCAAACCTTCGTAAAGACGATATTCAGTTTGTACTCGCAGGCGATTTAATTAATCAAATTACCCCTACAAGCTTTGCTTGCCGTACACTGGGCACTCCTTATCTCGGACTATTCGGTGCTTGTTCTACTTCTATGGAAGGTTTAGCACTTGGAGCAAGTATCGTAAATGCAAAAGGCGCAAAATATTTATTAACCGGGGCATCAAGCCATAACACCGCTGTAGAAAAACAGTTCCGCTATCCTACCGAATATGGCGGGCAAAAGCCGCCTACCGCGCAGTGGACAGTAACCGGTGCTGGTGCTGCTATTTTAAGCGATACTGGACACGGCCCTAGGGTAACATCTGCCACAATCGGACGAGTGGTTGATATGGGATTAACAGATCCATTTAATATGGGAGGTGCAATGGCTCCAGCTGCCGTTGATACAATTGAAGCCCATTTACGCGAACGACAAATTGATGCCTCTTACTACGATTTAATCGTAACGGGTGACCTCGGACATGTAGGACGCGAAATTGCTTATGACTTACTACATAAACATGGAACGAAAGTAACGAGCGAACAGTTTCAAGATTGCGGGCTACTCATTTATAGAGAAGGGCAACCTGTCATCGCTGGTGCTAGCGGACCAGGATGCTCTGCAACTGTCGTATACGGTCACTTATTAAACCGAATGAAAAGAGGAGAGTTTAATAAAATACTTGTCGTTGCGACAGGCGCTTTACTATCTCCACTTACATTCCAACAAGAAGAAACGATTCCGTGTATCGCTCACGCCGTTTCGATTGAATTTGGAGGTGCAACGCAATGATTTTTTTCTGGGCTTTCGTCATTGGCGGACTTATATGTGTAATCGGCCAACTTATGTTTGATGTTGGAAAGCTAACACCAGCTCATACAATGGCAACACTCGTTGTTGCTGGAGCTATATTAGATGGATTCAATTTATATGAACCATTAATTGATTTCGCTGGAGCTGGGGCAACCGTACCTATTACAAGCTTCGGTAATGCCCTCGTTCACGGTGCAATGGAAGAAGCTGCAAAACATGGCATCGTTGGCGTTATTACTGGCATGTTTAAAGTAACGAGCGCCGGTGTGTCCGCAGCTATTATTTTCGGCTTCATCGGAGCATTGCTATTCAAACCGAAAGGATAAGGAGTGTTTGTATGACTGTTATCGCTAGCGTAAAAACCTGCCTTGCTAGTGTCAGGGGCGCTCAAGCAAGCTTAAGCTCCCTTTCGCTAAATTCTACAGACGATGAAGCAAAACGCGTATTTCATGAATGTATGTTAGAAATGGACAGCATCATCGTTGATTTACAAAATAGAGTTTCCGTATTAGAACGTGAAGAACCTCAATATAAAGGGTTTTAAGTAGACTGGAGGAAATGACTATGTCTCACCTGCCGGAATGGACACTGGTCATTCTTCGCTCTGTATTCATATTAATCATTTTATTCACTATTACAAAATGCTTAGGAAAAAGGCAAATCTCCCAACTTTCCTTTTTTGAATACATAGCAGGAATGACAATCGGTGATATCGCCGCTCAAATAGCTACAGGGCTTGATCAAAAGTTTTTCCATGGTGTCTTTGCCATACTTATTTTCGCCTCAGTACCCTTCTTTGTCGGAATTCTCTCCCTAAAAAACAAAACTGCTAGAGATTTTTTTGAAGGGAAGTCTACAGTGTTAATAAAAGATGGCAAAGTACTTGAGGATAATTTAAAACAAGAAAAATATACAAGTGATGAGTTACTTGAACTTCTTAGAGGAAATGGTGCATTCAGTATAGCTGAAGTCGAATTTGCTGTCTTAGAACCGAGCGGAGAATTAAATGTATTATTAAAGAAAGATTTTCAGCCACTTACTGCAAAAGATCTCGGTTTAAAAGTGCCGAATGAAAAAGAACCACAAACTGTTATTATGGATGGGAATGTACTAGATGAACCACTTTCCGCAAGCGGTCATAACCGAGCTTGGCTACATTCTGAACTAGAAAAACTCGGTGTTGTCATTGAAAACGTCTTTCTCGGTCAAGTGGATTCATATGGACAACTTACTATCGACATTTATAATGACAAACTACAAATGCCTTCTCCTCAAAACAAACCTTTATTATTGGCATCTTTAAAAAAATGTCATGCTGATCTTGAACTATTTTCCTTAGAAACAAAGTCGAAATCAGCAAGCGAAATGTATAGTAAAAACGCGAAACAAATCGAAAAGATTTTAAATAAAGTGACCTATCTTTTAAAAGAATAGATATCGAAAGAACGCTTCAGTAAAAAGGCGTTCTTTTCTTTTTTCCTATCGCTTTTCTAACGTTTAAATTTATGTAATTCGGTTATGATGTTGAAGATACATAAGCAGGGAATTTCAAAAACATAGCGAATATTTCATGGTACAACTACATATTTTTTTGATTTAAAGTGGTTTCGTTTGACCTTTATTGACCATAATTGTATTATAAGACTAAGAAAGCTTTTGAAGGAGGAAATAACAGATGAATTTAATTCCTACAGTAATTGAACAAACAAATCGTGGAGAACGCGCTTACGATATTTACTCTCGACTATTAAAAGACCGCATCATTATGCTTGGTAGTGCAATTGATGACAACGTAGCTAACTCAATCGTTTCCCAGCTTTTATTCTTGGAATCTCAAGATCCTGAAAAAGATATTCATATCTACATCAACAGCCCTGGTGGTTCTATCACAGCAGGTATGGCAATTTACGATACAATGCAGTTTATTAAACCGCAAGTATCAACAATCTGTATCGGTATGGCTGCATCTATGGGTGCATTCTTACTTGCAGCAGGTGAAAAAGGAAAACGTTATGCACTTCCAAACAGTGAAGTAATGATTCACCAACCACTTGGTGGTGCACAAGGTCAAGCGACTGAAATCGAAATCGCTGCTAAACGTATCCTATTCTTACGTGAAAAACTAAACCAAATTCTTGCTGACCGCACAGGTCAACCACTTGAAGTACTACAACGCGACACTGACCGCGACAACTTCATGACAGCAGAAAAAGCTTTAGAATACGGTTTAATCGATAAGATCTTTACAAATCGTTAATTAATTTAAAGCGGAAGCGGCTCGTTTAGAATCGCAGGGCGATGGAGCCCCTGATTCCGAGGCGCTTTTTGCCTCGAATGAAGGGGCGAAGCGACCGGAGATTCTAGCCGCTGGAGCTGGATACATAAAAAAGCGCCCTCTCACAGGGCGCTTTTTTTATAATTAGATCTCTGCACACGTATACTCCACCCGGTATCGACCTAAATATATCAGCGATTTTTCAAATATATCGACCGTAACTCCAATTATATCGGCGATTATTTTCATATATCGACGTTTCGACACAACTTATCGACTTACCGACAATCCTCGACAAGCATGCACACCCCACATACCCTCCCCACCAATCCGCGCAAATAACAAAACAAAAAAGCTATCGCACATACGCGATAGCTTTCTTACTGTACATATGCAGCTAATGCTTCTAAAGCCTCTTCTGCATCTGAACCTTCTGTTGTAATTGTTATCATGCTACCAGTTCCAATTGCTAAGCTCATAATCCCCATTATGCTCTTTGCATTTACTGTCTTTCCATCTTTCTCGATGAAGATATCTGCATGAAAGCGATTGGCCTCTTGTACAAACAACGCAGCCGGACGTGCTTGTAAACCGTTTTTTAATGAAACCTGAACTCTTTTTTGAACCACAGCTCCATTTCCCCTTTAACCTCTTATTTTTTTGCTACTGTTTCCCCCGCGCGTAATTTCTCTGCAATATCATCGATTTTACGCAAACGATGATTAATACCCGATTTACTAATTTTCCCCCCGGATACCATCTCACCTAACTCTTTCAATGTTACATCTTGATAATCTCTTCGCAATTGCGCAATTTCGCGTAGTTTATCCGGCAATATATCAAGACCAACCGTCTCATCAATATAGCGGATATTTTCAATCTGCCTTAGCGCTGCACCGATTGTTTTATTTAAATTAGCTGTTTCGCAATTCACTAAACGATTTACAGAATTACGCATATCACGTACGATTCGAATGTCTTCAAATCTTAAAAGTGCATTATGAGCACCTATAATATTTAAAAACTCTGTAATCTTTTCTGCTTCTTTCAAATACGTAATGTACCCTTTTCTTCTTTCCAACGTCTTACTATTTAAATCAAATCCGTTCATCAGTTCACATATAGCATCATTATGTTCCTTATATAACGAAAAGATCTCTAAATGATAAGATGATGTTTCTGGGTTATTTACTGAACCACCTGCTAAAAATGCACCGCGTAAATACGATCGTTTACAACATTTCTTCTCAATCAATTCTTGTGATATATTTCGAATAAATGAAAAGTCATCTCGAACGATATGAAGATCAGCTAATATTTCGCGCGACTTCTCAACAAGCCTTACGATATATACATTATTTTTCTTCAATCGCATTTTTTTACGAACAAGTAATTCTACCGTCACGTCATATCCTTTTTTCAAAAGCGTATAAATCCTTCTTGCAATTGCCGCATTTTCCGTTTGAATATCGATTGATAGACGACGGTTTGAAAAAGAAAGCGATCCGTTCATGCGAAGTAACGCTGATAATTCTGCTTTCTCACAGCATTCCTTCATCTCTAGATTCGTCAACTCTTTCTTTGTTTCTGATGCAAATGACACAGCCAACACCTCCTTATACGATTATTGTGGAACAAAAATCTTGTCCTATATGAAGTGAGGAGCGTTACCTCAAACGAGATAACGCACATCTACAACAGTGAATATAAAATAGAAGCTAATTTTAATGTATCGTGCCTTACAACACGGTCATCATACTTCGCTAATTGATCTTGAATCACATTAATATTATTTTCAATAAAACGCTCTTCATCTACTACAACTGGTGCCGACATTTCTTCCTCGTATAACTGACGTAATTCACAAGGAATATCACGGTTATTTACAATTGCAGTATCGATAAATGGTTTACCTAAATGATCATGTAACGCCTGCACATGGTCAAACGCAGTATATCCCATTGTTTCACCAGCTTGCGTCATAACATTACACACATATACCTTCTTCGCTTTTGCAGCAAGAACAGCGTCCCCAATTTTGTTAACAACTAAATTCGGTAATATACTCGTATACAAACTTCCTGGACCGAAAACAAGTAAATCAGCTCGTTTAATCTCAGTCAACGTTTCATGTAACGGCTCTACATCTTCTGGAGTTAAAAAGACACGGTTAATCTTCTTTCCGAAATAAGGAATCTTTGATTCACCTGTTACAATTTCTCCATCTTCTAGTTCCGCATGCAGTACTGCACTTTGATTCGCTGCCGGTAATACACGTCCTCTAACATTTAAAACTTTACTTGTTTCTGTAATGGCATGGAAGAAGTCTCCTGTAATCGAGGTCATACCTGCCAATAATAAATTTCCTAACGCATGACCTTTCAGCCCATCTCCGGTTGTGAAACGATGCTGAAATAAAGCTTCCACCAGTGGCTCTACATCTGATAACGCAACAAGTACGTTACGAATGTCACCTGGGGGTGGAATTTCTAGCTCATCACGTAATCTACCTGAACTGCCACCATCATCAGCGATTGTAACAACTGCTGTAATATCGACCGGATATTGTTTTAACCCTCGTAATAAAACAGAAAGTCCCGTTCCGCCTCCCATGATAACAATTTTAGGTTTTCTCTCTTTTTTCATCCCTTAATGGCCCTTTCTCTTCTCCACATCACGATGAGATACATGAACGCTATACTCTGGTTTCAAATGTTTCCCAAGGTATTCTGTAAGCGTAACAGAACGATGCTGTCCACCTGTACATCCAATTGCAATTACAAGTTGACTCTTGCCTTCTCTTTTATAATGAGGCAGCATGAAAGTGATAAGATCCGTCAATTTCTCTAAAAACTTATGCGTCTCATTAAATTTCAGCACATACGATGAAACTTCTTCATCTAGTCCTGTTAATGGCTTCATATGTGGAATGTAATATGGATTTGGTAAAAAACGAACATCAAATACTAAATCTGCATCAATTGGAATGCCGTACTTAAATCCAAATGACATAACATTTACACGAAATGCTTGCTCCGTTTCAGTTGAAAATAGGTGAACAATTTTTTCACGTAATTCTTTCGGTTTTAAATCCGATGTATCAAGCACAATGTTAGCGCGTGCCTTCATATCAGTTAATAAGCTGCGCTCTATCTCGATTCCCTTTAACGGCAAACCAGTTGGTGCAAGTGGATGCGAACGTCTCGTTTCTTTATAGCGAGTTACAAGCGTGCTATCTTTCGCATCTAAGAATAAAATATGAGGAATAATCCATGTGCGTTCTGATAAATCATCAAGCGCTCCCCATAAATGTTCGAAAAACTCTCGGCCACGTAAATCAACGCCAAGTGCTACTTTATTCATTTTTCCTTTTGAATCCGCCATAAGCTCAATAAACTTCGGCAATAACATCGGTGGCAAATTATCTACACAGAAATATCCTAAATCTTCAAAACTTTGTAAAGCTACTGTCTTTCCAGCTCCAGACATTCCTGTAATAATTACCATTTTTATATCATTATTCTCTGTCATCGTATCCTCTCCTTGACGGTTTAACTCGGATCTAATCGATATGAAAGCAACTCAAAATCTGGGGTATATACAAATGTACCGTAGATTATTCCATTTCCTTTAATTAAATAATCAATAATGTGATAATCTCCTGGTGCCATTGCTAAATCATCAATTTTATCAAATGTATGCCAACCAATGATGCCTTCTTCGCTCTCTAGTTTGTTTTCTCCTGCAAAATCTGTCGCTAAAAAGGAGAACATCATCCATTCAGAAACAACTTTATCACCTTCTTGGATAACAAAGGTGAAGACCCCCTTTAACGCTGGGTTCTTTAAATAAATACCTGTTTCCTCACGATACTCGCGAACAACGGAATCTCTTACCGTCTCACCACGCTCCATTTTCCCGCCTGGTGCAACCCACCAATTCCGACGAGGCTTTTGGAGTAAGAGTACTTCATTATCTCTAATTAACACACAGTTTGTCACTCTTTGCATGTTTCTTCACCTCAGCTACTTGCAGCAAATTTCTCACTGCATACTCATTTCATTATACTATCAAAAACAGTTTGCTACAACGAAGGAGCCAGTCCTCTTCCGCTAAGCATATGCTACTCAACAATTTTAAAAAAGCTTTCTATAACAAGCAATGTAAATGCCTGGCCCTTCAATGTATAGCATGAAAAATCCCCTTAACGATTTTTATCGCCAAGGGGATTAAAGCCGTTATTTCTTACCGAAATAAGTAACAATCGCAAATCCTAAAATAAAGGTAATAATTGAACTTATAATTGAAAATCCTCCAGTTGGAATACCAGGGAACACAATTACAATCGAACCGATAACTAGTCCAATAATTGCCGCAAATGTCATACTTTTATAACGATCTAATAAGAAACTAATTCCTTTACTACTTACAACAAACCCTACCATAACACCAGCACCAATAACTGCAATTAAAGGCAAGTTGAGTGTAGTTAAAGCATTAATTGCTGTTGGATACACACCAATAATTAATAAAATAAATGATCCGCTAATTCCAGGAAGTAACATAGCCATACTAGCCATCCATCCTGCGAAAAATAAGCCAATTGCATTTAAAATTGTTAACGTCGTAATTGGATCTGCTGTCTTATCTGGTTTAAAGAAAGCTGTGATCGCAACAAGAATTGCTGCAACTATTAATAAAACAATGTGCTTACCTTTAAACGATGACTTTGCATCAGCTTCCCTCATTAACATCGGTAATATACTAATAATTAAACCGAGGAAGAAAAATTGAGTCGGTTCATAATGATTTGCAAGTAAATATTTAATAACGTGACTTAACGTTAAAAACGCTGCTGCCACACCAGCTGCAAGTGGAATTAAAAATCCTAAATGTTTTTTCCATTCACGACTAAAGAATCCACTAATTGCCGCAAGCAATTGTTCATAAATCCCTAACACAACAGCGATTGTACCGCCGCTCACACCAGGAATTAAATCACTAACGCCCATACAAAATCCACGATATATATTACGCCATTCCATACTGAATAAATTCCTCATTTCTTATAGTGATTTTTTCCGTAAAGTTCAGTATATCAATAAGAGAGCTTATAATCCCAATATTTTTTGACAAAACTTTGACATTTTCATAAAAAAGAAGAAAGCTCCTATCGGTAGCTTTCTTCTCAAAAGGTATGTTATTCCTTATTTTTCTGATACAGTTTTTAGTTCTTCTAATAATTCTTCTACGTAATGTTGTGCACTTTGGGCTGCAATACTACCATCACCTGTTGCAGTTACAATTTGACGAAGCATTTTTTCGCGAACATCACCAGCTGCGAAAATACCAGGAACTTTCGTTTCCATACGTTCGTTCGTTTCAAGGTAACCATTTTCATTTGTAATACCTAGTTCAACAAATGGTTTTGAAAGTGGTAACATACCGATGTATACGAATACGCCGTCAGTTTTGACTTCTTTCTCTTCTCCACTATTTACGTCTACAAGTGTTACACTTCCTACTTTACCATTTGCCTCGTTAATTTCTTTTATCGTGTGGTTCCAAATGAAGTCTACTTTTTCATTTTGGAAAGCACGGTCTTGTAAAATTTTCTGTGCACGAAGCGTGTCACGACGGTGAACGATTGTTACCTTTGATGCGAAGCGTGTTAAGAACACACCCTCTTCAACAGCAGAATCTCCGCCACCAATAACTACAAGCTCTTTACCTTTAAAGAATGCGCCATCACATACCGCGCAATATGATACACCACGGCCGCCAAGTTCTGTTTCACCTGGTACACCAATTTTTTTATACTCTGCACCACTTGCAACGATAATTGCACGTGCTTTATATTCTTTTTTACCAGCAATAATTGTTTTGTATTCTTTACCATCGATGACTTCTTTCACATCACCGTATGCATATTCAGCACCAAATTTCTTCGCATGCTCGAACATTTTATTTGATAAGTCTGGTCCTAAAATAGACTCATAACCTGGGTAGTTTTCTACATCTTCTGTATTTGCCATTTGTCCGCCTGGAATACCACGCTCAAGCATTAATGTGCTTAAATTTGCACGAGATGTATATACTGCAGCTGTCATACCAGCTGGTCCTGCACCAATAATAATGACATCATAAATTTTTTCTTCTGACACACTATTCACTCCTATTCATTCCTACACAATTAAGTTACCTTCATTATACTGTTCGCATCATTTTTTTCCCAATGATTTGCTTACTTATGTGTGCGTACGCTTAACAGCTTGCACATACTTTCGAACAGTCGCTACAGATACATTATATACATCTCCGAGCTCTGACTGTGTCATCTTATTTCCTTGTTCGCTGCGTACGATATATTCCACTGCAGCTGACCAGCCGTATACATTTGTGAAAACTGCCCCAGATGTATATAAACGTATGAATGTACAAAACCAAAATTGTAAACATTCTTCGATTAATTCATCATCTTTTTTCGTATAATTGTATAAAGCATCCGCGATTCGCGCGCACTGTTCAAATTGCTGTAAATCAGCTGGGATGCTCTTATGGCTATTCAGTAAAAAGAAATACTTTGCAAGTTGCGATACGATTGGAACACCATTCTTTGCCTGCGTTACATCAAAGAAGAATCCCACCTTCTCCGGCGTTGATAATTCATTCATTAAATATAAAGCTAGCATTTGTTCCTCTAGCGTCGCACTTTGCTGAAATGATTTTCGTAATTCTTCAAATAACACGTTTTGTCCTTCATCCGCTAAATTCATTGCATTCCACGGTTCTTTCCCCTTTTTATCAGGGTGCAATTCTATAACATGTTGCCACATTTTTTCAGCTACTTGCTGATCTTTCACCATGTAAGCAGAATATGCAAACCAATAATAAAAACTAACGTCTCCTTCGTATCCTTGACGTTTTAATACTTTAAACCATTTGTACGCATGCTCAAAATGACCAATTGTTGCAAGTGTCGTTCCAAGTTTCAAACGATGTTCAAATGAAATTGGATATACTGCAACTAACTGAGTAGCTAATACTTCTACTTGTTTATGCTCTCCAATTGAATATAGAAAAATAAGCGTATTACAAAGCGCATGTATATTACCAGGATTTTTATCTAAAATCATTTCCGTTAATTTCAGCGCCTTATCTACATTACCAGATTGAAAATGCGCAATGGCTAAATTATTATGCCCCGACCAAAATTCCGGATAATCTTTCGTAACAATTTCTAATGTAGCAATTGCTTCTTCCAATTGTCCGTTACGAATATAACGATTGGCTTCTTCCTGCATAACAATTAAATCATCTTCATCCTCAATCTCTTCCGCACCCATCGCTTCTTCTTCCATAATTTCAAGTAATTCTAATGTATCTTCAACAAATTCCTTCTCTTCTGCAACTTCTAAATAGCGATCCGCATACTTCTTCGCCTGCTGGAATAGTCCCATATATGCATAATTATTTGCAATAAAATAATAACACTGTTCAAGTTCTGGATTAGATCTAACAAGCTTAAAGAAGGTTTGATTCGACTCTTGGTATTCACCAGCCTCAGATAATACTGTTGCTAATTGACATAAAATAAACGGCTCCTTCTCACTTTGTGCCGCTCTTCGAAAATATTTAATTGCATCTTGCAATTTTTGCCCTTTGTAAGCCCTCATCCCTTTTTTATAAAAGAAGTCCGCTAATTGATTAAAAGAGATAACTTGTCCGTTCTCCTTATATATTCTTTGATTTTTCCCCATATATCCTCCAGTTTTTTGTTTTCTTCGTTCACACATTCTTCTATCTATAAGTATAAACGATTCCGTAAAAAACAAAACAGTATATTATACTCAATTATTTCCTTTTTATTCATTAAAAAAGAAGAGAAATGTTACATTTTTAGTATGAACCTTCTCTAGCCTCCATTTGCTCTTTCGTATAAATAACACGCATTGGATTCCCACCCACGAAAGCACCGCCCGGCACATCTTTATGAACAAGTGTGCCAGCTGAAACAATCGCGCCATCCCCAATTTTCACACCTGGTAATATAGTCGTATTTGCTCCGATCATCACTTCGTTTCCAATGACGATCTCTCCAAGTCGATATTCGCGAATTAAATATTCGTGTGCTAAAAGCGTTGTATTATAACCAATAATCGAATTGTCTCCCACAGTTATCTTTTCCGGGAACATAATATCCGGCATTACCATAAGCGCAAACGATGTTTTCTTTCCTACTTTCATCCGCAAAAATGTGCGGTACAACCAATTTTTTACGGATAAAAAAGGTGTATAACGTGCAATTTGGATAATAATAAAATTCTTCATTACCTTCCAAAAAGACACTGTTTTATACACATTCCATAGTGAATTTTCTCCTGAAACAGGATAGCGCGTTGTCCGTCGCACTTAAATCGCTCCTCTACTTATCTTTACGAACGATTCATGTCGGACAAAATCGGCAATAAATCACTCATTTTATCTAGCATAAAGTCTGGCTTGTAAGCTTCTAAATACGCTCTACCTTTCAATGTCCATGAAACCGCCGCTGTTTTCGTACCCGCATTTTGTCCGCCAACAATATCATGATGATTATCCCCAACCATCAATGCTTCTTCCGGTTTCGCATCTAATAACTGGAGCGCTTTTTGAAGCGGCTCTGGATGTGGTTTCACATGCTCTACATCATCAATTGTCACGACAACATCAAAGAACTCATCAAGCTTCGATAACTTTAATCCCATCTCAACAGTTTGTCGTGCTTTCGTTGTAACAATACCAACCTTATAGCCTTGCTTTTTTAACTCTTGAACTGTTTCATATACAGTTTCATATTCTTCTACTAATTCATCATGATGATCATGGTTAAATTGACGATAACTCGTAATTAACTCTTCAACCCTACTTTCATCAATCTTACTGAAAGTATCATGTAAAGATGGACCGATAAATGGCAATACATCTTCACGCTTATATTGATTTGGATAATATGTATGTAAAGTATGTAAAAAAGAAGAAATAATAAGTTCGTTTGTATTAATTAACGTTCCATCTAAATCAAATAACACTGTATTTATTTTCATTGCCTTAGTCCTTTCTCTTTCCTGAATATGAAAGAAGCAGCATCTTATAATAAGATGCTACTTGTCTCTAATTTTCTGAATATCTTTTATCAGCTTGCCCCATTTTTCGTCTCACAATAATGAAAATAATAGAAATAACAACAAGTCCAATTGACATTACTTGTGCAATACGAAGCGGTCCTAGCATTAAACTATCTGTACGTAACCCTTCTACGAAGAAGCGTCCTATTGAATACCAAATTAAATATGTGAAGAATAATTCTCCGCGGCGTAAATTCACTTTTCGTAATGCGAGTAATAAAATGACACCTGCAAAATTCCATAGTGATTCATATAAAAACGTCGGATGGTAGTATACACCATCAATATACATTTGATTAATAATAAAATCCGGTAAATGAAGACCTTCTAAAAACTGTCTCGTTACTTCATCACCATGTGCCTCTTGGTTCATAAAGTTTCCCCATCGGCCAATTGCTTGTCCTAGTAAAATACTTGGTGCAGCAATATCCGCCAACTTCCAGAATGAAACCCCGCGACGTTTGGCAAAAAGAATTCCTGTAATAACAGCCCCGATTAAACCACCATGAATCGCCAAGCCACCTTGACGAATATTAATAATTTGACTCGGGTTTTGTGCGTAATATTCCCATTCAAAAATAACATAGTACATTCTCGCAAATAGAATAGCGATCGGTACTGCAATTAATACAAGGTCAACAAATGTATCTTTTGGAATACCTAGCCTTTCTCCCTCACGAGTTGCTAGCCAAAGACCTAATAGCACACCTGTACCGATAATAATCCCGTACCAATAAACAGGAAACGGTCCAAGTTGGACAGCTACGCGGTCAAGCTGCGGTACAGAACCTAACAGCATATGTATGACCTCCCTCTCCAATGTTTACTCCTGATTCCCTAACTCAATCGCACTCATTAATCGTTCTGAGAACTGCTGTGCTGCATTCACTCCCATACGTTTTAGACGGAAGTTCATTGCTGCCACTTCAATAATAACAGCTAAGTTTCGACCAGGGCGAACTGGAAGTGTAATCTTCGTAAGTTCTGTATCAATAATCTTCATCTTCTCTTCATCAAGACCTAAGCGATCATAATTTTTCTTTTGATCCCAAATTTCAAGATTAATAACAAGTGTAATACGCTTATAATTTCGCACTGCCCCTGCACCGAATAACGTCATAACGTTAATAATGCCTAAGCCACGAATTTCTAATAAATGCTCAATTAAATCTGGAGAGCTTCCGACCAACATGTCTTCATCTTCTTGGCGAATTTCTACACTATCATCCGCAACAAGGCGATGACCACGTTTTACAAGTTCAAGAGCTGTCTCACTTTTACCAACACCACTTTGACCTGTAATTAAAACACCAACGCCGTAAATATCTACTAACACACCATGAACGGCAGTTGTTGGCGCTAACTTACCTTCTAAATAGTTTGTTAAACGACTTGATAATCTTGTTGTCGTTTGAGAAGAACGTAATAAAGGCATGCCGGATTCACGTGATGCTTGCAGTAACTCATCTGGTACATCTTGATTACGAGTTATAATAATACATGGCGTCTCCTCAGTACAAAGCGCTTTCATTCTCTCTTGTTTTTGATCTGACGTTAACGTGTCAAAGAATGTAAGCTCCGTCTTTCCAAGAAGCTGCACGCGATCAGCTGGATAATATGTAAAAAATCCTGCCATTTCAATTCCAGGTCGTGATAAATCACTTGTATCAATCGGACGATGAATTCCTTCTTCACCACTTATTAACTCCAATTGAAATTGTTCAATCAAATCTTTTGTCCTTACTTTTGGCATATGTATAAACCTCCACTCCGCTGCGGGTTCAGTCTCATTTGATGTAAAATTCCATTCTACCGGATATTGTACCATTTTTTTCTGGAAACAAGAAATACGGTTTCTAATAAATAGAAAAAAACATTTCATACACATCATGAAATGTTTTTCTTTTTGTCATTTTCTCTTTTTTTCATATAAAGGTTCCACAATTGCCTTTTCAATAATCATATTAAAAATTGAAATACAAATGGCCGCAACAATTGCTACACCGAAACCTGATATATTAAATGCATCTCCTAATAATGAATCTGCTATTTTTAACGTAATCGCATTAATAACAATTAAGAAGAACCCGAAAGTTACAACTGTAATTGGTAGCGTAATTAAAATTAAAAACGGTTTTACGAACACATTTAAAACAGCTAATATAATACTCGCAATAATTGCAGTTTGTATATTTGCTACGTAAAACGCGTCAGGTGCAATCCCTTTTAAAAGTCCCGATACAGCGATTAACACAACGCTATTTACAAGAAGTGATACAATCCATCTCATTTCTTTACACATCCTTTTAACATATATATTTCATCATACGCTAATAGATAATAAACGCAAGTATCATGCAAACACTTATATCAACTTATTCTACTCTTCATGCTTGTATACCTACTAACACTTCTTAGCGAAATACGGCCCATACCATCTATGCTCATGCGTTTTTACAAAAGTCCAAGTGAAATCTTTATCTACAATATAAACATCGCCTTTATACATATCATCTGTTTCACGCAATATATCATCCATACTTAATAAACTCGCATCTTTTATTAGTAGTACATCAGCACAGTGTTGATAGAAGATGTAGCAATCCTTTTTCACTTCATTATGAAACGCGTTCTCCGCTTCTTCTCCCTCTAAACACTTCTTTCTCTCATAACTAAATATGTGCCATAGATACCCACATGCATGCTTATCTCCATAAAGGAAAATATCTTCTTTTTCCTCATCACTTACATGATTTGCAAAATGGTCCTCCCAGCGCTTACGGAAATAAACACCCCACTTTTGAAACTCTCTTACCTTCATATTTTTCTTTCTTAAAACATCTACAAATTCCATTTTCTCCCCCTATGAACGAAAAACCGAGTGTTATTTCCACTCGGTTTTTCGTAATCCCCTTATTGTGATAACTCTACTTCTTTTATTTTCTCTTTCATTCTTGCTTTATCACGATTTAAAATCTCTTTTAAATACTTACCCGTATACGAACGCTCTTCTTTCACTACTTGCTCTGGCGTTCCGGAAGCAACGATTTGTCCACCTTTGTCTCCGCCTTCTGGTCCAAGGTCAACGATATAATCAGCTGTTTTAATTACATCTAAATTATGTTCAATGACAAGTACCGTCTCACCGCTCTCAACAAGACGTTGCAGCACTTCTAGAAGACGGGCGATATCATGCGCATGTAAACCAGTCGTTGGCTCGTCTAAAATGTATAGTGTACGACCTGTAGAACGACGGTGTAATTCAGAAGCTAATTTCACACGCTGTGCTTCACCACCAGATAAAGTCGTAGCTGGTTGCCCTAATTTCATATAACCAAGCCCAACGTCTACAAGTGTTTGAAGTTTACGCTTAATTTTTGGGATATTAGCGAAGAACTCTACTCCGTCTTCAATCGTCATCCCTAACACTTCAGAAATGTTCTTATCTTTATATTTCACTTCTAACGTTTCACGGTTGTAACGTTTACCGTGACAAACTTCACACGGCACGTATACGTCTGGTAAGAAGTGCATTTCGATTTTAATAATTCCATCACCACGGCACGCTTCACAACGTCCACCTTTTACGTTAAAGCTGAAACGCCCTTTTTGATATCCGCGCACTTTCGCTTCATTCGTTTGCGCAAACACATCACGAATATCATCGAACACACCTGTATACGTTGCTGGATTAGAACGTGGTGTACGACCGATTGGCGATTGATCAATATCGATAACTTTATCTAAATGCTCAAGACCTTTAATTTCTTTATGAGTACCCGGCTTCGCTTTCGCTTTATATAACTTTTGCGCTAACGATTTATATAGTACTTCATTAATCATCGTACTTTTACCTGATCCAGATACACCCGTTACCGCTACAAACGTACCAAGCGGGAATGACATCTTCGCGTTCTTTAAGTTATTCTCTTTTGCACCGACAATCTCCACTTTACGTCCATCACCTTTACGTCTTTCAAGTGGAACCGGAATAAACTCTTTGCCGCTTAAATACTTCCCTGTTAGCGAATTCTCATCTTGCATCACTTCAGCTGGTGTACCTGCTGATACAACTTGTCCACCGTGAATACCTGCGCCAGGCCCGATATCAAGTAAATAGTCAGCTGCCATCATCGTATCTTCATCATGCTCAACAACAATTAACGTATTACCTAAATCACGCATTTCTTGCAATGTACGAATAAGACGATCGTTATCGCGCTGATGCAAACCGATAGAAGGCTCATCAAGAATGTAAAGCACCCCAGTAAGACGCGAACCAATTTGCGTTGCTAAACGAATACGTTGCGCCTCACCACCAGATAAAGTTCCTGCGGCACGACTTAACGTTAAATAATCTAAACCAACGTTTACTAAGAACCCAACGCGCTCTTGAATTTCTCTTAAAATTAAATGAGCGATTTTTTGTTGTTTCTCTGTTAGCTCCACATTTGAGAAGAATTCCTGTACTTCTTGAACAGAATACTTCGTTACATCAGCAATCGTTTTTCCGCCAACGAAAACAGCTAAACTTTCAGGCTTTAAGCGTCCGCCTTTACACTTCGGACAAGCCTGCTCGGCCATATACTTTTCCATTTGCTCACGAATGTAATCCGAACTCGTTTCACGATAACGACGTTCAATATTTGGAATAACACCTTCAAATAAAATCTCATTTTCCTTTACTTGACCAAATTCATTTACATAGCGGAAATAAACTTTCTCTTCACCGCTTCCGTACAACACTTTATCAAATAAATCTTTCGGTATATCTTTTACAGGCACATCCATATCCACGCCATAATGATTACATACAGATTGTAAAAGCTGTGGGTAATATTGTGAACTTGTCGGTTCCCAAGGCGCAATCGCATGCTCATTTAATGATAAATCCCAGTTCGGAATAACAAGTTCTAAATCTACCTCTAACTTTGAACCAAGCCCATCACAAGAAGGACATGCCCCGAACGGACTATTGAATGAAAACATACGCGGTTCTAATTCTCCAATTGAAAAACCACAATGCGGACAAGCATGATGTTCACTAAATAGAAGCTCCTCTTCTCCCATAACATCGATTAACACTCGTCCCCCGCCAAGCTTTAATGCACTTTCAAGTGAATCAGCAAGACGGCTTGCGATTCCTTCTTTTACAACAATACGGTCAATTACAACTTCAATAGAATGCTTCTTATTTTTATCTAACGCAATATCTTCAGACACATCGAGCATTTCACCGTCAACGCGAACACGAACATATCCTTGTTTCTTAATATCTTCAAGTACTTTCACATGTGCACCTTTACGCCCAGAAACGATAGGAGCTAACACTTGTAATTTCGTACGTTCAGGATATTCAAGTACACGGTCTACCATTTGCTCTACTGTTTGTGATGTAATTTCAATGCCATGATTCGGACAAATTGGCGTACCAATTCGCGCAAATAATAAACGTAAGTAATCATAAATCTCCGTTACCGTTCCGACAGTTGAACGCGGATTACGACTCGTCGTTTTTTGATCGATTGAAATTGCTGGAGATAAGCCTTCAATCGTATCTACATCCGGCTTATCCATTTGCCCTAAAAACTGGCGTGCATACGCAGATAACGATTCTACGTATCTGCGCTGCCCTTCTGCATAAATCGTATCAAATGCTAATGAGGATTTCCCTGAACCTGACAATCCTGTTACAACGACAAGTTGATTTCTCGGAATGGTTACATCAATATTTTTTAAGTTATGTGCTCTAGCACCTTTTACAACGATAAAATCCTTGCTCTTACTCACTCTTTTCACCCTTCCGCTTTTAATTCTAATAGTAAATCTCTTAATTCAGCTGCACGCTCGAAGTCTAACGCTTTTGCTGCTTCTTTCATTTCTGCTTCCACCTTCGCAATTGTCTTTTCACGCTCTTTTTTCGTCATCTTCTTAGCTGGCGTTGCTTCATACGTTTCCGGCTCTTCAGCAGCTGTCGTTGCACGGATTACATCACGCACACCTTTTTGAATCGTTTTCGGCGTAATACCATGCTCTTCATTGTAAGCTTCTTGTATACTACGACGACGCTTCGTTTCTTCAATCGCAATTCCCATCGATCTCGTTATACGATCTGCGTACATAATAACGCGGCCGTTTTCATTACGTGCTGCACGGCCAATTGTTTGAATTAATGAACGTTCTGAACGTAAGAACCCTTCCTTATCCGCATCTAAAATCGCTACAAGAGATACTTCTGGAATATCTAATCCTTCTCGCAATAAGTTAATACCAACAAGAACATCAAACTTACCAAGGCGAAGATCCCGAATAATTTCAATACGTTCTAACGTTTTCACTTCAGAATGCAGATAATTCACCTTAATTCCTACATCTTTTAAGTAGTCTGTTAAATCCTCTGACATCTTCTTCGTTAAAGTTGTAATTAATACACGTTCATTTTTTGCAATGCGATCTTGAATCTCTCCTAATAAATCGTCAATCTGCCCTTCAATTGGTCGTATATCAATTGGCGGATCTAAAAGCCCTGTTGGACGAATAATTTGTTCTATTACTTCTGGCGACTGCTCTAATTCGTACGGTCCTGGTGTTGCTGAAACGTAAATAACTTGATTCGTTTTCTCTTCAAACTCATCAAATGTGAGCGGTCTATTATCTAAAGCTGATGGCAGACGGAATCCATGATCCACAAGCACTTGCTTACGCGCTTGGTCCCCGTTATACATCGCTCTTACTTGCGGCACTGATACGTGCGACTCATCCATAACGATTAAGAAATCTTTCGGGAAATAGTCTAATAACGTATACGGCGTTGCCCCCGCTGGACGGAGTGTTAAATGACGGGAATAGTTTTCAATCCCTGAACAAAAGCCCATCTCGCGCATCATTTCTAAATCATAGCGTGTACGCTGTTCTATACGCTGCGCTTCTAACAACTTACCGTTATCATTTAATTCCTTTAAACGCTCTTCTAATTCTTTTTCGATATTTTCAATAGCGACCTTCATCTTTTCTTCACGTGTAACGAAGTGAGATGCTGGGAAGATTGCTACATGATCACGTTCTGCTAATATTTCCCCCGTTAAAGCATTTACTTCGCGAATACGGTCAATTTCATCGCCAAAAAACTCAATTCGAATACAATGCTCGTCAAGTGATGCCGGGAAGATTTCAACTACATCTCCGCGCACACGGAATGTACCACGCTTGAAATCAATATCATTACGTCCATACTGCACATCAACAAGTTCACGAAGCAATTGATTGCGGTCCTTTTCCATACCAACTCGAAGTGAAACAACTAACTCGCGGTATTCTTCTGGAGAACCTAAACCATATATACATGAAACACTCGCAACAATAATTACATCATCCCGTTCAAATAATGCAGACGTTGCTGAGTGACGTAATTTATCAATTTCATCATTAATCTGTGCGTCTTTTTCAATAAATGTATCTGTTTGTGGCACATACGCTTCTGGCTGATAATAATCGTAATAACTAACAAAATATTCAACTGCATTATTCGGGAAAAAGTCTTTCAACTCACTATATAACTGTCCTGCTAACGTTTTATTGTGAGCCATGACAAGCGTTGGCTTTTGCACTTCTTTAATGACATTTGAAATCGTAAATGTCTTACCCGTTCCTGTCGCCCCAAGCAACACTTGCTTTTTCTTTCCACTATTAATTCCCTCTACAAGCTTCTCTATAGCTACCGGCTGATCACCTTGCGGGGAATACGCTGAGACAATTTCAAATTGACGTTCCAAAAAAATCCGACCTCCTCATAAAAATCTGTATTATTATTTTACCACGAATGCCCATAAAAAACCTAAAAAAACGAACAGATATTCGGTAAAGTTTTCGACAATATATATAGAAAAAGGAAGGAGAGTACACTTCCTTCCTTATCAAATCTTCTTCCGCATGAACAAACAGTAAGCACCACACTGATTAAGATTCCACTTCATTTAAAATCAGCTCTTTTTCCTACTGTCATCCTCTCCTATACAAACTATTGGTATACTAAAGAAGCTACTTTCCTCTACGAAAGTAGCTTCTCTTTCCCTTTCTCCTTCTTCGGAAAAAGAACATATGAAAATGAAATAGCTGTATCCACTAAAAGTATAATCGCCCAAACTTGGCTAACGCGACTCGCTGCTTTATTTAAAACGATTCCTGATTCTAACCAATTCCCCCATTGTTCAAATGGTACAAAACCGTACAGAAAGAAAAAGAAAATATGCACAACAACAAACAAACTAAGGTGCAATACCCAATTTTTTATTTCCTGCTTCGCATAGGCCATACCTGTTAATTCTATCTGTTCTTCCATAATTGGTAATGGTTCATTCCTCCGTTTCGCAACTAGCTTTTGCGCAAATATATCAAGCTTCTTCAAATCCTTTTTTCCGTAAAAGACCGCATACAATAAAATAATTACAGTAATGATTTGAAAGTTAGAGAACTTTCCTGTTTGATAATAGTCCACTACCCCTAAGGTTAAAATGAATACTTCGTTTACGAGTAGTACAATCCCCATAATAAAACTCGCCTTTTTCAAACGAAATCCGTAACGGAGTAAAAAGAAACCGATAGCCGATAACCAAAATACAATTTCTGCCCCAATTAAAAAATACCAACGATATTCTGCGAGCATACTCATTTATCCCTCTCCTTTTCATCATAAATACGAAAAGCTTCATCCATATATAGTAAAAGTTCTTCTTCAATCGGATACAGGCTCATTTTCTGTGAATCTTCCTTCGATTTTCTAACTTCCCATAACTTATCTAAAAACGCTTCATCACCATTAGCCATTTCTAAACATTTCTGCATTAATTTCTTCGTTGCCCCTTGTACCTCATCACTAGCTACTTCTTTACCGTCTTTCATAAAAGTACGAAATTGCTTTAATAAATCTACCCATTCTAAAACATTCGGGTCTTCCTTACTCATGTTTGGTAAATTATGAAGCAATTTTTGTTCTTCCTTTGAAAACACTTCATTTTGAAATATTTCACGTATACGAGAAGACTGCTTCGAAAGCTGAATCAGTTCAAACATAACTTTCCAATCGAGTTCTCCTTCCACATCTACCGAATAAACAACTGCTTGTAAAACACTCTCCATTCGATTAAATTTCTTTTGTTCTTCCTGTACAAACCGAAGTTGTTTTTCAAGCGAATTTTTTAAATCGAGCTCACCTTTTACTAACATATTCGCAGTTTCTTTTAATGAAAATCCCATTTCCTTTAAAAACAAAATTTGTTGCAAACGAATAACATCAGCTTCACTATATAATCGATGTCCACCCTCTGTTTTACCACTCGGCTTCAATAAATCTATTTGATCATAATAACGTAATGTACGTACCGTAACCCCTGTTTCTCTCGTCAATTGTTGTATTGAAATCACTACCATCACCTCTTCCCCCTTCATTATAAAAGATGACGTTACGTAACTTTCAAGCCTTTTGTAAAAAAATACAAAAAGCTGTTTATACTCTTTGTATAAACAGCTTTTATGGAAATAACCCCTTGTGTACAGCACGCCCACAAAATAAAATAAGTGCTCCAACAACAACGCTCGTTGCTGTTTTATGATAATGAGCTAATAGTAATAAATAATACGATAAACCTACAGTACCAATCACAATACAAATGCTTGGCACTGGATTACGAGAAAAATTTTGCATTCCCCAAAGAAGCGCAAATATGACTGTAGCGACACATAACACCGGTAATCCCATCCCAGTTCCCCTTTTTCTATCTATTCCTTGTTGCGAAAATACTCGTTGATGCCATACTTATTGATAAACCAAAAATAACAATATATAATAACTCATTTACATGTACTACTGGCCTATCTAAATACTTATTTACGCAAAGATACATAATGAACAAAAAAACGAAGCTTGTCATACAAATCGTAAAATATGACTTCATCTTATTCACAACACGCTCATCAATCGACGGCACTCCCTCTTCTTTCAAACGCTTCTGTTCTTTATATTCTGAAACTCCATATAAAATAACTAGCGCTACATTCGATATGAAAATAGTTCCCCACGAAATACTTAACATTATTAAACTCGCATTTAAAATAAGCCCCGCTATAAATAAACTTCCTATAAACCTTATAACATCTTGCTTACTCATACATGATCAGCCTCTTTTTGATTTCTATATTTCCATTTCGGCCAATAGTTCACAAAGAAATAAACAAACTGCCCTAGTACAAATAACACAAACGGCATACCAGCACTTCCGTAAATGATTAAATTGTACAAACTCCACACAGCTAAACTAATCGCGAAAAATAACCCTACATATTTAAACGCTTTATCCGACTGAAATCTCTCAAACTCATCCTGCATTTTTCTCTCCCCTTACTCTAGCGTAAATATTTCTTCCACCTTCACTCCAAAATATTTGGCGATTTTTAAGGATAACTCTAGACTCGGATTGTAATGATGGTTTTCAATCGCCACAATTGTCTGCCGCGTCACCTGCATCGCTTTTGCCATTTCAACTTGCGTTATATGATGCTGCTTTCTTAATTCTTTAATTTTATTTTTTACACCCATAGGCTCCACCTTCGAAAGTAAAGATATCTTTACTTAAATTATAAATATTTTCCAGTTACAAGTAAAGATATCTTTACAAATTTTAGAAAAATATTTCACTGAACATCTTTTCTAACAAAGTACAGGGGGAATTAAATTTATATCAGCGATTTCCTAAATATATCAGCGCAACTGAAATTATATCGGCGATTCCCCAAATATATCAGCGCAACTCCATTTATATCGGCGATTTTTTCAATATATCGACTTACCGACAAATACCGACATCCGTAGCACTATAAACATAAGAAAGAAGCTGTCCCAAAATATCTTTTGGAACAGCTTCTTCTTCCTACTACATAAATCCTAACGCATATACAAGAACGTATCCAAGAACCGATAGACAAACCGAGCCGATCAGCCCCGCCACGAATGCTTTGCTTCCTAACTTACGGAATGTTTTAAACTCTACATTTAAACCAAGTCCCGCCATCGCCATTGCGATAAGCATGTAAGCAAGAACAACGATGTACCCAGCAACAACTTCTGGAATAACCCCGAGCGAATGCACTGCACTCATTGCTAAAAATCCGAAGATGAACCATGGAATTGGAAGGTCACGCCACGATCTTTTTTCCTTGCTACCTTCACTCTTCCCAAACCATACTCCAATTAAAATCGCTACTGGTACAAGCATTGCTACGCGCGTTAATTTCACGATAACTGCGATGTCTACAGCCGTGCTTCCTCCTGGCGCCGCAGCTGCGATGACATGAGCGATTTCATGCAGCGTCGCACCCGAGAATACACCGTAACCGTACGGAGAAAAGCCAAGCACTGGATATAATAGCGTATAAATAAGTGTAAATATCGTACCTAAAATCGCAATAATTGCAGCACCAACTGCTGTTTCATCATCCTTCGCTTTCACTTGCGGTGCAATTGCCACAACCGCTGCGGCGCCGCAAATTGCTGTTCCACATGCTGTTAAAATCCCAAGTTTTTTCTCTACTTTAAACACTTTCGTTAGCCCATATACAACGAAAATGGTAAATGTAATAACAACCGCAGCGATAACCAATACTTTCGGTCCTGCCTTTGCAATATCAACAAGATTTAACCGCATTCCAAGTAAGATAATCCCAAAGCGAAGCAATTTCTTACTGGCAAAGTTCGTCCCCGCAATTGCTTCATGAGGGACTCCAATTGCCGCGCGCCAAACCATCCCAATTAGAATAGCAATTACTAATTGTCCCATAATATTTAAGAATGGAAGCTCCGCTAAATATTTCGCCACGATTGCGATTAATAGTGTAATCCCAATTCCTTGCGAAAATCCAAAACGCTTCTTCTTTTGTATAACAAGTGTTTGTTCCACTTTGAACCACTCCAATAATCGTATTGGAACATGCATGTTCTTTCTACTTACATTATAAGAGAGTTTCTATAATAAGTTTAATACCAATACCAAATCTCTATCATCAGAAATACTTATGATAAGATGATAGAAAAAGAAAGGAGCCGATTATATGAATGTAGACATTTTAAAAATCTTTGTTACTGTCGTTGAGCAGAAACATTTCTCCCGTGCAGCAGAATTATTAAACCTTTCACAGCCTGGCGTAAGCATGCATATACGCAACTTAGAAAATGAATTTGGAACTACACTTATTCAGCGCTCACCGAAGCACGTTCAAGTGACCGAGGCCGGAAACATTTTATATATACATGCAAAGCAAATGCTCTCTCTTTACGAAGATGCTAAGCAAGAAATTAACGAGCTACATAACGTTGTAACAGGAACTCTTCGCATCGGTGCTAGTTTTACAATTGGCGAATACTTACTTCCGAAAATACTAGCTAACTACGCGAATGAAAATCCACACGTCGAAGTTCACACCTTCATTTCAAATACAGAAGACGTTTTGCAAAGCCTTCGCTCTAATCAAATCGATATCGGCTTAGTAGAAGGGCAAGTCGTATACGCCGACATTGACGTTGAAACGTTTATGCAAGATGAAATGAAGCTCGTCGTTCCACCAAACCATCCACTGCTCCGCACAAATGAAGTGAATGAAAGCACACTTCAAGATCAAGTATGGGTATTAAGAGAAAGTGGTTCTGGTACACGCGCTTATAGTGACCGCTTTATTCATCAACACCATTTAAAAATGAAGCGATTTTTTACATTCAGCAGTATACAAAGCGTGAAGGAAGCGGTTAGTGCTGGGCTTGGCATTGCTATACTTTCTGATTGGACTGTACGGAAAGAGCTACTGGCAAAAGAGCTATTCCACGTCGAAGTTCCTAATGAACAACTTATCCGTCCATTCTCCATCGTGCGTGGCAAATATTTCATCCCATCTAAAGCTATTCAAGTGTTTTTAAATCATGTAGATTCTTTTGCGAAAAAACAGAGTTGACCCTCACATTAGTGTGAAGGTTTACAATACATGTAAAAGGAGTGAAACGCATTGCGAATCGGGGAGTTATCAAAAGAAACTGGCGTTAGCGAAAGATCACTAAGACATTACGAAGAAAAGGGATTACTCCCATCGAAGCGCCTCGCAAATGGCTATCGTGATTTCGACAAAAGTGCCGTCGAAAAAGTAGAGCTTATCCAAATATACTTACAGCTCGGCCTAAATTTAGACGAGACAGCAAGGATGCTGCGCTGCCTTGAAATTGAACCGCACTTGTACGACAATCCGTGCAGCAGCATCCTTACGCTTTACGAAGATAAACTTAATGAAGTAACAAAACAAATCTCATTACTTTCCAGCATTCAAACGAATTTGCAAAAACACGTTTCACTCCTAAAACAAGCAAAAGAAAAGGAATGATTACATGTTTGTTATACATGGCAGTTCAAGACAAAACGGAAATACAGAAGCTTTAACACATATGATGATAGAGGGCATTGAAACAGAACAAATTTACTTGCGAGACCATACAATCCATCCTATTACAGACCAACGTCATAATGCAGAAGGATTCCAACCTGTAGATGATGACTACGAGCAGTTAATGAAACGCATGTTAGAGCACGACACAATTATCTTTGCTACACCGCTATACTGGTACGGAATGAGCGGACATATGAAAAACTTCGTTGATCGCTGGTCACAAAGCTTACGCGATACATCACTTCATTTCAAAGAGAAAATGAAAGGTAAAAAAATGTATGTTGTCATCGTTGGCGGAGATAACCCAAAGCTAAAAGCATTACCGCTTATCACTCAGTTTCAATACATCTTTGATTTTGTTGATTCATCATTTGAAGGGTATGTTATTGGGGATGCGAATGGACTGGATGAAATTCAAAATGAGGCTGAGGCGCTAGCGAAGGCACAAATTTATAATAAAGAATTCAAAAATCACAAGCAGAAATAAGTTTGACAAATTCGTTTGTATGCGCATACAATAAAAGTAATATTATGAAAGGAAGGTACTTTGACCAATGAAGTTCTAATTCTCTTATTTATTTCATCCATCACAAATAGTGAACAAAAATGATGAAAACTAGCAGGGGATTAGTCTGTCCATTTGTCGATACTTTCTTTCGAAACGATCATGTAAAAAAATCGTTTATTTATGTACGATTTTTACATGCAAGGGCGACGTTTATCCTCTCTAGTGAAACTAGGGAGGTTTTTTTATGACTATTTTATTCGCACGTAATATTGAGAAGAGCTTTGGTGATCGCACCCTATTTACGTTACCATCACTGGAAATTCAAGCAAAGGATCGCATAGGAATTGTTGGCGTCAACGGGGCTGGAAAGTCTACGTTACTACAAATATTAAGTAAAGAAATAGAAGCTGACAAAGGTACAGTAACTCATCATAGTTCTATCTCCATCATTCCTCAGCTTAGCGAGGAACTGCCGGAAACTGCTACTTCTCTCGCAAAAGGAAAATGGCGTATTTCAAACGTTGCAGATTCAATGAGCGGCGGGGAACGAATGCGCCTAAAGATTGCCCATGCGCTCGAACAAGATGCAGGCCTTCTATTCGCTGATGAACCAACAAGCCACTTAGATATGGCCGGTACAGAGCAATTAGAAAAAGCACTTTTATCCTATAAAGGGGCACTTGTTTTAATATCACATGACCGTGATTTTTTAGATGCGATATGTACAAAAATCATCGAAATCGAAGACGGTACTATTCAAGAGTATAAAGGTAATTATTCAAACTATCGCAAACAAAAAGAACGTGAGCAAATACAAAAACAAGCAGAATATGAGCAATATGTACAAGAAAAAAATCGTTTAGAGCAATCCATTTTACAAAAAAAGCAACGTGCTTCTAGCATGACCAAAATCCCAACACGGTTCAGTTCATCTGAATCTAAACTTTATAAATTAAGTGGGGCTCATGGCCAAGAACAGGTTAGTAAAGCAGCAAAAGCATTAGAGACACGTCTTGAAAAACTAGAAAAGAAAGAAAAGCCAAAGGAGCTTTCTCAAGCCCAGTTTGACGTACAATACCATACACCCATTCATAGTAAAGTGGCAGTACAGTTCAATAAAGCAACAAAGAAAATAGGTGACCGCACACTATTTAAAAATATGAATGGAACGATTGCTCCTGGTGCAAAGCTTGCTATTTTAGGGGCAAACGGAAGTGGAAAAACGACCCTGTTCAACATGCTTCTCGCAAACGAGCGTGGCATTCAGCTTTCAAAAAGTTGTAAGATTGGGTACTTTGAACAAACACTATCCATTTTAAAAACAGATAAAACCATTTTAGAAAATGTTCTAGAAGAAACAAACTATACAGAGTCGTTCGTTCGCACAATACTTGCACGGCTTCTATTCCGCCGTGAAGATGTTCATAAACCTGTGCACGTTCTAAGCGGGGGTGAACGAATGAAGGTTGCACTCGCAAAAGTATTTTTAGGAAATTACAATATGCTTCTGCTCGATGAACCGACAAACTATTTAGACTTAGCAACGCAAGAGGAATTAGAACGCATGCTACAAGAATATCCTGGCACTATACTTTTCATTAGCCATGACCGTTCCTTCATTCGTTCTGTTGCAGACCATATTCTACAAGTAGATGAAAGTGAACCAAGAGTATTCCACGGTAATTACGAGCAATACACAAACAGAACAACCGATGCTTCTGTAAACGTTACTGCACAAGAATTATTACGATTACAAACAAAATTAACAGAAATCATCGGCCGAATTTCCATACCAAATCATCACGATGACATCACATCTCTCGAACAAGAATACGAAACATTATTAGTTAAAATCCGGAAATGTAAAGAAGCACTTTAATGTCTTCCCTATATATCGACGGGGCCTTCCACATTTCCCAAGAAATATTGAATTTTCGACATAGCATACAAAAAGCCGTGCAGTTCATCAGCACGGCCTTTTACTTTATATACGGACAGCAGTCCCGCTCACAGCAACCATTAGCATCCCTTCGCGAACTACTTCGTAATCCACATCGATACCAACGATGGCATTCGCATTTTTTTGTCTTGCGAGAGTTTTCATCTCTTCCATTGCGATGTCACGTGCTTCTTTCAATTTGCTTTCGTAAGCGCCTGAGCGACCACCGACAACGTCACGGACAGAAGCAAAAAGGTCACGAACGATATTCGCCCCCATAATCGCTTCTCCATTCACGATATCGACATAATCAATAATTTCTTTCCCTTGAATTGTAGAAGTTGTTGTTACAATCATACTGTATAGCCTCCCATATAAGATTTCCACTTACTTATGGTGCGCTAATTCGGCAAAAATTATATTTACGAACTAAACTGCGCTTCGTATAACCTGCTGTATCCTCCGCCTTGCTCAATTAATTCATCATGTGAACCTTGTTCTGCAATCCCATCTTTATTTACAACGACGATGCGATCTGCATTTTTAATCGTTGCAAGTCTATGAGCGATAACTAATGTTGTACGACCGACAGATAGTTCAGCAAGTGATTTTTGAATCGCAAGTTCCGTCTCTGTATCTAGCGCAGAAGTTGCTTCATCTAATATTAAAATTGGCGGATTTTTCAAGAACATACGAGCAATCGCTAAACGTTGCTTCTGTCCGCCTGAAAGTTTCACGCCGCGCTCACCGATAACAGTATCTAAACCGTCTGGTTGTGAGTAAATTAAATCTTCTAATTGAGCTCTCTTTACCGCCTGCCAAATTTCAGCCTCTGATGCTTTTAAATTTCCGTAAGCAATATTTTCACGAATCGTTCCTGAGAATAAGAACACATCTTGCTGCACAATTCCGATTTGCTTACGAAGTGAAGATAACGTCATATCTTTCGTATCAATACCATCAATTTGAATCGATCCAGATGATTGCTCATAAAAACGTGGTAATAGGCTACATAACGTCGTTTTCCCAGCTCCAGATGGTCCAACGAACGCAACCGTTTCACCTGCGTGGATTTTCAAACTAATATCATTTAAAATCGGTTCTTTATTTTCATAACCGAACGTAATGTTGTTATATTGAATATCACCGTGTACATGCTTCACTTCCATTGCATCTTTAGAGTCTACAATGTCAGGCTCTGTTTCAAGAAGCTCTACATACCTTTTAAAACCGGCGATCCCTTTCGGATAGCTTTCAATTACCGCATTAATTTTTTCAATTGGGCGGAAGAAAATATTCGTTAATAAAACAAATCCGATAAATCCACCGTACGTTAATTCACCTTGCAGAACAAACCATGTACCGCATATTAAGACGAAGAGCGTTACGAGACGCATAAGCATATAACTAATCGATGAATTTAATGCCATAATTTTATATGCCATTAATTTCGTTGTACGGAAACGAGCGTTGTTCACAGCAAATTGCTCTTTCTCAAACTTTTCATTTCCGAATGCTTGTACAACGCGAATACCACCAACGTTGTTCTCAATACATGCATTGAAATCAGCAACGTCTGAGAATAAACGTCTAAATGTACCTGTCATTTTTTTATTGAAGTAAAGCGCTAACCATAATAAGAATGGAATGACAAAGAACGTTAATAGCGCTAACTTCCAGTTGATCATCATCATAAATGAGAACGCCCCAACTAAAGTCATAACAGCGATAAATAAATCCTCTGGCCCGTGGTGAGCAATTTCCCCAATTTCCATTAAATCGTTTGTAAGACGCGAAATTAGATGACCCGTTTTATTATTGTCAAAAAATCTGAATGATAGCTTTTGAATATGATCAAATAATTTCTGCCTCATATCTGTTTCAATGTTAACACCAAGCATATGTCCCCAATATGTAACAACGTATTGCAAACCTGCATTTAACATATAAACTGCAAGTAAACCGAAACAAGCCCATAAAATAAGCGTCCAGTTTTGCCCTGGCAATAACTTATCAATAAATTGATTTACGATAAGTGGGAAGCCAAGCTCTAGTAATCCTGCGACAACTGCGCAAGAAAAGTCGAGTATAAATAAACCTTTGTACGGTTTATAGTAAGAAAAAAATTTACGTAGCATATCTTCCCTCCATTTTCCAAAATTAAAAAGACTCCCTAAATGATAACCATTATCAAATAATTATTCAAGTTATCCGTCTATAAAACTAAAAATAAGGTTTGCGATAGTTGTCGTTTTTTGCCGGAAAGTCGATATATTCCAATAATCGCCGATATAATTTCAGTTGCGCTGATATATTTTCAAAATCGCCGATATATCTCAAGTTGCGCTGATATATTCGGAAAATCGCCGATATAAATTTCATTTACTAACTACCTTCCCCCGCCCACCCAACAAAAAAAGGGCTTCACCTCAAGGTGACACCCTCACATCTATTACATCGCTTCCGAATCCCACTCATGCTCCTGCTGAACAAATACAATACCTAGTTCATGATGTCCTCCGGCGTATAATGCCGTTTGAGCAAGGCGAAGCTCACCATTTGTATCTAATACTTCTAATTTACAAAATGCTCCTGTCGTCTTCGTTTGAAGCGCATCATAAAATTCCTCAGCGCTTCTTGGAATGACTCCATTTACTTTCGTAATCATTTCTCCGGGTAGTAAATTCAGCTCTGCCCCAATTGTATTCGGGATTGTATCTAATACAACGAGTCCATCATTACGTGCAGCGAAATACGCTGGTCTTGTCTCATCTGAAATTTTCTCTTGCATGGAAATCGTGAACCGTCCAAGCATCGCAACTCCCATTGCGATAATTGCAAGTACGTGCCACCAATAACTTGCGATTCCTAAAATAAGCACAAGCCCTGCCAATCCGTACACACGTCTTCCTGTAAATAATAAAGCTTCCGTCGGCTCATAACTTCTAATCCTTCTCATAAATCCAATTAAAAATGGAACGAGGAATAGAGAATATGTATGTGAACCGATTGAAACGACAGGCCACCATGAAATAAACTGTGTTACTGCGTCACCTGGTACGAGAATAAAAATAGGAATGATCCATAAACGCTTTGATTCGTGTAAACCAATCTTTAGTCCACGCTTACCCTTCCTAATCTTCGGCGTCGAATATCCTACTGCATTTTTAGAAATCAACAAGCCCTCTACAACGAGCATAATGCCTAGCAAAATAGCAAGGGACACAATTGTATTCTCTTCACCTTCCCCAAGCTGTAAGAAGGAAACTGGTAGCTTAGAAGATAATAGAACACATACAATCGCGATACTAAACGTATAAGCTGCTGATAAATATCGGTACATAGCAGTTAATCCAAATAGTAATGTCCAAAGTAAAATGGCCCATAAGCTCGCTTTAGAAACGACAAGTCCGAGCCCAATCGTAATAATAGATACTACTAATCCATACCCAATCCCCGCAAATAAAGATGTTCGCAGTTCAAACCAAATATCATAAACTTTAAAAGAAAAATCTTTTCGTTCTCGTAACATACGTAAGTATCCAACGAAGATACTACTTATTAAAAATACATAGACAGCAGGGTGTAAGAAAAAACGTCCAACTGCCCGCATTATTTCAAAAATCCATGCCTCCACGAACCCATTCACCACCATTTATATCATTCTTTCTTTTTATATTATCATAACTGGACAAGCGTTTGTTTAACACAAAAAAATACAGGCAGCAAACTGCCTGTATTTCTTTTTATTTCGCCATTAATTTTAATGCTGACTGTAATTGTAAATCATTTTCTCCAGAACGGATTTTTTCAATAATTTTCGTTTGAATCGCCTCAGCTGTCTTTTTATCAAGCTGCCCTGTCGCTTCCATCTTATTCGCATTTTGGAATGCTTTCAGTGCTGATTCTGTCTCTTTACTAAAGTATCCATCTTCACGTCCTGGTACATATCCTAAACTCTTAAGCATTTCTTGTGCGTGTTTTACTTGTACATCATTTGCATTGTATGAAAGTGTCTTTTCAATTTGAATTGGTGTCGCATGATAATAATCTGGTTGTTTCACTTCTACAGTTGGCTTGATTCCTTTTTTATGAATCCAGTTTCCATCCGGTGTTAACCATTTGAACATCGTTAATTTGATATTGCTGCCATCTTTAAATGGAACAGCTTGCTGAACAGTACCTTTGCCAAACGTTTTTTCACCAATTAAATCGTATCCTTCTCCCTCTTTTAGCGCACCCGCTAAAATCTCTGAAGCAGAAGCACTTCCATTATCAATTAATACTGAAATTGGATATGGCTTTCTCTCTTTTAGTTCCGTAGAGAATTTCTTCTTCTCACCATTTCTTTGCTCTACTTGTAGCATCGGCTTTTTATCCGTCATAATTTCCCCTAGTATCTCTTCTACACTATTTAAGTAGCCACCAGGATTACCACGCACGTCAATAACTAGCCCTTTTATGTTTTTCTTCTCTAACTCTTTTAACTGATCCTTAAATTCTTTCGCTGTATTTTCAGCAAAAGAAGTGATTTGCATATAACCGATATCTTTTCCGCTCTCTTGTTTCACAGAGCTAAACACTGTGAAGATTGGAATTTTTTCACGCTTAATTTTAAATACAATCGGATCAGCTACTCCTGCACGCTTAATTTCAATCGCAACAGTCGTTCCTTTTTTACCACGAATCTTTAACACTGCTTCTTCACGTGATAAATCTTTCACACTATTTCCATCTACAGATAAAATTTGGTCATTTGGTTTAATTCCAATCTTTTCTGCCGGTGAGCCTTTAATTGGAGATACGATAATAAGCTTACCGTCCGTTTTGTTCACCTCAGCCCCGATCCCTTCTAACTCAGGATCAAGCGATTCACTAAACTGTTTAGCCGTTTCTTTATCCATATACGTGGAATAAGGGTCCTTCAGCGTAGACAACATGCCTTGTATTGCACCTTCGACTAGCTTTTCATCTTTCACGTCTTCCACATAACGTGAATCAATTAGTGCATACGCCTCATTAATTTTTGCCAAATTCCCTTGTGCAGTGCTAGCGTTTCCACTCGAAATTGTTTGCGTTACTTCTGCTGGGTTAACCCCAAATAAAGACATACCTGCAAACATTCCGCCAGCACCAATTAAAAATGCAACAACCATTCCAATAATTGCAACTCTACGTTTCAATGCGGAATTCCCCTTTCCAAAACACACAGGTGGTGTAGCAAAAGGCATCACACAGCGTGTGATGCCTTTACCTATTTCTACTATATGATAAGCTTGTACGAATTATGTTTGCAACTTTTTATACTTTTAAGAAACGACGAATTGACATTACGCTTCCCCACATACCGATTAAAGCCCCAATTAATACTAGTAAACCAGCTAATTGGAATACGAACGGACTATATGGTAGAAGTTCGAAAATTGTTCCGCCAAGTTTTTCGTTAAACATACCTTGTAGTGAATTATACGTAACAAGAATTAAGCCAATTGGAATAATTGATCCTAATACTCCTAGGAATAATCCCTCTAATAGGAACGGCCAACGAATAAACCAGTTTGTTGCACCTACAAGTTTCATAATTTCGATTTCTGTACTACGAGCATAAATTGTAATTTTAATTGTGTTAGAGATTAAGAACATCGCTGTGAATAAAAGACCAGCAATTAACACAATACCAATGTTACGACCAGTTTTTACAGTATCAAATAATCGTTCAACTTGCCCTTTTCCGTACTGAACATTACTTACAAACTGCATTTTTTCAATCTTTTTCGCAATTGTTGCTGTATCTGTTGGTTCTTTCGCTTTTACAACGAACACGTTTTTCAGTGGGTTATCTTGTTCAAATAACTCAAACGTTTTTCCGCTATCACCTAAGCTTTTAATTAAACGTTTTAATTCTTCTTCTTTAGAAGAATATTTAATAGATTCTACTTTTGCAATCTTACTCATATCATCTTCTAATTTCTTTTGATCAGCTTCTTTTGCTGCTGGATCAATGTGTACACGAATCTCTACATCTTGCTCTACTTTCGTCGCAAAATGGTTCATATTCATAATCGCTGTTAAAAAGACACCTACAAGTAATAATGTAACTGTTACTGCACTAACAGAAGCAAACGTCATCCATCCGTTACGTGATAGATTCTTTACACCTTCTCGCAAATGTCGACTAAGGGTCTTAGCCTTCATATCCGTATCCTCCCTCAATCTCATCTCGAACAATTTTTCCGCCTTCAATCGCGATTACACGATGACGGATTGTATTTACGATATCTGCGTTATGTGTCGCCATAACAATCGTTGTACCACGCTCATTAATGCGCGTGAAAATCTTCATAATATCAAGAGCTGTTTCAATATCTAAGTTACCTGTTGGCTCATCGGCAATTACAACCTTTGGTCTATTAACAATTGCTCTCGCAATCGCAACACGTTGCTGCTCCCCGCCTGAAAGTTCGCCTGGAAGTGCGTCTGCACGATCTTCAAGACCTACAAGACCTAACACTTCTGTTACACGCTCACGAATTGCATCTGGCTCTTCTTCAATTACTTCTAAGGCAAACGCAACATTCTCATATACCGTTAATTTAGGTAGTAATTTAAAATCTTGGAAAATTACGCCTAATTGACGACGGAAATATGGAACGTCTCTTTCTGCTAACGACTCGATAGTAAGACCATTTACATTAATTGATCCTGTAGATGGCTTCTCTTCACGATACATCATTTTAATAAATGTAGATTTCCCGGCTCCACTCGGTCCAACTACGTATACAAACTCACCTTGTTTAATGTTAACTGTAAGACCAGCAATGGCTTTCATACCATTCGGGTACTCCTTATAAACATTCGTCATTTTTATCATTATTTATCACCCAATACTTAATGATTTTTTTCGAAATACTTTTCTGTACATTTGAAAATAAAAGATGAACTTTTATTCTCGTTTAAACCACTCTTGTTGAAGGTAGCCTACTTATGCTCTTTTTATAAGCAATACTACTATGTAATATATTTCAGCAAAATTCTACAAACCTCATTGTAACATCAAACGGTTTCCAGTTTGGATACATTTTTGTTACAGTTATGTTACATTCCAAAAAAAGGGAAACGAGTTGACTATATGAATCAACTCGTCCATTTTACCCTTTTTATTTATGTTCAGCTAACCACTCAGCTACTTTTTTCGCATCCTCACCTTGAATAATTCCTGGTGACATAGAACCGCGACCTTTTTCAATAATCTTTTCAATGTCTGCCGCATCATATTTCTGTCCTACTTTTCGTAAATCCGGTCCAGTTGCTCCAGATAAATCTTTTGCATGACAGCCTATACAACTTTTTTGGTAAATTTGCTCTGCGCTATCTGTGCTTGCAGATTGTTTCGAAGGCTTACTCTCTTCTTTATTTCCACATGCTCCTAAAGCAAAAACGACTGATGTTCCTAGCGCAATAGCCAACAATTTCTTTTTCACTTCTATCGCTCCCCACTGTTGATATTCTTTTCATTCCTAACACACTCATTTTCATTATAAGCATTATCTTTATATAGAAAAACTAAGGTATATTTCACATTCTTCAAAAATACAGTAAGAACCCTAATGATATAAAGCTTTTATAAGTTGTTTCAATTCTGTGAACAACGTAAAAATTTCTATAAAGAATCCTTTTTGAAAGGGAATTTAGAAGAATCCTGTATAAAGCCTTACTCTATTGTCACTCTGTTTTACTATTTTCTACTTTTTACAAAACAATATACAACATTGTATGCTACATATAATCCCATCAAAAAGAGAAGTTGTCGTTTCCAACTTCTCTTCCTCTTTACTTCATCTATAGAAATAAAATCAAACTCTGTATATCCTCTATTGTCCTCAACATGCGCCAACAATTTTGTTGGCCTTTTTCTCATTAGATGCGAGAACGTAAGTAAGCATCAATGAATGGATCAATTTCTCCATCCATAACTGCTTGCACGTTACCGACCTCTGTATTTGTACGGTGGTCTTTCACAAGAGAATACGGGTGGAATACGTAAGAACGGATTTGGCTACCCCATCCAATTTCTTTTTGTTCTCCGCGAATTTCATCTAACTCCGCTTGTTGCTCTTCTAATTTCTTTTGATATAATTTCGCTTTTAACATCTTCATAGCATGCTCACGGTTTTTAATTTGAGAACGCTCTGACTGACACGTTACAACCGTATTTGTCGGTGTATGCGTAATACGAACTGCTGAATCTGTCGTATTAACGTGCTGTCCACCAGCTCCACTTGCACGATACGTATCAATTTTCAAGTCTTCTGTACGCACTTCAATTTCAACTTCATCATTGAACTCAGGTACAACTTCACAAGATACGAACGATGTATGGCGACGGCCTGAAGAATCGAATGGAGAAATACGTACAAGACGATGTACACCTTTCTCTGCCTTTAAGTAACCGTAAGCGTTATGACCTTTAATTAATAACGTAACACTCTTAATACCAGCTTCATCACCTGGTAAGTAGTCAACTGTTTCTACTTTAAATCCACGTTTTTCAGCCCAACGTGTGTACATACGTAGTAACATAGAGCCCCAGTCTTGTGACTCTGTTCCACCAGCACCTGGGTGTAATTCTAAAATCGCGTTATTTTTATCATAAGGATCGCTAAGTAGTAACTGAAGTTCATACTCATTCATTTCTTGAATTAAGCTTTTTACTTCTGATTCAAGCTCCTCATGTAAATCTTCATCATACTCTTCTTTTAAAAGCTCATGCGTAATTTCTAGATTCTCGAACGTCTCATCTAGCTGACGGAACTTTCCAACCATATCTTTCAGTGCATTCGCTTCATTAATTACAGCTTGTGCACCTTGTTGGTCATCCCAAAATCCTGCGCCCATCATTTTCTCTTCTAATTCTGCAATTTGTTTCTCCTTAGTAGGGAGGTCAAAGAGACCCCCTAAAAGCCGCTAATCTCTTAGCCATTTTCTCTAATTCCTGTCTAATTTCTACTAATTCCATTTCCTTCACCTCTATGTAATTGCTGTTACTTTCGTATGAAAACAAGGGAAACTCTCTCCACTTATGACGGAGAGAGTTTAATCCTTCTTAATTATACATTTTTGATGTAAAAGTTTGCAAAACAGCCCGGGCTACCGCCCTATATTACTTCCCGATACCACAGCAGTTTTTATATTTTTTACCGCTACCACATTTACATAAATCGTTGCGGCCGACTTGGTCACCTTTTACAACTGGTTTTTTCTTCGCTTCTTCGCCATCGCTAGATGGGTGAACAGCTTCACCTTGAACAACTTCTTGACGCTCTAAGTTTTGTTCAATTTCAGCTTTCATAATGTAACGAGAAATTTCCTCTTCAATAGAAGCAATCATTGATTCGAACATTGCGAACCCTTCCATTTGATACTCACGAAGTGGATCAATTTGACCGTAAGCACGTAAATGAATACCTTCACGAAGGTGATCCATCGCATCGATATGCTCTGTCCATTTCGTATCTACAACACGGAATACAACAACTTTTTCGAACTCACGCATTTGCTCTTCTGGCATAAGCTTTTCTTTGTCATTGTAACGCTCTATTAATTTCGCGATAATTGGTTCGCTCATTTCCTCTGGAGCAAGGCGACGTAATTCTTCTTCTTTCACATCTCCTTCTTGCAGAAGGTTTGTATTTAAGTAGTCAACAAGACCTTTAATGTTCCAATCTTCTTCAATTTCCTCTTGTGTATGAAGCGCAACCGCACGCTCTACTGTAGATTTCATCATACCTTCAATAATACCGCGTAAGTTCTCAGACTCCATTACCTCTTGACGCTGTTTGTAAATAACTTCACGTTGCTGACGAAGTACATCATCATATTGTAGTAACTGCTTACGTGCATCATAGTTATTTCCTTCTACACGTTTTTGCGCAGATTCTACTGCACGAGAAACCATTTTACTTTCGATTGGCTGAGAATCATCCATACCAAGGCGATCCATCATTGCTTTCATATTATCAGAACCGAAGCGGCGCATTAGTTCATCTTCCATTGATAAGTAGAACTGCGTAACACCTGGGTCCCCTTGACGACCAGCACGACCACGTAACTGATTATCAATACGACGACTTTCGTGACGCTCTGTACCGATAACTGCTAAACCAATGTTTTTAATATCGTCTCCAAGCTTAATATCAGTACCACGCCCTGCCATGTTCGTCGCGATCGTTACAGCACCTTTCATACCAGCTTCTGCAATGATATCCGCTTCACGCGCATGGTTTTTCGCATTTAAGATGTTATGACGTACACCTTTACGCGTTAACATTTTTGAAATAAGCTCTGACGTTTCAATCGCCACTGTACCGACAAGAACAGGTTGCCCTTGTTTATGACGATTTACAATATCCTCAACAACAGCATTAAATTTACCTTCCATTGATTTGAAGATTAAATCCGCACGATCATCACGAATAATCGGTTTGTTCGTTGGAATTACAATAACGTTCATATTGTAAATGTTACGGAATTCCTCTTCCTCTGTTTTCGCTGTACCAGTCATACCAGACAACTTTTCGTACATACGGAAGTAGTTCTGGAACGTAATTGTCGCAAGCGTCATACTTTCATTTTGAATTTCTACGCCTTCTTTTGCCTCGATAGCTTGGTGTAAACCTTCACTATAACGACGACCTTTCATAAGACGACCAGTAAATTGGTCTACAATTACGATTTCGCCTTCTTGTACAACATAATCTGTATCACGGTGCATTACAACGTGCGCACGAAGTGCTTGATTAATATGGTGAAGAAGTGCTACATGTTTTAAATCAAATAAGTTTTCAATATGGAAAGCTTTCTCCGCTTTCGTAATACCATCTTCTGTTAACATTACATTTTTCGTCTTCACATCAAATGAATAATCTTTTTCATTTTCTAACGTACGAACGAATGCATTTGCAAACATGTACAGCTCTGTTGATTTTTGAGCTTGTCCAGAAATAATAAGTGGCGTACGCGCTTCATCGACTAAGATAGAATCGACTTCATCGATAATAGCGAAGTGAAGTGGGCGTTGAACGCACTGCTCTTTATATAAAACCATGTTGTCACGTAAGTAATCGAATCCAAGCTCATTATTTGTGCTATACGTAATATCAGCAGCATAAGCCTCTTGTTTCTCTTCGCGTGACATACTGTTTAAATTAATTCCTACTGTTAAGCCTAGGAACTCATGAAGTTGTCCCATTTCGCTCGCATCACGTTGCGCTAAGTATTCATTGACTGTAACGACGTGAACACCTTTTCCTGTTAAAGCATTTAAATATACAGGTAATGTAGATGTTAACGTTTTACCTTCACCCGTTTTCATCTCAGAGATATTCCCTTCATGTAAGGCAATACCACCCATTAACTGTACGCCATACGGACGCATTCCAAGAACACGAGTCGCAGCTTCACGAACAACCGCAAAAGCTTCAGGTAGTAGATCATCTACTGTTTCACCTTTTGTTAGACGTTCTTTAAATTCAAGCGTCTTCCCTTTTAATTGTTCATCAGTTAGTGGCTTAATAGATGACTCTAATGCATCAATTTGCTCAACTGTTTTCTGCATACGTTTAATTTGGCGTTGATTTACATCAAACACCTTTTTTAAAATACCGATCATAGGAAATACGCTCCTCTTTTTATTAAAATAAAACTTCCGATTGTTTTTCTTTTTCTCTATTACAATCAGTCGTTATAAAAATCAAATGTATGTTATGCCAATTTTTCTCCTAATTAAAAAAACTAAAATGTATATACCTAATGATAATTGTAACACTTGTCTTATAACTATGACAACAATCGGCCGAATGTCACGTTCTAAATTAAGAAAACTTTTTTAAAAGATCTATTTTTAGCTCAAAAAAGCGCAGCCATTTCGGCTGCGCTTTTGAATTATTATTTAGTTTCGATTAAACCATATTTCCCATCTTTACGGCCATATACAACATTAGTTTCATTTGTATCAGCATTTGTGAAGACGAAGAAATTATGTCCTAGCATATCCATTTGTAGGATTGCTTCTTCAACGTCCATCGGTTTTAAATCGAATCGTTTTGTACGTACAAGCTCTAGTTCATCCTCTTCTACCTCATCCAGAACAGCTACTGCTTCTGGAAGGATAAAGTTCGTTTTCATAGAACCTTTCTCACGTAACTTACGATTTACTTTTGTTTTATGTTTACGAATTTGTCGCTCTAGTTTATCAACTACTAAATCGATAGCAGCGTACATATCGCTATTAGTTTCTTCTGCACGAAGTAATAAATCAGTAAATGGAATTGTTACCTCGACACGTTGCTTGTCAGAGTATACTTTTAAATTAACTTTAATCTCTGGAAATGTATCAAAATAACGCTCTAACTTACTTAGTTTTTTCTCTACATATTCCTTTAATGCTGGAGTTACTTCAATATTTTCACCACGAATGTTGAATTTCATAGATGAATTCCTCCTTTCAAGCCTATGTACTATAATTTCGACACTGGCTTAAAAACCCCTTCTAACTTTTTTAAAAAAATTAGTGGAATTGCGATTTTTTTATCGTTTTTTGTTGAAATGAAAAGATGCATCGTTTCTATCTTTATTTTATCCTATTAACATCGTGAATAACGAATATAACTGTGGACAATTCGTTACAGAAAAGAAACAACTTTTTGACAACTCATTTTATAACAAAAACCCCTTGCAAAAAAAACAAGAGGTTCTACTACATATATATAACGTTGCCACAAACGCAGCTTTCTCTTCCCAAAAACAATATACCTACAGTTTTACCACATTAGCTGCTTGTGGTCCACGTGCTCCATCTACAATATCAAACTCAACTTGTTGCCCTTCTTCTAATGACTTATATCCATCTTGTTGAATAGCAGAAAAATGAACAAACACATCATCACCATCTTCACGCTCAATAAACCCAAATCCCTTTTCTGCATTAAACCATTTCACTCTTCCTTGCATGTTCATTCCATTCCCTTCACTCTAAAAATCAGGACATTCGCCCCATAATTTGACTATAACGAATGACAACATACGAAGTCAAAGAAGACTTATCGCCTTTTTATTATCACTTTCGACAGTTACAGATCAACTTCTACAGAGCGTCAAACTAGAAACTTCCCTTGCTCCTCTATCATACAAAAGACTTCCAATTTGTCTCACTGTAATTCCTGTCGTATATACATCGTCAACGAGTAAAATGCGTTGACCATGAAACATCTCTTCTCCTTGAAAATAAAAAGGATTACTTCCCGATAGCCTTTCTTTACGTGTCTTCTTACTTTGCTTTTCTGTTTCCCTTCTTCTTAATGATAAATAAGAAATTTCGACAGGCAAACAAGCTGCTAATAACTCTGCTTGATTAAAACCACGTTCATATTCCCGTTCCCTACTAAGCGGAACAGGAATAACAGTTGAAACGCTCGTAAAATACTTTTGAAATAGCTCCCGAAAAGATCGATAAAAAATACGAACTAATTCCGCATCACCTCGAAACTTAAACTGTGCCAACACTTCTTTCATCTCATCATCGTATACATACAAAGAACGATTTTTTAAAGGTCGATACTTCTCTTCCTTCATCCACCGTATACAATCCATACAAATATCATCCTTTTTAAATACAGTAGAGAGAAGTTCTAAAGGTCGCCCGCACTCCATGCAAATCTCTCCTATAATATAGGAAAGTTTCCGCTCACATCTATCACATACATATTTTTTATGAGACTTTACAAAGAAAGTGTACCAACTAACTGTTTCCAAAATATATTCATCACAAAGTAAACAATGCATTAATCAATTAATCCTTGTTCTTTCGCACTTTTGTTCATACTTTGAATATGTCTTTTCGCACGTACCATCGACTCTGTCTTACCGTAATGAAAATAAACAACCTCACCATACGGTTCTTCAAAACTACGACCTGCTCGGCCTGCAATTTGTACGAGCGCACTTTCTGAAAATATTTCTTCTTCAGCCCCTAACACAGCCACTTGTAAGTTCTTCACAGTTACCCCTCTTTCTAAAATTGTCGTTGTAACTAATAACGGAATGTCTCCCTTTCTAAACGCTGCCACTTTTTCTTTTCTCATCGGATCTTCTGCATGTACGCCATCGATTCTATGATCCAACCCTTTCAATAACAGGCCTATTTCTTCTATATATCGCACATGAGGAACAAATAAAAAAATAGGGTATTTTTTGTTTACGTACATTTTTAACCATTGTAGTAACACATGAGGAATTTTTTTATGATGGAGGCTTTTCTTCCAATTTCCGCACCAGCTAAATAGAGGAACTGGTAACGGATGACGATGGTATCGTCCAGAGACAATGATACCTTTTTGTTTCCCTCTTCTGAAATTGCGCTTCCACTTTTCATCAGGGGTTGCAGTTAAATAAATACGCGCTGCTTTCTCTTTCATTGCTTGCTGCACTGCATACTGTAACATTTGATCCGCATGATACGGAAAGGCATCAATCTCATCTACAATCATCACATGAAATGCTCTATAGTAACGTAACAGTTGGTGAGTCGTTGCAACGACTAACGCTGCATCTTTTTCACGATCTACACTTCCTCCGTATAAAGCAGCTACATTTATACTTGGAAACACTTCTTGTAATCTCGGTGCTAATTCCAGTACAACGTCCGTCCTTGGCGTTGCGATACACACTCTTTCTCCTTTTTGAAGTGCCTCTTCTATACCGTAAAATAACATTTCTGTTTTTCCAGCCCCGCACACAGCCCAAATAAAAAAAGATTCTTTTTGCTTAATAGCTTCTATAACACCTTGCGCCGCCAGCTCCTGACCAAGAGACAAACTCCCTTTCCACTGTAACGAATGTAATTCCCTTTCTCCTTTTCTTTCATGAATCTCGCGAACAAGTACAGCACATTCACTAACTCTCCCCATCGTTATACACTTCCGGCAATACGTACATACTTTACTGCACCTTTTACATAAAAATGATGCAAATAGCCGCTGCTCTATATTTCCGCAGCGCTGACATATATATTTAGAAGCCTTCTTTATTACGCCTTGTACACATATGATCTCTCCCTTCTTTTTCAAATCACTTAATTCTCTCCGTAAATCTGAAGAGAGTTCTTCTAATAGTAACTGCTTTCCAGCAACCATCAGCAACCACCCCCAGTATTACTATAAACCTTTCTTATAATTTCGTAAAAACTCAAAAAAGCCGATAACCTACTTATAAAATAGTAAGCTATCGACTTTATACACGTTTTTTTATTGAATTATAATCCTATAATCTTCCGTAACCTAAGAAATGCTTTTGGTTGTAAGAGCTATTTACGCTACCGTAAGTAACACCTGTTGATTCATCAGCAGCATGAATCATTTGACCGCCACCAATGTAAATACCAACGTGAGATACGCCTGCTCTATAAGTACCTTGTAAGAAGATAAGATCTCCTGGTTTTGCTTCAGATGCGCTAATTTTTTGTACAGAGTTCCATAGACCTCTAGTATCTTGACGACCTAAACCATAAACGTAAGAGATTAAACCACTGCAGTCAAATCCACCATTTGAAATTGACGCACTACCCCATACGTATTTTAGACCTACTAAGCCTTTAGCTTTTTCAACAACATCTTGTCTTCCGCCACCATCATTTGTTACTACTGGTGTTGGTTTTTTCGCTTCTTCTTTTTTAGGCTCTTCTTTTTTAGATTCTTCTTTTGGAGCTTGTACAGCATTGTTTGCTGGAGCTGCTGGCTCTGCTTGTGTTTGTGCTGGTTGAGCTGGAGCTTGTTGAGCCTGAGCTTGCTGAGCAGCTTGTTCTGCTTGTTTTTGAGCAGCAACTTCTTGCGCAGCTTTTTCTTGTGCTTCTTTTTCAGCAATTTGTTGTAATCTTAATGCCTGTTGTTCAAGCTCTTTTAATTGGCTTTCTGTACTTGTCATTGAATTTACAACTGTATCCATTTTACCGCTTAAATCGTTTACTGCTGTTGCTTTTTTCGCTTTTTCAGCGTCAAGTTCTTTCTTAGCAGTTTCAATTTGTGCTTGTGCTTCTTTTAATTCTTTTTGCTTCGTTTTTACCGTTTCAACATCTTTTTTCACGTTCGCTTGATCTTCTTGTTGTGTTTTCATGATATCTTCGTCAGACTCAAGAATTTTAGAAACAGAAGCTAAACGATCAACTAAATCTGCAACGTTTTTAGAGTTTACAAGAACTTCTGTTACAACGTTCGTGTTTGGTTGCTCTTGAAGTGCAACTAAGCGTTTTCTTAATAACTCTTCACGTTTTGCAATTTTCGTTTGTAATTCTGCAATATCTTTATTTTTCTTTTCAATTAATTGCTCAGTATCCGCAACTTTTTTCGTTGTTTCATCAAGTTTTGCAGCATTCTCTTGAACAGACTTATCTAAACCTTGAATTGTTTTGTTTAAGTCATTCATTTGTTTTTGTAATTCATCACGCTCTTGTTGTTGTTTATGTAAAGTGTCATTTTGTGTATTAATTTGTGATTTCACGTCAGAAATTTTATCTTCTGCAAATGCATTTGGTGTTAGCCCTGAAAACATTAACCCTGCAACTAATGCGCAAGATGCCATTTTTAGCTTTTTCATTTTATTTTTTACACCGCTTTCTTTTTTCTTTTTTCCGTATATAACCTATAAAATTTATACCATAATTCGGGATTTTTTTTGCTAATGTTACGCTTTTGTAAAACAAATGTAATATTATATGTAACTCTATCGCAAAATATGCATATTTTTGTATATATGTGTAGAGTTTTAAAAGGTTTTTATAAGCAAAGAAAAAAACGCAAGGTTTCCCTTACGTTTTATTAAATATACTAATACGGATGAAATCAAAACGTTATTTCATCCATTTCTCAGCCCAATTTTGGACTTCATCCATAACACTTTCTAACGCTTTTCCCTTGTCCGTTAAGCCGTACTCGATTCGAACTGGTACTTCTGGATAAACATTACGAACTACAATGCCTTCGCTTTCCAATTCCTTTAAACGCTCTGATAACATACGATCGCTCATATTCGGTATAATATCTGCGATTTCCCTAAAACGTTTTGACTCTTCCAGCAAAGATTTAATAATTAAGCCAGTCCACTTCTTACTAAGCAAAGTAAAAGCTGACTCAAACTTTGGACATAAACAAGAATTATGCTCCATATGTTTCACCTCTCTTCTATTATAATATAGTTTCTTGTAAAAAGTAAGTTATAAAACTTTCCTCATTATTTTATTTTACGTACATTTTACCATTTCCAAATATTAACTTGTCAACTAAACGTAAAATATCCGTAAAAAAACCCTCTTCCGAAAGAGAGCTTTTTATATCTTTATTACTTCGTATACCATCCAAGACCTAGTGCACCTTCACCTAAATGCGTTCCAATTACAGCACCGAAATAACCGGTACGAATTGTAACATGTGGATATTTTTCTTCTAATTCTTTCTTCCATTCATTCGCTTCTTCTTCACGTTGTGCATGAATGATAACTGCTTCCATAGGTACACCTTTACTCGCTTGCTCATCAAAAATTTCAATGATACGTTTTAACGCTTTTTTACGCGTACGAATCTTTTCAAATGGAATAATGATTTTGTCTCTAAAATATAAAACCGGCTTTACTTGTAACAGACTGCCAATGAAAGCTTGCGCGCTATTTAATCGTCCTCCACGTTGTAAATGATGTAAATCATCTACTACAAAATAAGCGTCCATCGTTTTCTTCATTTCATCAAAACGGGCGATAATCTCTTTTGGATCCTTTCCTTCGCTTGCTAGCCTTGCACCTTCACGCACATAGAATCCTTGCACTTCACAACTAATTTCAGAGTCGTACGTATATACATCGATACCCTCTACCATTTGACCCGCTGTTGTTGACGTTTGATATGTACCACTAATTCCACTTGAAAGATGAATGCTAATAACTGCATCATAATCCTTAGATAATTCTTCATATAGCTCAACAAACTTTCCGATTGCTGGTTGAGAAGTTTTCGGAAGTTCTTCTTGCTCACGTACTTTTACATAAAAATCATCTGCTGAAATTTCAGCTTCTTCTTGATAAGATTCCGTTCCAAACACAACGTTTAATGGAATCATATATATATTGAGTTCATCACGAATATGCTTCGGTATATATGCTGTACTATCAGTAACAATAGCTGTTTTCATTTTCGTACCTGCCTTATAAAAAAGTTTTTATTTCCTAATTTTACACGAAAACTAAAAATGGTGCATCCATACATGAAAATGCGGGTTTGAAATTATACTCATCATCTCGACAAATTACAACAAAAAGGTAAAATACTCACCAAAAATTTCAGCTTATTTATAAAAAATGTTTGAATATAAAAACGCCCGCTTTTAAAATGTAAAGTACTAGTCACTTTGATGGATAGGGGCGTATACAAGTGTTATTACAATATTTAACAATAAAAGACTACGGTGAACACGAAATTGTTATTCAAAAATCAAGATTCATTTGTTATGTTAGTCGTGCTACAACCGAAGAAGAAGCTCAAGAATTCATACAAAAAATCAAAAAACAAAACTGGAATGCAACACATAATTGTTCTGCATATTTAATTGGCGAACAAGATCAAATCCAAAAAGCAAATGATGATGGGGAACCTAGTGGTACAGCTGGTGTACCTATGTTAGAGGTACTCAAAAAACGCGGTTTAAAAGATACCGTCGTTGTCGTTACCCGCTATTTTGGTGGCATCAAACTGGGCGCTGGTGGATTAATTCGTGCATATGGAAAATGTACAAGCGAAGGCATTAATCATGTCGGTGTTGTCGAGCGAAAGCTAATGCGTGTTATGCAGACCGAAATTGATTACACATTACTTGGCAAAATTGAAAATGAATTACGTAATTCAAAATATGCCATTAAAGATATACATTACCTCGAAAATGTCACATTTGATACGTATGTAGAAGAAGATGGAAAACAAGCATTCACGGATTGGATGATTGAATTAACAAATGGGAAATGTACAATTACAGAAGGAGATATGTTGTACTTAGAACAAGATGTTATCTAAGAATAACTACTTTATCGCCTTTAAAGATTAATGTAGTGAATTACTTTCCTACAAATGAACTAAGGAGATTATATATGGAAGAACGTTATTATCATCTCCAAAATAGCAGAATAAAAAAGAAACGAAGAAGAAAGTTTTTCTACTTCCTTATTTTCTTATTTTTATTTGGTAGTGTAGGACTTTATATATTAAATTCCTACTCTTCTCTCATGGGGATGTATAGTGGTTTTACTCGTGAAAAATCGGATTTGAGAACCGAAGATGTAGAAATTACAAAGGAGCCCTTTACACTCCTTATTATGGGGATAGAAGATTATGCAACAGACGGTCAAAACGGCCGTACAGATTCAATAATGTTTGCGACAGTCAATCCGAAAACGCAAAAAATTTCGCTTATGAGTATCCCTCGTGATAGTCGCGTTCCAATTGTCGGAAAGAATAAAGAGGACAAAATTAACGCTGCGCATGCTTACGGCGGAGAAGAAATGGCAATCAAAACTGTCGAAGGTTTTCTAAAAGTGCCTGTAGACCATTATCTTAAAATTGATTTCCAAGGCTTTAAAGGTATTGTTGATGCTGTTGGCGGTGTTACTGTTGATGTCCCCTTCGATTTTTGGGAGCGTTCAGACGTGGATTACTACAAAAAAATCGAATTTAAGCAAGGGCAACAAGAATTAAATGGTGAAGAAGCACTCGCTTACGTTCGTATGCGAAAGCAAGATCCGAATGGCGACTATGGTCGGGCCGCTAGACAAAGACAATTACTAGCTGCTGTTGCTCAAAAACTAAATTCTACCTCTACCGTATTTAAAATTAAAGATTTAACGGCAGTCGTTGGAAAATATATAAAAACTGACATTCCTATTTCAGATGGTCTTGCTCTTTACAATAAACTCTCTGGATTTGATCCTTCTACAATACAAACGTTCAAACTGGAAGGAGAAGATAAAAAAATAGGTGGTGTTTATTACTTCCTTCCAGATCCAAACGGTGTTGAGGCAGTACGTAACGAAATTAAAAAAGAATTAGGAGAAAAGGTAAACACGCAAGAAAATACAACAACAAAAACCGAATCTAATCCTTCTTCAAATTCTAACTCTAACGAAAAAGCGAAGAAAGAAACGAATCAGGACAAAACACCAACTGATCCCCCTCCTTCTACGAATGCTCATGCAGAGTGGATTATGAGAAATCAGCAATAAAAAAAGGGCCAAATTGGTCATCTCCCTGTCAAGTAGACAGTCATAAAAAGAGTATTATGCCACGGCCTTTTCCCGATATTCTATCGGGGAAAGGCCGTGAAGTTTT
>NZ_JBSSFA010000019.1:0-83475 GCF_054062215.1 Bacillus sp. TE9106W
ACTTTCACTTCTTCCTTAGGTTTCGCTACTTCTTGGACTTTCACTTCTTCCTTAGGTTTCGCTACTTCTTGGACTTTCACTTCTTCCTTAGGTTTTATTGTTTCTTTTGCCTTTGTTATCTTCTGTGTTTTCGCTTCTTCCTTAGCTTTAACCGATTTTTGTACTTTCGCTACTTGCTTCGTTTTCTCGTCAGCCTTTTTTTCAATTGGTGCTTTACTTGATAAGAAAGAAACATTTACATAAGCTGTTTTTCCCTTATACTCAAATTGTAGCCATCCGTCTTTTACTTGGCTCGTTGATTCAATTACATCATCTTTTTTCAGTCTGCCAAGAATTTTTGATTCTGTGTTTGATTCAGAACGTACATTTAACAAATCTGCTGTTACATGGTAAATATCTTTAGTAAACTCCGAGCTTACAAATACTTCTTTACCATTTAACTCAATTTTTGACCAGCCATCTTCGGTATTGATGACTTTTAACTCTTCCCCGTTTTTTACTTTTTCGACCACTTTTGATTCCGTAGTCGGTTTTTCACGTACGTTGAGTACATCTGCTGTTACAATCGTTTCTGCAGTAGCAGTTGTAGTAAATGCTCCCAATCCGAAAACAGTTGCTGTTGCTGCGCCAATTACTTTTTTCATATTAACCTCCATTATATTTTTTGAATTCTATCAAACGCTCCCATCAAATCAAGAGATTTAATAAAAGCATTCGCAACAGTATATTGATACCATTTAATATACTGCTATTAAAACCCTTTATTCCTATACTATCAAATTCTCATTTCTAATTCTATATATTATAACTTCTCATATCCCCTTCTTCACACTTAATAGTTTTTTACAATTACTAAAACATATAGAAAACGAATCTATTCTCAATATAGCCAAAAATACACTTATGACATGTTACGACTTTAGTAAATTCATGTAATCTTACATTAGATGGAGCGTGTTTTACTGAAAACAACGGTTATGGTAGTGTAAGTAATAGTATTACAGACAGTCTTTTCTGAAGAACAATTAAAAATTTAGTTTGGAGGAATACCATGCAAAAACCATATTTTAATAAATTTGAAGCAATAGATTTCAATTTATATTTTCAACTTGTTTCAAATGAAAAAGTGATGGCACAAATTACTGAACGGGCTATTCCGTTAGAAGAAGCACAAACTAACTTTAAAAATTTGATAAATCGTAATGAAAAGCATCAACTATTCGGTTCTTATAAAGTGTTTGACTCTATTACAAATGAGTATATTGGCCTTGGACATGTAACAGTGAATGACGCTAATGTACAAGAAGCTGAAATTGGATATATGATTTTACCAGAACACTGGGGAAAAAGATATGGTAGTAGGATTGCAAAGGAATTAATAAATATAGCGAAGCAAACAGATATAAACGTACTAAAAGCAATTATTGATCCGAACAACATCCCCTCGCGCAAAATTTTACTACATGTCGGTTTTACATCTGAGAAAGTTTGTGAGATTGATGGATTACCTGGGGAGATTTTGATTAAATATATTTAACTAAATAGAAAAAGGCAATACTACTAGTAGTATTGCCTTTTTCTATTTACCATTATTCATAATTTTAAATCGCTAACTGCGTTATTTATAGCATACACTCAACCTACTTACTATACAATTGAAAACATCATATACACTCCAACAACGAAGAATACAGCAAGTGTCTTAATTATCGTAATACCAAAGATCTCTTTATAAGCTTCCCGATGCGTTAATCCTGTAACCGCAAGTAAAGTTATAACTGCTCCGTTATGAGGTAAAGTATCCATACCTCCCGCCGCCATTGCAATTACACGATGCAGTACATCTAACGGAATATCAAAGTTCGCTGCAGCTTCAATATATTTTTCTGCCATTAAACCTAATGTAATACTCATTCCGCCCGAGCCTGATCCCGTCAGCCCGCATAATATATTTGTCATAACTGCTCCGCTAATTAAAGGATTTGAGAAGGTTCCCGTCAAATAATTTTGAATCATGACAAAACCAGGTAAAGCCGCTATAACAGCACCAAACCCATACTCGGATGCAGTATTCATGGCCGCTAAGATTGAACCACTTACGCCCACACTTGTAATAGATTGAAAATGTTCTTTTACCGCTTGGAAGTTTAATAATATGGCAGACAGTATTCCCATAAGAAGCGCTATTTCCACTGACCAAATACCTATAACTTGTCCCATATCAATCGTTCCATATTCCTTTAAACCTATGGATGCAAAATCAAATCCCTTTGTATACCAAACAGGGATGAATACTGTAAAGATTTTATTCATCACTCCAACCAGTACAAGCGGAAGAAAAGCTACCCAGTAACTCCCTGGAATTACATCGCTGGAAGCAATTGATGCTTGCACTGGTTGTACACTAGTTGTAGCAGCAAGTTCAAAAGTAGTACCGCCTTTTCCAAAGTACCCCTCTCCCTTAGCAGCAGCCTTCTTCCTACACCATTCCAAATACAGCATGCCACATATAAAGATAAACAACGCTCCGATAATTCCTAATGTAGGAGCTGCATAAATGTCTGTCTTAAAAAAAGTAGTTGGAATAACATTTTGGATTTGAGGCGATCCAGGAAGCGAATCCATCGAAAATGTGAATGCACTGAATGCGATGGTTGCTGGAATAAGTCGTTTCGGAATATCTGCCTCGCGAAATAATTGCGCCGCAAATGGATAAATCGCAAATACCGCCACAAATAAACTGACACCACTGTATGTAAGAATCGCTCCCATTAATACGATGGAAAGAATCGCTCTTTTCACACCGATAAAACGGATAATAATTTTAGCGATTTTTTCTGCTATTCCAGTGATTTCTACCACTTTACCGAATATCGCTCCAAGCAAAAATACAGGAAAATATAATTTTATGAATCCGACCATCTTCGCCATAAAAACATTAGAAAAGAACGGTAATACATACGCTGGTTCTGTTAAAAGCACAGCGAGCAACGCACATAACGGAGCGAATAGAATGACTGAGAATCCTCGGTAAGCTACAAATATAAGCAAGCCAAGCGATAACAATACAATCAATAAATCCATAACCCCAATCCCCTTCAATAATATGGATTTTTTTACTTTGTATATATCGTTGTAATGCCTGCTTCTGGCAGGCATAACTTTTTGCATATTATAAGTTATAGCCTTTTATTTATGATGAAAGAATGGTGCTCTCTTTTCTATAAAGGCCTCCACTCCCTCTCTTACATCACTCGTTTGAAATACATGTCCGAAATTCTCAGCTTCTATTTTTAATCCTTCTTCAAGAGAAGAAGATAACCCTTTATCGATAGATTGTTTCATCAAAGATAAAGCAGGAAGAGAAAATCGAGCCATTTTCGCGGCTAATTCCTTCGCCTTATTCAGTGATTCACCACGCGGAACAATATGATTCACTAAACCAACTCGCCAAGCTGCTTCGGCAGTGAGTGGTTCACCAGTAAACATCATTTCCTTGGCACTTGCAGTTCCTATTAATCTCGGTAAACGTTGCGTTCCTCCTGCACCTGGAAATAAACCTAATTTCACTTCCGGAAGCCCGATTTGGGCGTGTTCTTCAATAATTCGTATGTCACACGATAAAGCTAATTCACACCCACCTCCTAGCGCTAATCCGTTAATGGCAGCGATTACTGGCTTTGGCAATCTTTCTATTTTATTTAATGGATTCTGAAGCCACAATGATTTTTCCTCTGCATATTCACTCCCTTTCCCAATCCATTCCGGAAATGACTTAATGTCCCCTCCTGCAACAAAGGTCTTTTCTCCAGCACCCGTTAGAAGTACAACAATTACTTCATCATCCCGTTCGATTGTATCGACCGCTACCGTCAGTTGTTCCACCACGGCACTACCCAATACATTCACAGGAGGATTATCAATGATAATCGTCGCAATTCCATTTTCTTTGGACCATGTAACAACTCTATTACTTTCCAATCCAATCCCCTCTTTCCAAAATGTAATAAGGTAAAATCAATACATTAACTCATTCTTTTAATTACATAACCGACCTTTTCGCGATCCCAAGCGCTGCCGATTCCTTCCTCCTTCAGCTTGAACTTTTGAATCCGTTCCGTCGCGGTTTTTGGGAAAGCTTCACAGAATTGAACATATCGCGGCACCATAAAGTAAGCCATACGATCTTGACACCAATCTATAATCTCTTCATAGGACAGTGTTTCCCCTTTTTTGACAATCACATATAATTTGACATCTTCTTCTCCCACTTCTGACGGGACACCAATAGCCGCTGATTCAAGTACTTTCGGGTGATTATTTACAACTTTTTCGATTTCCCAAGAAGAGATATTTTCTCCACGTCTTCGTATACACTGTTTAATCCGATCGCAAAAATATAAGTAACCTTCCTCATCTAGATAACCGCGATCTCCTGTATGAAACCACCCCTCCTTCACCGCCTCCTCTGTTTTATCAAGCATTTTATAATAACCTTCCATGAATGCTTGTCCCTGTAATGAACGAATAAAAATTTCTCCAATTTCACCCGTCCGCGCTTCCTTTCCATCCTCATTGACAATCTTCGTCTCTACGTAAGAATATGGTTTTCCTATAGAAGGTGGCTTATTGGCATACAATGGATTCGTTACACAAAATCCCGTTGTTTCCGTTAATCCGTAGCCTTCCACAATCCGAACGCCAAATCTCTCCTCAAACGGCTTCCAAAATTCCTTAGGAGTAGCAGCACAAGCCGTCACCCTTACTAAATTAGCATTATCATCTTCCTTTTCTGGCTGCTTGCAAAGAATAGGAATCATAGATCCCAAAGAATTAAAAATAGTTGCGCCATGACTGCGAATTTCATCCCAAAATCTAGAAGCACTAAATCGCTTACCAAGAGCAATCGTCGCATTGGAAGAAATAGCCCCGAGTACTGTATGCGCCTGGGCGTTTATATGAAATAACGGGAGTGCTGTAAATAAGACATCTTTAGAACTTGCACCAACCATAAAGTTGGCAAACGACTGTGCAGAATTTACATAGGCTGAATGACTTAACATGACCCCTTTAGGTAAACCAGTCGTTCCAGAGGTATAAAGTATACTATTGATAGAACTGGAGGAAACAAATTCAGTTGGAAGATGTTGATTATTTGTATGTAGTACATCTTTCAATTCGATTACTAACTGCTCTTTACCATGCCTCGAAATGATTGCGCTTTCATTTTTTCCATAAGCAACAATTTGAATGTCTCTTTGTATAACTGACAAACAGGAGGTTATTTGAGGAAAAAATTCCTTATCAACGATTATTAACTTGCAATCAGAGTGAGATACAATATACTGTAAACCGTCTCCTTTTAAATGCACATTTAGAGGTACCGTAATGGCTCCCATAAAAGATAAAGCAAACCATACATCCAGATATTCAGGAGTGTTATGAAGCATAATACAAACCTTGTCTGCTTTTTGAATACCAAGCTCACACAATCCCGCAATGGCTCTTGTAATTCGATGATGTAAATCCTCATATGTAACCCTTTGCTCTTCAAATTGCAAATACACTTTACTTGGTGTTTTTTCAATACTTTGCATAATAAAATGAGGTAAGCTATGATTTTCCAGCATTGCATTCCATCCCCTTCCTGCTATAATCTTTTTTATTTATATAGCAAGAAACATGCCAAAAATCGACTCATTCTCTATTCCCTTATTCCTTCGTAATCTCCCTAACATGTCCACCTTTACATGTCGCATTTATGCAACAAATATTAGCAACCATGTCGCATCTATAAGAAAACGTCGCAAAAAAGAGACAGTATTTATTACTACAAATAAAAAAAGGGCCTGTTTGCCCTTTACTTTCCTTCATGATATTTCATATTTTTCTATTTTTCGATATAAGCTAGCCCGATGAATTCCTAAAAGCCTGGCTGCCTCTTTTATATTTCCAGCTGTTTTTTTCCAAAGCTCTCGTAATCGCACGTTTTTCAGCGGATTCCACTTCCGCCTGAAGTGAATACTCCCCCTCATTCTGTTTTTGATCTATCGTAAATATGTCATGGTATAACTCTTCTTCCTTATCTTTTTTCCGTAAATAGGTCGGAAGATGATGCACTTGAATAATCATTCCTTCTATAACATTCATCGCTCGTTCTAATACATTTTCTAGCTCCCTAATATTCCCTGGCCAATCATGCTCCATGAATATCTCTCTAACTCTCCCATCGAATGAAATAACGTTACTACCTAGCTCACCATTCAATTTCTTAATTAAAAATTCCGTTATATGTATCATATCTTCTTTTCTCTCTCGTAACGGAGGAATAGCAATCTCAAACACATTCAACCTATAATATAAATCCTCTCTGAACTCCCCTCTTTGCACCATTTCACGGAGATTTCGATGTGTCGCCGCAATGAAACGAACATCAACCTTTTGAATTTTCGTACCGCCAATTCTTTCAATCTCTTTCTCTTGCAATACACGAAGCAGCTTCACTTGCATGTCCAAAGACATATCACCAATTTCATCTAAAAATAACGTTCCCTTTTCGGCTAACTCAATCTTCCCAGGCTTACCACCTTTTTTCGCTCCTGTAAAAGCCCCTTCTTCGTATCCAAATAATTCAGCTTCCAAAAGATCTCTCGGAATCGCAGCACAATTCAAACGAATAAATGTACCACTAGCACGCGGACTTGCACGGTGTACCGCATGTGCAAAGAGTTCCTTTCCCGTACCACTTTCTCCTCTTATCAAAACAGTAGACCGACTTTTAGAAACTTTTAAAGCCATCATTTTGACTTCTTTCATTTTTGCACTCTCACCTATAATACTTTGAAAAGAAAGCCGCCCTTCTTGTAGCCGCTGTAATTCAGTTTGATAGTAAGATAACTTTGATTCCATTTCACTAATTTGATCTCCTAAAGCTTTAAACTGCTGTATATCATGAAACATAATTTTACCAATTGCTCCAATAATCTTACCGTCTTTAACGATCGGTATGCGCGTTGCGATTATATTCCGATTACTTATACGCTGAATATGCCCAATTTCCGTCTGTCCCGTCTTTACAATTATATGCATCCTCGTATTCTCAACAACCTCCGTACAATGTTTACCCACCGCTTCATTCGGATCATCTATCCCTAAAAATTTTGCATAAGAGCCACTTAAAAAATTAACAATTCCTTGTTCATTTACACCTAGAATACACTCCGACAGTAAATTCAATGCGCTTTCATATCGACTTATGATACTTTCCAAAGACTGTATACTTTTACCCTTTCTCTCCAGAATAGCAATTGATCCGTCTTCTGTCCCATCTTTATAAACACGGCATTCATTCACAATTACAACTTGATTGCCACTCTTACATTCATACCTATACAAACTATCATTTTGATTCACTACTAGTTTTTTACGATCAGGAATAATCGTTGATATATGCTCACCTATTATTTCGGTTTCTTTTTTATGTAACATGCTACAGAATAGTTTGTTACTGTATGTGATGATTCCATCATGACTTATAACAGCAATTCCGTTATTCATTACCTGAAGAGCCTGATTAGTTACCCGCAAATTCATTCGTTCGCCCATATGCATTTGAAAGCCTCCCTATCCAATTGCGCTCTTTTTCGCATGTATTATATATTCATTTTAAATATTTACTTTCCTTTGGTTTTTCCGTTTGAAATTATAATTTCTTAAATTAGTAATATAGCTGATTAACCGGCGGCTTCTTGTTTGATACTAAGTAGCGTTTAATAATCCCCTTTCTTTAACTTCTTTTTGCAAGGAGATTATCTTATGTGCTACTTTCAACATACAACAGGGAAATGTTAAACACTTATTACGTTGGATACATTATAAGTTTAATAAAAATAAAAACAGTTGAAGGATTGTCTTCCATCAACTGTTTTTATTACGAATATTGGTGATAAAACCATAATTATCAGGTTTACTTTAGCATAAAGATCGATCCTCAAGCTTCCAACTAAACCATCTCCCATGTCCTTCTGTTTCTCCAACCGTTTCACGATATTCGTTTCCGTTAATATAATAATCAATATGAAGGTCCCGGTCCCACATGTTGTTATATAGGTGGAATACATCGCGTTTTGCACCAATTTCTTGGATTTGTTTTTCCAGTTTACGTTTTACTTGTTCTGGTATTTGATTGGCGACGTGTGTATGGAAAATGCAGATAACAGCATCGCTACTTATTCGTTCGATAATAGATGGTAATAACTCTACACCGTCTCCTTCTATTAATTGAACAGATTTATTTTTTACTAAAGATGCAGCTTGGTCAAACAGTTCAAGCCTTTCTTTATGTTCTGGCCAAATGAGTGCACGTAGCCATAAATAATCTTCATCACTATGTAGATCGTTTACATGTAAATCTAGTCCGATTCTTTCTACGACAGGTGGACTTTCTTTTAAAAGTTGAGGTACATTCTCCCCTCTTATTTCAGAAGTTACATGTACATTCGAATTTATATTTCCGTAACTTTCACCTGTACCGTACGAATAGCTATATTGGTCCCAAAATAGTTGTAATCCAGAACTTGTCCCAATTTCTATTAACGCTAACGGTTTATTCACTTTGTTAAATATGTAATTGAAACTTGGATATAAGTACGCACATCGTCTTACTTCATTCGTTTGAACAAGTTTCGTTTGTAATAAGGTAATAATTTCTTCTCTGTACATTTTACAGAAATCTTTAAAATGAGCAAAAGCTTGATCTAAATCCGTATTAGCACTTTCAACTAAGCTACTATAATACGTTTTTAAATGATGTTCTTTCCCTGCTAGTAATAAATAATGTACTGCACCTAATAATAAGTTTGGGACTGGTTGACCTGCTTGAGCGTAGGAAGATAGTGTAAGTACTTCCTCATCTTCAGCTATTTTTATTGATAAGTATTCATATAAGTCACTTGACCCTTTACATTCCTTTATTGAAAAATTTCGAAATAAGTTTACGATTTGTTCTTGTGTACGCATGAGTATCCCCCTTTTTTAAACTTTCGGAATAATCATACAATAAACAGAGCAAAAAATCCCACAAAAAGGTATCCTTTCTACCCGCTTTTGGATACGTAAGCTTTTTCGAGATAATTTCAAACTGTAATTTTTTTCTATTTATCACCTTAAAAGAGCTTGTTAAATAAGATTTTTGGCGAATAAAACGTTAAATAGTTTAAAATTATCAGATAACACTAGATATTTTAGTCTATTAATTATTATAATAGAGTATGAGATGGTTATACAATTGAGACAAAAAAGGTAAATACCTAGGTGGGGCCTAGGCGGTGTTTTCTTTTTACGGCTTAGATACAGTAAACACCTACTCTTTTTTGCCAATATAGGGGATGGAGAGATTATCATGAGCAACATGCAGCAAAAAACAGACGTTATCTTAATTGGTGCAGGAATTATGAGTGCAACGTTAGGCTCATTACTAAAAGAATTAGCACCTGAATGGGAAATTAAAGTTTTTGAAAAACTCGCAAGTGCCGGGGAAGAAAGCTCTAACGAATGGAATAATGCAGGTACAGGGCATTCTGCGCTATGCGAACTGAACTATACTTCCGAAAAATCTGACGGATCTATAGATATTAGTAAGGCTGTAAAAGTGAATGAGCAATTCCAGCTTTCAAGACAATTTTGGGCATATCTTGTAAAAAGCAAATTAATTCGTAATCCACAAGATTTTATTATGCCTCTACCTCATATGAGTTTAGTACAAGGTGAAAAAAATGTTGAGTTTCTAAAAAAACGTTTTGAAGCGCTTTCAAAAAATCCACTGTTTCAAGGAATGGAATTTTCTGATGCTCCTGAAACATTAAAAAAATGGCTTCCACTCATTATGGAAGGTCGTACATCTAATGAACCGATGGCTGCAACGAAGATTGACTCTGGAACAGATGTTAACTTCGGTGCATTAACACGTATGCTGTTTGATTACTTAAAAACGAAAGATGTCGAGCTAAACTACAAACATAGTGTCGAAAACATTAAACGTACGAAGAATGGTTTGTGGGAAGTGAAAGTACACGATATGAATAGTGGTAAAATCGAACATCATACTGCAAAATTCGTCTTTATCGGCGGTGGTGGAGGTAGCCTACCTCTCCTACAAAAGACTGGTATTCCCGAATCAAAACATATTGGTGGATTCCCAGTAAGTGGACTATTTATGGTATGTAAGAACCAAAAAGTTGTAGAGCAACATCATGCGAAAGTATACGGTAAAGCTAAAGTTGGCGCTCCACCAATGTCTGTACCTCACCTTGATACAAGATATATAGACAACAAAAAAGCTTTACTATTTGGACCGTTCGCAGGGTTCTCTCCTAAGTTCTTAAAAACTGGCTCAAACCTTGACTTAATCGGTTCTGTAAAACCGAATAACGTCTTAACAATGTTAGCTGCTGGTGTAAAAGAAATGGGATTAACAAAATACTTAATTCAGCAAGTTATGTTATCACATGAAAAACGTATGGAAGAATTACGCGAATTCATTCCGAACGCGAAAAGTGAAGATTGGGATATTGTAGTTGCCGGTCAGCGTGTACAAGTAATTAAAGATACTGATGCTGGCGGTAAAGGAACACTTCAATTCGGTACAGAAGTTGTTAGTGCAGCTGATGGATCAATCGCAGCATTACTAGGTGCTTCACCGGGTGCTTCTACTGCCGTTCATGTTATGCTTGAAGTATTAGAAAAATGTTTCCCAAGTCGAATGGTAGAATGGGAAGGAAAAATAAAAGAAATGATTCCTTCTTACGGCATTTCATTAACAGAAAATCCAAGATTATTCCAAGACCTTCACACTTCTACAGGTCGTACCCTTGGATTAAATGAAAAAGAAACGGTTCATAATTAATGAAGAAATAAAAACGTCCGAATATATCGGACGTTTTTTGTTACTAAAAATTATATTTATCAATATTATCCTTCGTAAATACGACTCGTTCTGGTAGTACGATAATTCCGTTTCCTTCTGCCTCATAATCATATCCTTGAATGGAGTTTGGCTCTACTTTCACTTTTCCAATTCCTTTTACTTCAAAGCTATCCCCTACTTTTAACTTCTTCCCTTTTACAACAATTTCATTTGCTACATAAGTTGCGAGTGCACCTTGTTGTTTTACGTCCCATAATCCGAATTGTTGTACAGTTCCTCGTTTTACGTAATCACGCATAACGTTTGGTGTAGAGAAGCCAGTTACGACAACCTTTTTATCCATTTTTAAATTTTCAGCCGCTTGTGCCATCGCTGGTAGTGCCGTTGCATCCGGGCAAATGACTGCATTAATATCTGGATACGTTTTTAATATGTTCTCCCCTACTGATAACGACTTTTGCGCATTATTTTCACCGTATTGCGTCGTTACAATTTCCCAGTTCGGATATTTCTTTTTAATAATTTCTTTCGCTTTCGTTACCCATTGGTTTTGATCGGTTACTGTTGGACTAGAATAAAAGAAGGCTACTTTTCCTTTATCTCCAATTTGTTTAGAGGTCATTTCAATTAATAAATTAGCAAGTTGATCTGGTGTTCCTTGGCTTATATAAAAGGAACGATCTTTCGGGTTCACATCGGAATCCCAAGTTAACACAGTCATACCTTTTTTCTTAGCACGTTGCAGTGATTGCGATAAACCATCAACTGACGTTGAAGAAACCATAAGTGCATCATAGTTTTGATTAATGAAATTGTTTATATATTTTACTTGCCCAGAAACACTCGCTTCAGATGGTCCATCATATTTCACTTGTACGCCTAGTTTATCCCCCATCTCTTTTGCTCCTTCACCACCTGATGTAAAGAATCCAACTCCTGTTAATTTCGGGATAAATGCAAATTTCACATCATCCGCTTTTTTCTTATCTGCGGTTTGACTAGAACAGGCGATTAAACCGATTAAACAAATACATACAATGAATACAATCCCTAGTTTTCTCTTCATGACATTTCCCCCTTATGCAAATTCTTTCTTTTCCCCAGTGTGAATTGATGTAATTTGAAATGTCTCATAATAACTGAAAGAATAAGGATAATACCAATTACTACGTTGGATTGTTCATTTGTTAAACCCGTCATTTGCAAGCCATACTGCATGAGTCCAATGAAAATACTTGCCAGTACAGTACCGATAATGCTTCCTTTTCCCCCTGTAATAAGTGTCCCGCCTAATACAACTGCCGTAATGATTGGTAAAATTGTTTCACTTCCCATATCAGCACGTGCGGAACCGAAATAGGCAGTTAAGAAAGTCCCCCCTAATCCACCTCCTAACCCGGAAAGCATGTAAGCGACGATGACTACTTTCTTCGTCTTAATTCCGGTGTATTTTGCTGCATTTTCGTTCGCACCTGTTAATTTTACATGGCGTCCGTATATAGTTCGGTGAAATAATACAGCACATAAAACTGTTAATACGATCAGTAGCCATAATAAATTCGGTATTCCTATAAAACTACCGCTTGCCAGTTGTACAAATGCGTCAGGTAAACCACTTATCCCTTCATACCCAGAAGCACCTGCCCCTCCTGAAATGACGAGTGCAATTCCTCCGTATAAAAACATCGTGCCGAGTGTAACGACGAGTGGTTCTACATCTGTCATTTTTATAATAAGTCCGTTTAAAACGCCTGCTAAACAACTAATTATTAGGGCCATTATGACAGCAAACAAAATAGATATTCCGTTCATCCAAAGTACACCGATTAAGATCGAAGTGAGACCCATTATTGAGCCGACCGATACATCAATTCCTCCTGTTACTATAACGAAAGTCATTGGTATCGCCGCAATTGCGATAAATAGGAAATCATTTGTACTAAAAAGGAGATTACTAATATTTAAGAAATCACTATTGATTAAACTAAAGAGAATGAATTCTATAAGAAGCAATACAATTAGAACACCTTCCCATCTGTATACATACTTCATAGATTCATCCTCCTTTCGGCCTTCCACTTTTTCATAACACTATCCAGTATGATGATAAGTAATAATAAAAAACCTGAAATAGCATTATTCCAAAATGCTGGTATTTTTAAAAAGACGAGTGAACTGCTTATTGTTTCTAAAAATAATGCTCCTAATGCAGCTCCAAATAAAGATCCTGTTCCTCCTTTTAAATGAATGCCTCCTAGTACAGCGGCTGCGATTACTTGTAATTCTAATCCTGTACCAGTTTGATTTGGAATGAACCCGATATTCATAACAAATATGCAACCAGCGAGTGCAGCACTTATGCCTGAAATTATAAACGCACATATCTTCACCTTATTAACAGGTATACCAATAAGTCTCGCACCATCTTCATTATCACCTACTGCATAAAAGTATCTTCCAAATGGCACTTTCCTTAAAAAGAAGTATAGTAGTAGTAAAATAATAAGAACGAACCATACAGTTATAGGTAAACCAAGAATGATGATAGATGACAGCTGCTTAAAATCGTTTGGAATATCTTCAATCCACTTCCCGCCTGTGAAAATTAACATGGCACCTCTAATAATTCCTAACATGCCTAATGTCATAATAATGGCTGGTACTCGAAACTTCGCAACGCCCATCCCGTTTACGAAACCGATAATAGCGCCAAGTGTAATAGCAGCAAATATCGACAAGGATGCACTATATTCATTCGTTAGCAACATTCCGCAAACTGCTGCACTTAACCCCATGCTTGAACCAACTGATACATCTATATTTTTCGTAAATAAGACGAACGATTGGCCGATTGCTAGCACGACTAAAATAACGCTTGATTTCACCATTAAAGATAACGAGTTAAATTGAATAAAACTAGGGTTTATCATTCCGACAATAGCTATATAAATTAGTAGTAACGTTATGATAGACATTTCGTGCATTTTTAGCATGCGCTTCATTCCGCTACACCTCCGTATGCAAGGCGTGTAACTTCATTCACACTCAGTTGTTCTTTTTCCATATGAGAAACAAATCGTCCATTTCTCATTACATATACACGGTTTACTAATTGAACAATTTCTTCAACATCTGAAGAGATTAATAAAATTGCGAGTCCTTCCCTTTTCATTTTTCCGATCGTCTCATACACTTCAAGCCTTGCTTTCGCATCAATTCCACGAGTCGGCTCATCAAGAATAATAACTTTAGGATTACATGCGAGATACTTTGCAAGCACGACCTTCTGCTGATTACCTCCTGATAAAGATGCCAGTTCTTCATTCATATCCTGTACAACAATTCGGAACTGTTCTATAAACGAATTAACTAAAGCGCTTTCTTTTTCTTGGTTTATAAAAAAGCGATTATTTTGCTGTAAACTTGTTGCTGCAATATTTTCTTTAACAGAAGCAATTGAGAAAATGCCATTCCTCGCCCTATCCTCTGGGACATAAACCAGTCCCTTTTCTAGCCTTTTATGCAAAGAACACGCATCAATTGATTTCCCCTCTAATAAGATAGACCCTGATTTTATAGTTTTCAATCCAAATATCGCTTCTGCTAATTCAGTCCTGCCAGATCCTATAATGCCAGCAACACCTACAATCTCACCCGCATGTACAGTGAATGATATATTTTGGAATGCGTGGCTCGTTATATCGATCACTTCTAATATTTTTTTCGTCCTTGCTGTCTCTTGAACTACTTCTATTTTCTCTTTCTGTTTATACCCTTTTGGCAATAGTCCCTCCATCAGCATGTCATATGTATAGTCACATACATCTCCTTGACTTACAATCATTCCATCTCGTAATATTGCTACTTTGTTAGCAATTTCAAAGATTTCTGGAAAACGATGCGTAATATAAATCATCCCTATTCCTTTTTCTTGTAAACTTTTCATCAACACAAAAAGACTCTTAATTTCGTGAGTTGTTAATGTCGATGTTGGCTCATCTAGAATAAGAATCTCAGCTTCTCGTATTAATCCTCTAACAATTTCTACTAACTGTTGTTGCGCAATCGATAATGATCCTCCTAGTTCATTAAGGTCAATACCCCATCCTAGGCTGCTAATCAATTCCTGAATCTGTACTCTTAATTTCTTTTTCTTTTCTTTTAATCCGATACATATATTTTCTTCAATAGTCATATGCGGAAAAATGAGCGGTTCTTGCGGTATTAAATAAATACCTTTTCGGTGTGCTTCTGACGGATTTGAAAACTGTTGCTTCGTTCCTTTTACATACATTTCTCCATCATCATACGAATATAACCCCGTTAATATTTTCATTAATGTTGATTTCCCGGCACCATTCCCTCCAACTAAAGCGTATATATCTCCGCGCTCTACTTGAATGTTCACTTCTTTTAATACAAGTTGATTTAAAAACGCCTTACTCATTTTTTTTACTTGTAATAAAGGTGCGTTCTCCACATGATGTCACCTGCCTTTATACAGAACATTTTTTGAGAAAATGATTATTTGTTCTACTTGTTTTGTAGCATTGTATATTCCTTTTTTTATATCTAGAACACTTTTTTCTACGTACTATTAATCGCTTCAACTGGAATAAACAAAATATATGGTACATATGTTTAAGCTGTGGTCAATTGTTGAAAGGGATGAAGAGTATGACTCAGCTGAACTTTGAAGAGAATTTATTAACGAAAGTAGCTTGGTACTATTATAAGGACCAATTAACACAACAGGAGATCGCTTCACTTCTTCATATTTCAAGAAATAAAGTCGTCCGGTTATTAGATAAGGCGCGGAGTGAAGGTATCGTTACATTTCACGTAAAAGGGACTGGTTTGCACTGTTTAAGTATTGAGCGTGACCTAATGAAAAAATTCCACTTAAAAGATGCTTTTATTATCCCGACCCCAGTAAACAATTATCACGATTCTCTCGGAAAAGCTGCTGCACAATATTTAGAAACTCAGCTCCAGCAAGGAGATTTACTCGGTATTGGCTGGGGAGAAACAATTAGCAAAATGCTAGAAAACATTCATTTCGAAAGTTCTATTAATCTCTCAATCGTAACGTTAACAGGCGGAGTAAATCACTATCTCCCGAGAAAACAAAACTATTTACATTACATGCAAGGTGATCTTCACATTATCCCTACGCCGTTTCTAGCGTCTACAACCGAAATGGCACAAAGTATTCTATCAGAACCGAGCGTAAAAGATATGCTTCATGTCGCTTCACTTGCTCATACGGCTGTTGTCGGTATTGGAGGACTATCTCAAGATGCTACGATTGTAAAAAAAGAAAAATTAACTTTACGTGAGATGACATATATTCGTAGTCAAAACGGTGCTGGCGATATTTTAGGACAGTTTTATGATACAAATGGCGATTTATTAGAGCTCTCGCATCACAATCGTCTAATTGGCACCCCCCTCTCTATTTTGCGCAATATGAAGCATGTCGTCGGTGTTGCTGGAGGTACTGAAAAGATAGATGCAATTTATGGTGCCTTAAAAGGAAAGTTTATTCATACATTAATTACCGATGAGGAAACTGCCCTCTCCTTATTACGAAAGGATGGTGATTGTTAATGTCCAATTTATTAGCTTTCGATGCTGGTACAGGAAGCATACGAGCAGTTCTTTTTGATTTACATGGTAATCAAATTGCAGTAAGTCAAAAAGAATGGATTCACAAATCTGACCCACGTTATCCAGGCTCTATGAACTTTGATGTAATAGAAAATTGGAGGCTAGTACAAGAATGTACGAAAGAGGTTCTTCAAAAAAGCAATACTCTTGCCTCTTCTATTCTTGCTATTAGCGCGACAAGTATGCGGGAAGGATTTGTTTTATATGATCAAGATGGGCAAGAAATATGGGCATGTGCAAATGTTGATGGGCGCGCATCCGCCGAGGTTAGTGAACTAAAAGAAATTCGGTCACATCTTGAAAAAGATTTATATACAAAGTCTGGTCAAACTTTTTCATTAGGTGCTTTACCCCGCCTACTTTGGATTAAAAAACATGAACCAGACGTCTATAATACTATTCACTCTTTTACAATGTTAAACGATTGGATCTTATATAAATTAAGCGGCGTGCTGCAAATCGATCCCTCAAACGGATGTACGTCAGGTATTTTTGACTTACAAAATAGAGTGTGGGATAACGATGTCGCTAAGCAGTGCGGTCTATCTTTACCATTTTCACCAACAGTAAATGAAGCTGGTACAGTAATTGGCAACGTTACAAAAGAGTGTGCAGCATTAACTGGATTACGTGAAGGAATTCCTGTCGTAGCCGGGGGCGGAGATGCTCAAATGGCATCGCTCGGAACTGGAGTCGTGAAACCACATCAAACATTAATATGCGGAGGTAGTTTTTGGCAACAAGAAGTGAATGTTACTGAGCCAATACCAGATCCACAAGCTGCAATTCGTATAAATTGTCACGTCGTACGTAACCTATGGCAATATGAAACGATTGCCTTTTTCCCAGGACTCGTTATGCGCTGGTTTCGAGACGCTTTTTGTCAAGAGGAAAAGAAACTTGCTGACAAACTCGGTGTAGATGCTTATGAATTACTAGAAGAACAAGCGAAAGACGTACCTGTCGGCTCACATGGCATTATCCCTACTTTTTCAAACGTTATGAACTACATTTCTTGGCGTCATGCCGCACCATCTTTTTTAAATTTAAGTTTAGACGCTGACAAATGCGGAAAAAAAGAGCTGTTCCGTGCTATTGAAGAAAATGCCGCCTTCGTTACACTTGGAAACTTACAATTAATAGAAAATCTAACTGGTATATTCCCTTCTGAAGTTATTTTTGCTGGCGGTGCCGCTAAAGGAAAACTATGGCCACAAATTCTATCAGACGTCCTTGGTATTTCTGTAAAAGTACCTGTTGTGAAAGAAGCAGCTGCTTTAGGAACTGCGATTGCTGCTGGAGTTGGTGCGGGCATATATTCATCTATGGAAGAGACTGCCGAACAGTTTGTACAGTGGGAGCAAACATTTGAACCAGTTACTGAAAATCACGAACTCTATAAAGAGTTCTATGAAACATGGAAAACTGTGTATGACAGTCAGCTCGCTTTAGCTGATAACGGGCTCACCTCACATATGTGGATTGCGCCTGGTGCACTGTAACACATTACATAAAGGAGTGGAATGTATGTTAAAAGCGAATGAAAATGACTTCTCCTATCGCTTCGGTGATAACGGGCCGAAATATTTAATACAAGGTCCGAATATCGATCTTGGTCTTGTTGTCATTCAGCCTGGGCAGGAGTTTCAAAACCATTATCATACGACGTGCGAAGAGGTCTTTTATGCATTAGAAGGTGAAATAGATTTCTATGTAAATAACGAAAGAGTTCCAATGAAACAGGGTGATGTCCTGCAAGTTCGTCCTCATGAATCTCACTATCTTATTAACCATTCTGACAAACCTTTTAAAGCGGTTTTTATAAAGTCACCACATTTACCAAATAAAGATACTGTTCAAACGGAAAATCCAACATTAACGAAGGAGTGATTTTGAATGACTTGGGGATTTAAAAATCGATTAAATACAATTTTACCTGATGGCAGAGCGGTTATGTTAGCGATAGATCACGGCTACTTTTTAGGACCAATTCACGGGCTTGAACAGCCACTGGAAACTGTTAAAAACCTACTTCCTTACACGGATTCTCTCTTTTTAACGCGAGGTGTACTTAGCTCATGCATTCCTGAAAATTGCAGTACACCGATGGTTATGCGTGTATCAGGCGGAGCTACTGTCGTCGGTAAAGACTTAGCGAATGAAACAATTGTTACCCCTGTAAAAGAAGCAGTAAAACAAAATGCAATTGGCGTCGGTGTATCTGTTTTCGTCGGATCAGACTATGAAACACAAACAGTTACAAATCTCGCAAATGTAGTTTCAGAAGCTCACGATTATGGTCTGCCAGTACTCGGCATAACCGCTGTTGCAAAAGAACTGCAAAAACGTGAAGCTCGCTTTTTAGCACTTGCTTCCCGTGTATGCGTTGAAATGGGTGCTGACATTATTAAAACGTATTACTGCGAAGGATTCGAAAAAATTACAAGCACATGTCCTGCCCCAGTCGTCATTGCTGGTGGACCAAAACTAGATTCAATTGAAGACGCATTAAACATTACGTACAACGCACTGCAAGAAGGGGCAATCGGCGTAGATATGGGCCGCAACATATGGCAATCCGAACATCCAGCTGCGATGATTCAAGCGATACATGGTATTGTGAAAAATGGATTGAATGTGAAAGAGGCGTTGGAATTATATAATGATGTGAAAAATTAAGGTGAGAGATAGACTATTACACTTAAATAAATAAAAAATCAATATTTACTATAAGGAAAAGCCCATACATAACATATGGGCTTTCTTTGACATTTCTTATTATTTCAAATTTGGCCAGGTCCCTACAAATCGCGCACATTCCAAACAATCTCACCGCGTTCGCCAAACGTACTATGATGTCGCTTAAATCCTATCTTCTCTAACACCCGAAAAGACGCAGTATTCCAAGCGCCTACAGTAGACCATAGTCTTTTTCGCCCCGTAGCAATCGCAGCCTCCAATACCGCTAATGCTGCCTCTGTCGCATAACCCATGCGATGAGCACTACGGAACAACTCGTATGCAATCTCCGGCTCTTCAAGCGTGGAACGACCGATAATTAAGCCACAGTAACCGATGAAATCTCCTTCGTCTCGTCTACGAATAGTGAGAAGAGAAATGCCATTTTCAACTGCTATCTTGCGCTTCTCAATAAGATCGTTACGAACAGATTCAACGGTTGGCATTTCCACTCCACGTTCACCAATTAGTTCTCTAAGCCAGACTGCATCGGATTCCTCCCACATATTCAGGTCGAGTCGTTCCGTTCTTAGCTGGAACGCCATATCTTTAAATACAGATGTCATAGCGATAACCTCCTATTTATATCACTGTACTACTTATAATCGTTTCGTACTGTACCATATGGGAAACCTGCTTGATTCTCTAGATTTTCTTGCATTAAGATATTATTGTTATTTTATACATAATTAATTTCTCTGCAAAATAGACCTTGTTATGAAACTTCATTTTAAAAATTTGACTAGATTACGCTCTTTTAGTTGCTACTTATACAGTATATGAAATTTATATCAACGATTTTCCAAATATATCAATCGTAACTTGAATTATATCAACGATTTTCTCAATATATCGACGATTCGACACAACATATCGATTTACCGACAATATTAGACAATATTATTTATGAAGCACCCACTCAATTAACTCAATTGCTGCTTTAATACGGTCCTTCGTATTACCTAAAAATAGTTTATTAAGTAACGCATCTAAATGAATTGGCTTATTCGGCAACGTTTGAATATACCTTAAAACAGATCCCGCTGGCGGTACTGGCTTATTGTTAATAGCCCATATCCCTTCTAACAATGTCCAAGTTGAAGTTTGAACTATGTATGAAGCCTTTAACTCATCATTTGCTTTCAAAGCAGATTGAATTTTAATTAACGAACTCTGTAACCAATGAGAAATGCCTTTCACTTTATCGCTAGAAACACGATAGTTTTCAAATTCAGATATAGCTATTCCCTTTAATTTTTTTAAGTCACCACTTTTATCAAATAAAATTTCACCTTCTAAAAATGAATATAGTTCCATCGGATTGTTTTTAAAGTTTACTAATATTTGATTAACATCTGCACACTTATATTCAACCAAAATGCCTTCTCTCGTTTCAGAATGAAATTTCTTCTTTTGTCCTTCTTCTAAAAGAATATAAAAATCTAAATCCGAATCAGGATATGCGTCACCTCTTGCGACAGATCCGATAAGCATGAATCCATTTACCTTTTCCGTACACAAGGTTTCCGCTACTATTGTTTGCACTAATTTTTTATGTTGTTCATGTTTAAATATTTGTGCTTCTAACATTTGTAACCTCCACACACATTATTAAGGAGTTATTCGTTACCTATATATTTTACTTCTCTTATAATCTTCTATACTTATTCAACAATTGTCAGTTCATATACAATTACATCTTCACTGCTTTTTGTTTTATCTTGAATCGTTACAATGTCTCCAGCTTTTATTTTCGAAGCGTTCACTACTTTTACCATCTCTGGCGGAACATATCCTCCATTGTTCTCTTTATTTAGCGGAAACCACTTTACCGATTTACTAGTTGCTTCTAAAATTTTATATTTAATTGTACCATCATATTTTATTTCACCAACAAGATCTTTTACTAATGTAGGTGTATATTTACCCTCTTCTTTTTCCAAAGAGATATGATCACCTATATCTAGGATACCGTTTCTTTTAGGCGCCTTCCATTTTGTTGAGTTTAAATCATTTAAACTTACTTTCACACTGTCTTCTTTATTTGAGCTAGCATCTTTTAGAAATATATCATTATGTTTCTTATCAATAATGATATATTCCTTCTGCTCTACTATGTTTGCACTGCTTTCACGTTTTTCTTCCTTATTCTTAGATACTTCTTCTTTCACATTATTATTATTACACGCTGATAATAATATCGTTGCCAAAGCTGTCATTAGTAATATTCTTTTCACTTCATTTACCTCCATTTACAAATAAACATTTATCACATCCATATTTTACTATAAATCAAAAAAAGAGGATATTTGTTTCTTAATAAACAAATATCCTCTACCTTTATATATATTACGACTGTTGATAAGCCGCTTTCGATGATTTCACATAATAAACTGCGTGATCAACGTTAATGATATGATCTGGTTTTGGTTTACCACGGCTCGCTCTATGTCCAGCTAAATGTTCTTCACTTGTTTCCCAGTTTTTCCATGCTTCTTCAGATTCCCAGCGAATCATAACGACTACTTCTTCGTCGCCTCGTCTTACTTTTTTCACAAGAACACTCAAGTCGATAAAGCCTTCAAATTTTTCAATAATACCTTCTCCAGTAAAACGTTCTACAACTATATTTGATGTACCTTCTTTTACTGTAAATGTTTTCGTTTCGATAAACATATATCCCACTCCCTCTTTGTAATACGAATACTACTATTCTTCTATTATAGTTGATTATGATAATTATTTTCAATTATAAAGTTTAAATTTTTTGAATCAAGCTGTTTTCTCTTCTATCGCCTCATCTAAAAACTTGAAATACGGAAGTAACATTCCTATTAAAGAGGTGACACATATAATTGCACCGATGATTAAATATAGCGCTCTTACTCCCCACATTTCACTCAATATTCCCCCTACTAATACACCTGACGGCATAGCGGATCGTATGAAAAATAATCGCACTGAAAATACTTGTCCTATCATATTGTTTTGGACTGATTGCTGGTATATCGTTGTGTTATGAACATTGAAAAATGCAATACAAATCCCTGCTATTACTTCAACTATTATTGCAATGATAATACTATGATTGAACCCTAGCGAAATGTATGCGAGCCCCCCTATAAACAATCCTCCAAGCATAAGTATACGCCGGCTTTTATATGTTACTTTTCCGACTAGTATAGATCCAACTACATAGCCAAGTGGGAATCCGGCCATAAAATAACCAAATTCCGCATATCCCGCTGACAGCTCGCCCTTTATATAAGGAAGGTTTGTGACCATTGTTACTCCTACTCCAAATTGTACGAAAGTAAGAAATATACCGAGCCAAACGATGATTGGTTTTGTGAAAAAATATGTAAAACCGTGAAGAAACTGTTCTAGCCACGTTTTCCGAATAGGTTGCGACGCTCTATTTTCTTTTATATAAAGTAAGAAAGTGCCACTAACAAATAAACAAATGCATACGAAAGATAACGCAAGTTCTGTGCCAATCAAATGAATGACTACTCCGCCTAATACTGGCGCAAGAAACATCATAAGACGAGTCATTCCATCAATGTACGCATTTGCATCTTGAAGTTGTTCTTTCCTTACAATGCTCGGTGTAATTGCTTGACTTGCAGGTGTATAAAGTGGTGTAATAAGTCCTACTACAATCTGAACAACATAAATGTGCCAAACTTCTAAACTACCGGAAACTAACATTATCAAAGGTAATAAGAATACGGACGCTCGTATCCATTGTGAAAAAATCATAATCCACTTCCGACTCCATTTATCAATAAATGGGCCACTGATTAATTGCAGTATGAGTGATGGGATGAAATATAATAGCCACATACTACTTAAAGCCATTTCCGATCCTGTTAACTCATATACTAGAATTGAATTACATAACGTGCCGAAACCCCCTCCTAATTCTGAGATTGCACTACCAATCCACATAAAAAAGAACGAACGATTTTTCAATACATTTTTCAATTTCATACACCAACTTTTCTTTTATATTCCTCCCTTTATGTACATTCTCGTTGTTAATTATCTATTCAAAAACATATCTAATTCTTTCGCTAAAGACTGTACTGCTTTTTTCCTCAATATATACTTTCCGTCATGTATATCAACCAACTTCGCTGCACGTAACAATTTCAAATGATGGTGTACAGTCGATTTACCAAGTTGCAATCTTTCTGTAATTTCCTGCAATGTTCGTTCTTTTTCGAACAACATTTTTACAATACGTAACCTCGCTTCATCTCCAAGAGCTTTATGTTTTTGAACTAAAAAATAGTTCGGTTCATATGGATCTTCAGGATGGATACTTTCGTTTGCAACTGGATAATGAAATACTTTCGTATCTTCAACATCCGCTTCAATATTCCACGGTCTGTACGTTATTTGCGGGATAAGAAGCACGTGATGAACACTTGGTTCTGGCATATAATGAACGCCACCTGTAGCCCACTCGACAAACTCTTCTGGTTTCATCTTTTTATTCATTTCAACCTTTGCTTCATAATCTCGTTTTAATATAGAAAGTATTTCTTCTTCCTCTTTCTGAATAACGCTCTCATACCAACCTGTCATAACAGCAATTAAATGGGCTTTCAGCACTTGTACATCAACATCGCATATAAAACGAATATAAGTAGAGAAAAACTGATGATCTTTTGTCAGTTCCATTAGTTCATGTATTGCAGTTACATCTGTACTTGCGGCTAAACGTCTTTTCTCCTCATACTTCTCCCCTAAAAACGGTAAACATATATACTTCAAATCTTCTTCTGAAAGTGAATCGATTGTAGTATGAAACTGCGATACATCGTGAAAATCTTCTTCATACAACAACTGAAGCAATGCTTTCCACGTATTATGTTCTTCGACAAATTGTAAGTGCTCTCTCATTTCTTCTGTTAATGATTTCTTAATTTCTTCCCATTCATTTTGACTCTTTTCAAGAGTATCAATTAACCGCTTGTGAGTAATCGCAGCAATGCCAAGAGCACATTCGAAAAGTATCGAATATTTTACTTGAACGTTATAAGTTTCCCTCTTTCTACTCGTTATGTGATAGACCTCCATTTTATCCCCTCCTTGTTTGCTATATATTAAATTCTATTTTTATCGAATTTTACCTTCTATATTTTTAGAATTATTTTACGAATTCTAAAAACTCTAATCAATGAGCAAATAGAGAAAAGTTTATACACTTTTTCATTCTGACTCAATGAAAACCTTGATTATTAAAAATGAAGTTTTTTCATGGCTCTGTTATACGTTGCATTTCCTTCTCTTGTTCAGTTATTGAGAAGGTTTATTGAAGAGAAAAGAGAATTTTTTATTAAGAGAAATGAACAGGAGGCTATAAGAATGGGAAGAAAAGAAATGTTGCAAAATGGAGTCCAACAAGTTTTTTACGAAGAAGAATGGTACCCACCAATATCAGAAGCGTTAAAGAATCTTACAGCTGAACAAGCATGTTGGCAACCAGAAGGTGCTGCCAGTAATACAATTTGGGAAAATGTGAACCATTTATTAATCTTTAAAGAGCGCTTACTTTCCCGCATTCATGAAGATGATACATTTGTTGCTCCACAAAATAATGATGATACGTTTAGCCAAGGTGGACCTAATGATGATGATGCTTGGCAGCAAACAGTGAAACGAACGCTTCAAGTACATGATGCCTTACAATCTTCATTAACATCCTTTCAAGAAGCAGAACTAGACCAACCAAAGCCTTCTCTACCAATTTGGCAACAATATATGAATATCCTTTTGCACGATGCTTATCATACAGGACAAATTATACAACTTCGAAAACTCCAAGGTTCATGGCCAACTCACCGTTCTTATTTATAAGCGATGTTTACATTTGCTTACGTTTAACCTGCAACAAAACAATTGAAAATAGCTACTTGTTTTGTAATTACTTCGATGGCTCAAATTAAAATACATGAATCCTAAACATCATTCACATGCTTCATAACTTCTGATCATAATCCAAATTTGGAAGAATAGAGGCTTTTTTATATACAAATAATAAGCCTTAAGGAGTTGTTGACATGTATTTCATATTGAATATGTTAGGGATTTTCGTTGTCATATTAATTGTTTACTTATGTTCGCCTAATAAAAAACATATAAAATGGAGACCAATTGTAATTCTCATCATATTAGAGCTTTTTATTACGTGGTTTATGTTAGGCACAAAGCTAGGCAGTATTATCATTAATAAAATTGCTTCATTTTTCAGTTGGCTACTGGCATGTGCGAATGAAGGAATTCGATTTGCATTTCCTTCTGCTATGGAAAATCAGACAATTGATTTCTTCTTTAGCGCATTACTACCTATCATTTTTGTTATCACGTTCTTTGATATTCTTTCTTACTTTGGAATCTTAACTTGGATTATTGATAAAGTAGGTGCAGTTATTTCAAAGATTTCTCGTTTACCAAAGTTAGAAAGTTTCTTTTCGATTCAAATGATGTTTTTAGGAAACACTGAAGCACTTGCGGTTGTTCGTGATCAATTATCTGTTTTAAAAGAAAACCGTCTGCTGACTTTTGGAATTATGAGTATGAGTAGCGTCAGCGGATCCATTCTTGGTGCTTATTTATCAATGGTTCCAGCAACATATATTTTCAGCGCAATCCCATTAAATTGTATTAACGCATTAATTTTAGCCAATGTATTAAATCCTGTGGAAGTTTCGAAAGAAGAAGATGTTGTTTACACACCTTCCAAACATGAAAAAAAGGATTTCTTTTCTACTATTTCAAACAGCATGTTAGTCGGGATGAATATGGTTATCGTTATTTTAGCTATGGTAATTGGTTATGTAGCTTTAACTGCATGTTTAAATGGGATTTTAGGATTTTTTGTAACGGGGTTAACAATTCAAAAAATCTTCTCCATTATCTTTAGTCCTTTCGCTTTTTTACTCGGTTTATCGGGCAGTGATGCTATGTATGTAGCTGAATTAATGGGGATCAAAATAACGACGAATGAATTTGTTGCAATGATGGATTTAAAATCAAACTTAAAGTCTTTACAACCGCATACGGTTGCGGTTGCCACAACATTTCTAGCTTCTTTTGCTAACTTTAGTACAGTAGGTATGATTTATGGAACTTACAATTCATTATTTGGCGGCGAAAAATCATCAGTCATCGGTAAAAATGTTTGGAAGCTTCTTGTGAGCGGAATGGCTGTTTCCTTATTAAGCGCTATGCTTGTTGGGCTTTTTGTATGGTAAATAATTTTTAAAATAAAAGACACCCAAACGAATTGAGTGTCTTTTATTTTTATTTTCGAATTTGTCCATTTCCACGAATGACGTATTTTGTAGAAGTTAATGCAGGAAGCCCCATTGGTCCCCTTACGTGTAGCTTTTGTGTACTGATGCCAATCTCAGCTCCGAATCCGAATTCAGATCCATCAGTAAAACGAGTTGATGCATTATGATACAGCGCAGCAGCATCAACAGATACGAAAAATTTGCTGACGTTTTCCTCGTTTTCTGAAATAATCGCTTCAGAATGCATAGATCCATACGTATTTATGTGATGAATCGCTTCTCCTATAGAAGAAACTAATTTAACTGCTAGCGTGAGAGATAAAAATTCTGTCCCCCAGTCTTCTTCTGAAGCAAGTACAATTGATGAATCCATTGCCAATGCTTTTTGATCACCACGTAGCTCCACGCCTCTTTTCTTCAAAGAAGAAAACAACTCGCTACCATATTGCTCTGCCCACTTCTCATGAAGTACAATCGTTTCAATTGCATTACATACAGATGGACGCTGCGTTTTTGCATTTATAATAATATCAAATGCCATTTGTTTATCCGCTGTTTCATCAATGAAAACATGACAATTTCCCGCACCTGTTTCAAGTACTGGGACAGACGCTTCCCTCACAACAGTATCGATTAATTGCTTGCCACCTCTTGGAATAAGAACGTCTAGATAATCATTCATTGTAAACAACTGCTTTGCGCTATCTCGCGTTGTATCTTCTATAAGCTGTACACTTTCTTGAGGTAAGCTTGTTTGTTTGAGCGCTCTGTGAATAACGGCAACGATGGCTTTATTAGAATGAATAGCAGAAGAACTACCACGTAATATGACTGCGTTTCCTGTCTTCAAACAAATTGTAGCAGCATCCACTGTTACATTCGGTCTTGCCTCGTAAATCATCCCAACAACACCAAGTGGTACGCGCATTTCCTGAATACATAGTCCATTTGGCCTTTCCCATGCACTTACACATTCTCCTACAGGATCACGTAATTCAATTAGCTGCTTAATCCCTTCTGTCATATCAACAATACGCTGTTCATTCAGCATAAGGCGATCAAGGAGAGAATCAGAAAACCCTTTTGCCTTACCTTCTTCAATATCCTTCTTATTTTCTTCTAAAATATAAGCTGTTTCTAATATTAACTGATCAGCTATTGCGGAAAGTGCTTCGTTTTTTTGCTCTGTAGATTTAAGCACTAGCTCTCTAGCGATCTCTTTCGCCTTCTTTCCCTTTGCCAACACTTCATGCATTTTTATTTCCTCCTTTTTGATCCATCTTCTTAAAATGAAACCCAATAATCTCTATGAATGACTTCATAATTATGTCTTTCGCCTCTTGCTTGAATCTGTTGGCTTTGCATACCTTTTACATCCCTTAGCTCCTCTGCACTATATGTGCATTGTCCTTTTCCAATGACGCGTCCTTGTTGCGTCATTACTTCTACGACTTCGCCCACTTGGAAAAACCCTGAAACATTTGTAACACCAGCAGGAAGAAGACTCTTGCCATGCTGAATGATAGCTGTAGCTGCTCCGGCGTCTATTTCAATTTGTCCGCTAACAACCGAATGCAAAGCGATCCATTGCTTATTCATCTTCATTTCTTTTTGAGGGGCATTTCCGACATACGTTCCATCACCTTTCCCCTTCAAAACATCTACAAATTTCTCTTGTCCACGTCCTGTTCCGATAAATACACTGACACCAAGAGAGAGTGCTGTCTTTGCAGCATCGACTTTTGATTTCATTCCGCCAGTCCCAAGTTTTGAGCCAGCATCTCCTGCAAGAGAAGCGATTTCTTCTGTAACTTCAGGAAGGAAATAATATTTTTTCGCATCCTCATTTTTCTGAGGATTTTTATCATATAAACCGTTCACATCTGTAAAAATCATCAGCATATCCGCCGAAACAAGTCCGCTTACTAAAGCTGACAGCATATCATTATCACCGAACGTTAGCTCCTCTAAAGAAATGGAATCATTTTCATTAATGATTGGAAGAGCAGAACGGTTTAGTAGCTCTCCTAAAGTCGCGTAAGCGTTACTATATTGTTCTTTTCTAGAAAAATCACTTCTCGTCAGCAATAGTTGCGCAGTAACGATACCGTATTTACGAAATTCCTCCGTGTACGCCTGCATTAACAAACTTTGTCCGACAGCTGCAGCTGCCTGTTTTCCTTTAATTGTTACAGGTCTGCTAGGATATCCTAGCGCAGAAAAACCTGCAGCAACGGCCCCAGATGTAATTAACAAAACTTCATGCCCTTCCTCTTTCAATCGAGCTAATGCCGCAACATGATCTGAAAGTTGTTCTTTAGAAATGCCTTCGTGACTATCCGCCAAAGAACTGCTCCCAATCTTTACAACAATTCGTTGTTTTTTCACTTTTATATCCCCCAAGTCTAAAATCAAAGTTTTTTTATACATTACACTTTTATTCATACAGCTTGCAGCGATTTCTATTTTTATCAGTGCTGCACCTAGTCTATTTAAGAGCAAAATAAAAATGACCGCTTCGCCCTTCATAAAATAAAAAGGACGAAACGGTCATTGTTCCGCGGTACCACCTTAATTGATATACATAGATATCCACTTGGTGCCTATAACGCAGGCGAACGCCTAAACTTTCATTTAAGACTCAGGGATAGGTTCGATATATTCTATACGAGGAATCTTTCAGCCGGTGAATTCCACTCTCTTTCGCAAGAAGACATATGTACTATTTCCCTTCAACGATTTTCGGTTTAATTTTTTTATATTATGCGATATAGTTCGATTTGGTGTCAAGAAGTATTTTTAAAAATAAATAGAGGAGCAAGTTACTTGCATGAAAAGATTGCTCTACTGAATGAAAATACAAATTGATATAACTACAACTCATATTTATAAATATAATACCTTACATTATAGTGTATATATTTACAGAATGTCGAATATAATTGATTTTTTATCTTTTGGTGTTGCAAAAAGGAAAATATTCTCTTAGAATGTTTCTTTATATTGCATGGAGATGTTATTGTTATTTTAAGATAACAATTTCAAAATGATATAATTTATTAAAAAAGGAGCAAGATTGAGTTATTATGGATAAACAAATTGGATTCATCGGATGCGGAAATATGGGGATGGCTATAATTGGCGGGATGCTAAATAAAAAGATAGTGTCTTCAAATAAAATCATGTGTTCAGATTTAAACACGACGAATTTAGAAAATGCTAGTGAAAAGTACGGAATATCTATAACTACTGACAACAATGAAGTCGCTAAAAATGCTGATATTTTAATTTTATCAATTAAACCAGACTTATACGCATCAGTAATTAACGAAATTAAAGAAGAGATCAAAAGCGATGTTATTGTCGTAACGATCGCTGCTGGAAAAAGCATCAAAAGTACAGAGGATTCTTTTGATAAGAAATTAAAAGTTGTACGAGTAATGCCTAATACCCCTGCCCTTGTTGGAGAAGGAATGTCTGCATTATGCCCGAATGAAATGGTGACAGAAAAAGATTTAGAAGATGTGCTAAACATTTTCAATAGCTTTGGTCAATCAGAGATTGTAAGTGAAAAATTAATGGACGTTGTAACATCTGTAAGTGGTTCTTCACCTGCATACGTATATATGATTATAGAAGCGATGGCAGATGCTGCTGTACTAGATGGTATGCCAAGAAATCAAGCATATAAATTCGCAGCTCAAGCTGTATTAGGATCTGCAAAAATGGTACTAGAAACAGGAATACATCCTGGTGAATTAAAAGATATGGTTTGTTCTCCTGGCGGAACAACGATAGAAGCTGTAGCAACTTTAGAGGAAAAAGGCTTACGAACAGCCATCATTTCAGCTATGCAACGTTGTACACAAAAGTCTGTCGAACTATCTGGTCAAACGAAAAAGTAAAACTATAAATTCACATGAATGTAATTAGAAATGCACTACATGATAAACGGCCAAACTCGAATTTACTTGAGTTTGGCCGTTTTAGTTGTTAATTATATTAAAATAATTTCATTTTCCCCTTCCCTACTACGCTTGTGTAATTTTATTAGAAACAAGTAATTTTTCAATGCAAATCGGTAACATATCTAATAGCGTTTCAAATGCGTAATTTACATCTAGACGTTCTGTCCATTGATGTGCATCTTTTCCTACCGGCCCCATATTTAATACTGGAACGTCAAATTCTTCTAGTTCCTGAAGTGGAATTGAGTAACCTTTATCCCATAATGGCATATTGTCTACAAGTGAACTCATTGAATGTAATGGATTTTGTAAGCCCACATAGCTTAAATCTGAAATTCCTCCAAAATAGTTTTGGTTTTCAAATGTAATATTATGATTGAAGTGTGCATACCTTTCCATTTCTCCGACTACTTCTTTAATTAACTGGTTGTTACGTGAACTTACAGCTGGATAATATGGCGGAGCGAAGAAAAGTACAATCATCGGCGCCTTTTCTTTACATAAAATAGCTAGTTTATCTACTAAATCAATCGTTACCGCACGATCATCTTTATCTTCTCTATTTTTAATAATGCTAGATTGAATATCATCTATTTTCTCTTGCCCGTGTTGTTCAATTGCATAAGCGATAAGCTCTTCATATGTTAATACATTTACTTTGAGGTTAGGTGGTATAAATGGATTATATTTAGAAAAACGATAAGCTTGCTTCTCATATGATTCTTCTATTTTTTCTGCTACTTTCGTTACTTTTTGACGCAGCAATGAAACGACATCTGTCATTGATTTTTCTAGTAAAAACAAATTAAATAATGTGACTGCACGATGCGGAATTTGTACAGAATAATCCTCCTTTAAGTCTCTTTGAAGTAAGTTAGTTGGCGGAGGACTCGCTTCCCCTTCTACAATATCACAAAGGTCTGTATTCAACTCTAATTCTGCTGTTATTAATGAAGCCATATAACTCCCATTTAAACCTGCAAAAGGTTCACCTACATGTGTCTCTTTTCCGTAGCAAAGAAAACCAGGTAACACTTTACCAATAGAACCAGTGTAAATATATTTCTTTTGGTCACCAGGATGCCTTGAAAACATAGGCTCTGAATTTAGTACTGTTTTATAATCTAAATCGTGTTCTCTTGCTAAATCTAATAATCTTGGAACAGCAGCTCTCATCCCGACAGAATTTACTTCTTCATCTGGAACAGCTAGTAAAACAATATTCCCATCAAATCTTCCTTCACAAGCTTGCTCAATCATCGCCATTTGTAACGCAAGGCCGCATTTCATGTCCATTGTTCCTCTACCAAACAACCATTCTCCTTGTTCTATATCTTCACGTACATGGTCTGGTAATTCATCTTTATGAGCATAAAACATAGATGTTAACTTTTTAGGATTAAATGCATCTTCTTTCCACACTCCGTAATCTTGCACATCTACAACATCAAAGTGACTAACTAGAATTACGGTGTTTTTTGTACTATCACTTTTCTTTACTAGTGCTGTAACAAAATACCTTCCGTCCCCTGTCGGATTTTTTTGCAAATGGTGCGGATTTTCTTTGAAGTACTGTAAATCAGATAATTGTTCCACAACGAAGTCTGGCAATATCACTTCAGCTTCTGTACCTGTAATACTAGGAATTTCAACAAGACCGCTTAATAATTGAATCAATTGTTCTTTTGATTGCCACTTTGACATATAAATCCCCCTATTTTTCCGTATTATGAAAATGAATTCCAGTATATGAATAAAAAATGACGACAGCTATCAAAACTATAGTTCTGATGTACTGCCGATTTTTATTGATATTTCATGTGCTGCTTCTTTTACCTTACTAATAAGAAAAGATAGTCGATCATCATTAATGCGATGACTAATTAACCCAACACTTAATGCTCCTACTACTTTATGATTAAATCCGATAATAGGTGCAGCTACTGAAGCTGTCCCTTCTGTTTTTTCTCCATAACTGACAGCATATCCTTCGTTTCTTATTTGCTTTATTTGATCAAGAAGAATTTGCTTTTGTTCTGGTAAAGCAGAAAGTAGTTGCTCAACAATATATTCCATTTCATTCTGTTTCATATTGGCAAGCATTGTTTTATTTGCAGCACCAATTGAAAGAGGAATCTGTTCCCCTAAGTTATCAATAACTCGAATTTTTAAAGGGCTATCCATTCTTTCAATAATAATAGAATGTGTTCCATTTGGAATGTTCAAATAAACACTTTCTTCCACTTCATAGGCCAATCGTTTCATTACTTCTCTTGCGACTGATCTGTAGTCTACCTTCTCCAATTGTCGTAATCCTATTTCCATCCACATTGGTCCAATTTTGTACTGTTTCGTCTCTGAAATTTGTGTAACTAGCCCATGCTCGATTAGAGAGTTAAGTAATCTATGTACTGTACTAACTGGGAGATGTGTTCTGTCCGCTATATCAGAAATGGCCCAATACTCTTTTTCATTAGTAGAATTTAATAACTTTATAATACTTATCGCTCGATCAATGGACTGTACCATAACTCACCTCTCCTTGACTTGTAATATGTTAGTACGCTCAATTACCTATCAATTTAACAAACATTCGAAATGAAATCAATCTATTTATTAAATTTTCTAAAAATAAAACATGCTACAAACGAAGATTCGAAAGCGCAAACAAAAAAATATTGACTTTTCTTTTTAATTATCTGAAAATTATAACAAGATTTCACATCACGGAATATATTCCATAATACGGAAAAACATCAAACTTTATTCTATTAACTACGAAAGTGAGGAAAACAATGGCGCAAGTAAATAATACAAACAATGAATTAAAACGTACGATGAAAAGTAGACACTTATTCATGATTGCACTCGGTGGTGTGATTGGAACGGGATTATTTAACGGATCTGGTTTTATTATAAGTCAGGCTGGACCTGGTGGATCCGTACTTGCCTTTATGGCCGGTGGATTATTAATGTATTTCGTTATGCTATGTCTTGGTGAACTCGCTGTAGCCATGCCTGTTTCGGGGTCTTTCCAGGAATATGCCACTAAGTTTATCAATCCTGCAACTGGCTTTACAATCGGATGGTTGTATTGGTTAAGCTGGGCGAATACGACCGGCCTTGAATTTACAACTGCTGGCATTACAATGCAGCGCTGGTTTCCTGATATTCCTGTTTGGGTTTGGTGTTTAATATTTGGCGTTACAATCTTCACGATTAACGCACTATCTGCTCGTAGTTATGCAGAAACAGAATTTTGGTTTTCAAGTATAAAAGTATCTGCCATTATCGCTTTTATTATCCTTGGCGGCGCCGCTATGTTCGGTTTAATTGATTTGAAAGGCGACGAACCAGCTCCGCTATTATCAAATTTCGTAAATCATGGTGGTTTATTCCCAAATGGACTTGCAGCTATTCTATTAACAATGGTTACAGTCAATTATTCCTTCCAAGGTACAGAACTTGTCGGAATCGCAGCAGGTGAAAGTGAAGATCCAGCAAAAACTTTACCTCGTTCTATTAGAAATATTATATGGCGCACGATGTTTTTCTTCGTCTTAGCAATCTTTGTTCTTGTTGCTTTAATTCCTTGGGAAGAAGCAGGATTAACAAAAAGCCCGTTCGTTGCTGTATTTGATAATATCGGTATTCCATATGCCGCTGATATTATGAACTTTGTTATTCTTACTGCTGTTCTTTCTGTCGCAAACTCAGGACTATACGCGGCAACTCGCATGCTTTGGTCATTATCCAAAAATGAAATGGCTCCAGCCTTTTTAAAGAAATTATCATCACGAGGAATACCTCTAAACGCTTTAATTATGACAATTGCCATTTCTGCTTTTTCTCTTTTAACAAGCGTTGTAGCAGCTGAAACTGTTTACTTATGGCTCATTTCCATTTCTGGAGTCATTACAATCATTGTTTGGATGTCAATTTGTGTCTCTCAATTCTTTTTCCGTAAACATTATTTAGCGGACGGTGGAAGATTAGAAGACTTAAAATTTAAAACTCCACTTTATCCACTTGTACCATTTCTTGGTTTTGGATTGTATGGCATTATATTAATCAGTCTTATCTTTATCCCTGAACAACGACTTGGAATCTATTGTACTGTACCATTTATCATCTTTTGCTATACCTACTATCACTTTAAAGTTAAGAAAAGAATTGCTACTAACACTCGTAGTGAAACTAAAATTAGCGAGACTATGTAATACTGCATTACATATTATTATGATTAAGGCGGTTCAAATCAGATGAAAGCAAAAGCACATTAGTATGTTTAATAATAAATATTTAGACAGGAGGTACTTCATTTCGAACATTATCCAGAAAATATGTATCTTTCAATTACTCTAAAACAAACGAAAAATCTATCTTATAATTAAAGTGACGAAGAATATCATCTTTTGCATACCAATATCGTAAATTCCCATAAATTATCTTAGGTTATGAGACTGTTTTTTTCGAAATCATCCAGGAAACCGTCTAGAATTAGTACAGCTATTATATATGAAAAAACAAGAGCGTCCTCAATGAAATTTAGGACGCTCTTGTTTTTTCATTCTTTTGTTGTTTCTTAAATGTAGCTTTAAACTTTATGAACTTGAATATATGATTTTACTAATTTTGTCCTACTTGAATTAGAATAAATTTTAATATCATATTTTACATAAACATTATAAGCATCTTTGTCTACATATTTTTTTACTGTCCACCAATAATTTGTACCTACCTTTAAATCTGAAGCAGCTTTACCAATTATAGAACCTGCAACACCTCTCCATACTTCTTTAACAAAAAATTTAGCGGCCCAACCTGCAATTCCACCACTAGCAGCTGTTATCAACCAACTAGTAGCCGTATTGGAAAACACATTACTTTCATAATATGTATTTAAATATCTCCAATTATAACTACCGTCATTAATCACAACTCTTTGTGGCGAATCTTTGTCAGTTTGTACTTGAGGAATACTTGGTTTAAATAAGGGAGCATTTTCTTCTGAACCTGAATAGATCAATGTGGATAAATCGTTTTCTTCTGTAATATTTATTTGGTCCGTTTCATCAGCCTTTGCAAATTGATTGATAGAAATTAGGGAACTTGTCGTTAGTAAAATGAATACAGTTAAAACTTTAGGTAGTTTTTTTAACATTTTTACACCTTCCTTTTTCTTAATTTTCTGTATATAATATATATTATAGTAAATATTATAGAAATCAATAACTTTTTTACTTTTTTTACAAAAAATTCAAAAAGGTGGTGTGAAAATGTTTAGAAGTGATGCTAACAATACAGATAAAACAATTAGTATTTGTATTATTGCAATAGCAGTTTCTTTATATGTTTTCTTTAAAGAACAAAGTATACTATACATTATGGCTAGTTTATTATTTATAAAGACTTTAATTTTCAAACCAATAACTATTAAATATTTGTTTATGGATATTTTAGGACTTTTATTATTATATGGTTTAATATATATTATCCTTAAAATATTCTAATACTTAAAACCGTGATTGTTAGATTTTTTAGATTATATTTTTCATTTTTTACTATTTACGATAGGAAGTCTCCCTACAAGAAAAAGTTTTTCCTCCTGTGGGGAGACCTTTAAAATATCTGTTTTATAAACAACAAAAAGAAAAACAATGATACCTTTTCATCACTTGTTGAATTTTATTTATTGCTTTATTCAATGAATGTAAAGCTAAAAAAATATAATTGAATATGAACCCTGATATTATACAAAAATGGTACAGTGAAGTGTTGAAAATTGAAATAGAAGATTGGAATGGGACTGTGATTAAACCCCAATTAGGAAATGAGACTATTTTTTCTTTCTTTACCGAAAATGATAATTATTTTCCAATAGAACAGCAAGTGATGTTAAATTTTGAAGTACATAATTTAAATAAGACTATTCAGCATCTTGAACATATTGGTGTACCTCTTGAAAAGAAAGAAGAAATTAGTGAGTTCGGAAAGTTTATTTGGATTAAAGATCCTGAAGGTCGTCTAATTGAGCTTTGGGAGAAATAGACGGTTATAATCCTTTGCTATTAAGCTAACGGTTGCTTTCATCCAACAAAATAAATAAAAAAGTCGATTTCTTAACTCCACAGGAAATCGACTTTTTCTATCCCATCGCAATAAAATGGACCTACTTCCCTTGATTAGATTGTTTTCGAACAAAAGATACGAAAAATAATTTTTTCTGGCCGCTTATTTATCCCTTCTAATTCGCTTTAAAATTATACAACGGCTTAATAATGTGTTTTATATCTATCGTTTCTTTTGTATTTTCTATAATTTCATCCATTGTCTTGTATACCATTGGTGCCTCGTCAATTGTACTTTCTACTACTGATGTAGTCCAAACCTCTGTCATCGTATTTTGAAATTCCTCTAGACTCAATGATTCTTTAGCCTTCTTACGACTCATGATACGTCCTGCCCCATGCGGACCAGAAAAATTCCAGTCTGGATTACCTTTACCAAATGCAATAATTGAACCATCTCTCATGTTAATTGGAATAATGACTCGTTCATCTTTCTGAGCTGAAATAGCACCTTTTCGTAGAATCATATTTTCTATGTCAATATAGTTATGTATTGTAGTAAATTGATCTGTAATTTTCCAGTCCATTTTCGTAACAATTTCATCAATCATTGCTTTACGATTTAACGCCGCATATTTTTGGGCAATATTCATGTCATTCATATAATCTTTGAACCCTTGCCCTTCTAAATAAGCTAGTTCTTTACGAATCTTTGGCTTCTGAATTCCACGTAAAGTTTCTTGTATTTCTTTTGCTCTTCCCTCTTCAGTTAACCTCTTAATAATATCATCTTTTATTGATGTAACATCAATAAGTTGTTCATATGCGAAGTTTTGGTAATACTCTGCAATTTGCTTACCTAAATTACGCGAACCACTATGAATGACAATATATACATTACCTTTATCGTCCTCATTCAATTCGACAAAATGATTTCCTCCCCCAAGTGTACCAATACTTTTTTGAGCGCGTTGTAATGTAAATGGAGCTCTCACACCATCAAAATCAATCATTTTTGAGAATCGATGTTCTTTATCTCGTATACGAAAACCACTTGGAACGAATTTACGAATTGTTTCGTCTAAGTAATCGAAATTAATTTCTTCTTTTTTCTTATCAATTACAACAACTTCCATCCCACACCCAATATCTACCCCTACAAGATTAGGAACAATTTTATCTTGTATTGTCATTGTTGTCCCAATCGTACAACCTGCTCCTGCATGTGTATCTGGCATAATACGAATTTGACTATCCTTTACAAATTCTTGGTTACAAAGATCAATAATCTGTCCTGTCGCAGTCTCATCAACGTTATTCGTAAATACTTTCGCTTCATTGTATTTTCCTTGTAATTTCAACATCTTTCATTTCCCCTTCCTTTTGAAAGAATTATTTTATTACGTTGTTTCTATTCTTATCATTACTCTCATCCACCTTCTGCTTTCCATTATATATACACGATATCCATCACAGTAATAAAAAAATATGATGATTATTCTTGTTTACATAATATATTTACCGTCTCTTTATGTTTATACCTACACATGTATTTTTCCACGTCCCCGATATCAGTTATACATAACAAAAACTCCCCTTACATCGATAATGATTAAGGGGAGTTTTATAGCCGATGAATTTATAGTTCCGATTTCACCCGGACAGAAACATTATTTTTAATTATATTTTTGACTTCTTTAAAGCTAACAAAATTGTTACTTTTCTCATCCCAAAGACGGAAACGAAGTGAACGCAAGCTTGTAGCAAGTGTAATCGTTGGTACATTTTTTAACGGAAGCGTATTATTGTGTGCCTCTTCTAGTTTATAGTTTGGTACTCTTGGGCTTAAATGGTGAACATGATGGAATCCAATATTACCAGTTAGGAATTGCAAGATTTTTGGAAGTTTATAAAATGAACTTCCCTCTACGGCCGCTTTCACATATTCCCAATCTTTATCTTCTTCAAAATAAGAATCCTCGAATGTGTGCTGTACGTAAAACAGCCAAATCCCTACTGAACCTGCAATTAAGAATATCGTACCATGTACTAATAGGAACGATTGCCATCCTATTGCCCAGCAAAGTATAGCTACTACGGCAACAATTATAATATTCGTCAAATACGTATTCATACGTTCTTTCTGTCTTGCACCTTTTCGGTTAAATCTATTTTTAAGCAAGAATACATAAATCGGACCTAACCCAAACATAACGAATGGATTGCGATATAAACGATATGCTAAACGAAGTCTAAATGGCGCAGCTACATATTCATCCACTGTAAGCGTCCAAATATCTCCTGTACCTCTCTTATCTAAATTACCACTTGTAGCGTGATGAATTGCATGATCATGCCCCCATTGATCAAATGGGAATAACGTTAACACACCCATACATGTCCCTACTATTCTATTTGCACGTCGACTTTTAAAGAATGAATAATGGGTACAATCATGAAAAATAATGAAAATTCGTGTCATAAAACCAGCAGCTAACAGAGATGGAACTACTGCTAACAGATAAGAAACGGACAAACTTTTATAAGCGAGGTACCATAAAATAATAAACGGCACGACTGTGTTAATAAGTTGCCACACACTTTTTTTAATTGTTGATTTTTCATAAGGGGCAACTTGTTTTTTTAAATTTTTAGTTTTTTCTAATGTCATTTTTTCTAATTCCCTTCCTTTATGTTGCTAATTCATATTATAGCACACTATTAGTATCAGGTGTTAAAAGTAGATGTAATAAATATTATTATATACTATAAAATTCTCTTTTTTCTTACTCACTCCTTACAAATTGCTTACGTTTAATAAACAAAAAATTGCCAACCACTCCTCCTAATTAAGGTAAGTGGTTGGCAATCTTTTAACGAGAATGTTTTCTAAATAGATGAATTGCTTCTTCTGGTACGTAAACCTTTCCATTACTTTCTACAACAACACTTCCTAATTCATACTCTTTATTCTTAATACGAATTATATTTTTGTTAACAGATAATTGAGCTGTTACATTATTACGTTTTACTATGAGTACAGGGTTCGCTACATCAGTTTTATCTATTGTTGCAGCTGCATCATTCTGCTTAAAGGCTGATTCACTTTCTACAAATAATTTGTTTGTTACTTTTTCTAAGTTAAAGCCCATCGCTTTCGCCATCGTCTTCGCAACGTCCGTATTTTGAATCAAACCATATGGCTTTTGAGGACCGTATGAATATAAGAATACATCCTCACCTGTATGCCCTCCTGTTGTGAAGCCTATGTTCGCACGCTTAGACAATAATGTAGTGAAAATTGGACCTACATCTATTTTCTTTTTAGCCGTTTTTAACCTTTCTTTTTCATCATAAGTTAAATTGTCCAACCCGTATAATTTAGCTACCTCTTCTACATTTGATATATCAGCTTTCAAATTATTGATAGTCCCTTCAAGTGTCATCTTCGCTTTTTTCAATGGATAAATGTACGCAGAGACCGGCGTAGTATTATATCCTTTTGTCGTATTCATATTCCCAATAGAAATACCGCTATTACCATGGTCCGCTACGGCTATTAGCATCGTATTACCATCTTTTTTTGCAAACTTCAATGCTTCTGCAACTGCATTATCAAATGCTAATACATCACTAATCATCCCAATTGGATCATTCACATGAGCTGCCCAGTCTGGCTTACTTCCTTCCACAAATAAAAAGAAGCCATCTTTATCTTTTGATAACGTTTGAATTGCTTTTTCCGTCATTTGAGAAAGTGTTGGTTGCTCTGGGTTTGTTGCTTCACGATCCATATCAAATGCTAAAGCATTAAGCGAGAAAGAGCCCCAAATTTTATTAGATTTAGAGCCTAATAATGCTTCTTTCGTTTCAACAAAGTCGTAACCTTTGTTTTTGATCACTTTTACTAAATCTTCACCGTCTTTTCGAATCCCACTATCTGTCTCAGGTAGAAGTGCTGCTTTTCCCCCACCTAATACGACATCTATATTTTGATATACTTGTTGCTCCGCGAGCACTTCGAAATTGTTACGATTCACATGATGAGCGGAGAATCCAGCAGGAGTAGCATGCTGAATTTCAGCTGTAGCAACAATTCCAGTTGCGCGACCCGTACGTTTTGCACCTTCTAAAACATTGGCAACTGGTCGTAACTTATCCTCTTCTTTCATTGGTTTTAAGCCAGGTGAACTTACAATTGAAGGTAATACACCTACATATCCTGAATTTGATTTATTCCCCGTCGCTAAAGCTGTAGCTGCTGGAGCTGAGTCTGTTATAGCTGATTCCGCCGAATATGTACGAACTCCTCCTGTTACAATTTCATCTAATGCAAGTGCTTTCCCTTTATACAAGCGAGCTAATGTAGTTGCTGTAGAACTTGTTCCGTCCATAACCATTATGATTACATTTTTAGGCTTCCGTTCTACTTTTTTCACTTTAGCTTCCACTGTATGATAATTCATCAAACTTTCAGTACATAACATACTTAGTATGATTGTTCCTACTAACAGTAATCTCTTCATCTTTAAAGCTAACTCCGACATTATTGCGCCTCCATTTGTTTCACATTCATTTACATACAAAGTTCTGGTTTCGTTTTACTTTTCACAACCTATATATGTTTTATTAGTTCCCAATTCTTATAAAGCTAACAATAGTAACTTTCTCATTTATTACATGTCGGTATAGTTCATCTATCTTATAAAGAAGATTTCCCATCATTAATTTGCTTAACAACAAATCTCCAATTAAAATAAATAAAAATTTATTGTTAAACAATAAATTTCATGGTAAATTAATAAGATATTAAATAAATGAGGTGCTTTTTATGAAACAAGGATCAACACTTTTCTTAAAGACAGCTGTGGTTCTAATGGGTATCCCTGTTCTTGCTATGTGCATTTTTTTAGTCCCTAACATAGGGAATTTCGCTGCTGAATTATATCCCGAAATGGCATATATTAAATATCTTGTATTTATCAATTTATACGCGACAGCAATACCTTATTACTTCGCACTGTACCAAACATTTAAGCTTTTAAACTATATTGATAAAAACAACGCATTCTCAGAGTTGTCTGTTAAAGCTTTAAAAAATATTAAGTACAGCGCACTAGCAATTAGTGTATTATATGTATTAGGTATGCCACTTTTCTATCTTGTGGCAGAGAGAGATGACGCCCCTGGTATTATTGTTATTGGAATGATTATAATTTTTGCTTCAATGGTAATCGCGGTCTTTGCTGCCGTTCTCCAAAGACTATTAAAAGATGCGATAGATATAAAATCAGAAAATGATTTAACGGTCTGAGGTGAATAATATGGCAATTATTATTAATATTGATGTAATGTTAGCGAAAAGAAAAATGAGTGTAACAGAGCTTTCAGAGAAGGTTGGAATTACAATGGCTAACCTTTCGATCTTGAAAAATGGTAAAGCAAAAGCAGTCCGTTTTTCAACTTTAGAAGCCATTTGTAAAGCATTAGAATGCCAACCTGGGGATATTTTAGAATATCAACCAGAAGAAAGCGAATAAAAAGAGTCCTTCATACGAGAAGGACTCTTTTTATTGCACATTACGGCGCAAAACTAATTTGACCAGTAAACAATAAAATAATTGCGATGATCCAAAATATAAAAAATGATGAGGACAGTATGAACGAAAGAATAGCAATCCCCTTCTTCTCAGTTTTTTTCGCCATTGTAATGACAGAAAGTATGATACCTGCAACTGTCAGGGCAACTGTAACATAATCTCCCACTATATTACCTGCATTCGCTATCCTTGTCGGTGTAATAAATACGAACAGAAAACATAAAATGCCGATGAGTAAAGATATGTAGCTTATTATACTGTACTTCTTTTTAGGACCTATTTCAGTTTTCATACTAATCCCCCCTTCTATATAGCTATAAGTTCATAGTAGCACAAATAACCATAATTTGGTTAAAACAAAAAAAGAGATACAGCGGAACTTCCGCTGTATCTCTTTTTTATTTAATAACTAAACCTGCTATTTCTTCTTTATCATTATAAGTTATAATAAATGTCCGTTGTTCTTTACTATATTTCGCTACAAGAATAACAGTATATAAACCATCTTTTTCTTCAATCGATTGTTTTTCAATTTTTTCGAATGTACCAGCTTTCTCGATTATAGGTGTAAGATCTTTCATCTTTTCTTCTGACAATGCAGCTGTCATTTTACTATCAAATTTCTCATGCACTTCTTTATATTTTGCCTCATTTAATAATGATACAATTTCTTCCGCTTTCGAAATAAAGTTTTTAGACGTACTTTCATCTACTTTATTACCGGTACATGCTGCAAGTGCAAACGCCGCGATAGCACTTATAATAATAAGTAACATTCTTCTCATTTTAATACACCCTTTCTTTTTAAAATGAAACTATAACTAAAAGTGAGTAACGCAAAAATTGCTATTGAAACTTCTGACATAATAATCCCAATTTCCCCTGGCACATATAGCGATATAATGCCAGCTAATGCATTTACAGTCCCATGGATGAGAATTGCATATACAACATAACGAAATTTCTTTTGGACGACAGCTTGCAATACAATGAAAGAAAGCCCAACATGTAATACCATCGCAAAGATGCGCTCAATACCACCGAGATAATAACTGTCACCATTTTGAATGACTGTTTGTGATAATAATAGGGATATTACTGGGATACCAACTATCAACACCGCCTCAATACCACCATGCCCTGCTCCAAATAAAAAACCAGACTGCCAATCTCGTTGCTTCATAAAATAACGCATTGCGATAAAACGAGCTATCTCTTCAAAAATTCCAGCTGATATACTAAGCAAAACTGCAAATAGTATAGGCTGCATAACCGAAAACATTTGAAAATCTGTGCTAGTTCTATTTAAATAATTTAGTATTGGTATGCGAATCAATATTTGTGATACAACAAAAGCCAATATACCTAACATATATGGAATATAGCGTTGCTTCCAAAAAGCATATAAAAGTGCTATAAGCGGTAAACCAAAGCTAATCATTATTGTAAAAATAAGACCATTCATCTCGCTTCACCTCTTACTTGAAGTGTATAAAATCGAGTGAAGAAAGTATGTAGTTATTTCTTATTCGGTTTCCTTTTCATCATAGATGGTCATTTCATCTCATTTAATATAAATGTTTGTGTGAAATAAGGACTTACATAAGTTGTTTCTAACGTCGCATTATTTGTTTTATTTATGATCCGTTTTAACGAAAATAGCCCGTACCCTCTAGCACCTTCTTTACTTGAATGGTTTTTCTCATAAATTTTTTGCAAATCAATCGCTTCACCCTTTGAACTATTACGCACGATAAAATATTGTCGTGAATCCATTTCAAAGAATGCGATTTGTAATATCTTTTCCTCACTACGTACTGCTTCCTCAATTGCATTATCTACTAAAACTGAAATGATACGAATAAATGAAATAATCGTCATCGAAACACTTTCAATGTTCTCCGGTATATCAAGCATTACTTTTATTTGTTGCTGCTGAGCAGTGCTAACTTTTGCTCTTAATACGCTTCTTACTTCAGGAATTTGTATGCGAGATAATTTTGCGATATCAAGTTCATGATCATTTATTGTTTTTAATGTAGGTGCGACAACATCATAATACACTTTCTCAATTTCTTTCACATTTTTTGTACGTATTCCCTCTTCTAACGATAGTAATATATTCATATAATCATGACGGAAACTAGCAAGCTCATCATGCATATCCTCTAATTTCTCCACATAATCTAATAACTCTTTATCTAAACGTTTTTCATGCTCTTCTCGTAACTTTTCTTTCGATAAATGTGAGCTTATTAGTACGATGATTAGTAATAATAAAAAAATAATAATCGCTGAATTATAACTTACTTCACTGTATTGTTGATTTATTTTTGCTAAAAACTCAGTTGACGGCTGAGTTAAAATTAGTTCAATAATAAACCCGATCATTAATAATATATAAGTTACATAGTATAACGGACTACTTACTATATATTGAGCGATTTTTTGAATTCTTTTACGCGCTACTAAAATACCGATAAAAGTAAGGATTGATACGATAAGATGAATAATACTACCTGTCCATAAATATAAATTGAATGGCGTTAACATAAAGATTTTCATCCCTAAATCTAATAGCAACATTTTCACTAACGTTATAATCACCATACTCACCAGTGCAAAATATACATTATGCTTAAATTTTAATTCATTTTGCATTAATCCTAAACTTATTAAAAATAACACAATCGTACTATTCAACTCTGGATATCTCGTTACTGTTACGACTATAGCAAGTAAAATAATGAATACCGTACTTAAAGCTATTAACATTCTAACTGACAATCTATTGTATTGGATTAATTGTATATATAAAAACGTGTGACACATACTAGTAAGCAGTATTGCAAATAAATCATAAATATACATTACATCTCACCCTTTAATATGTTACGTACTTTACTCACTAAACGACGTGATACCGGAATACGTTTCCCGCTTTTTAAAACTATCATTTTTTGCTTCGCATCATAAGAAGACATCTGCTTTGTATTCACGATATATGATTGATGACACCGAAATAAACGTTCATCCATTATTTCAATTTCCTTTAAAGTTCCATAAAAATAAACGATTCGATCTAATGTCACTAATGCTAAACGGTGCGGTTCATCAGTCATAACATATTCAACTTCATAAAAAGGAACACGCACAGTGGCATTACTATTTTCAACGATAAAGTCATCGGACGGAATAATATGCTTATTTCTTGCTTCATATTGAAGTAAACATTGTTCAAAAACTTTATATCTCTCCTCATATGACAACCCTTTATCAATAAAAGTTAATGCTGATACCATGTATTGATATGAAATAGGTGCAAATTCAGAATGTGTCGTTACAAACACAATAATTCCTTGCGTATCATACTTTCGTATTTCTTGCGCCACGTGTAACCCTTTTCGCTCTTCTCTTTTTATCTCTATATCTAAAAAATAGATTGGGACATACTTCGCCTTTGGAATATTAGTAATAATGTTTTCACTCTTACTAGTTACCTCAATAAAATCAAAAGGCAACATATATTTCTCACAAATCTCTTCAACTAACCGCTTCATTTGCTGCGCCTGTATGACATCATCTTCTAAAATAAAAATACTCATGTGATCACTCGCTTTATTGAAATCTTTTCATCTATAGATTTATCTATAAATATATAATTCAAATTATAATAATATTCTCCTTCTCATTAATTGAAATAATTAATCTGCTATTACATAGAGAAACCTCAACTTTTCAAACAAAAAGTTGAGGTTTTCTTCAAATCACTTTATGACTAAATCCGCCCTATCCTTCGGCGATTCCATTTCTAAGTAATAATCCTCTGCTTTCCAATACCTATTCTCAAACTTTGAAAGATTTTTCTGTGTTTTCTTACTCTCGCGTAGAAATCTTGTCTCTCTTGGACAATCCAAGTACACCATATAATGAAAGAAATCTCTCCATTCTTTTCGCTGTAGAAAAACCCCTTCAATTACAATTACACCTACTATGGGGATCTGTACTTTTTTCATTTCGCATAAGTCTGTCTCATCATGATAGAACGGTAAATTTAGTTTTGTTTCATTTTGTAACTTTCGAAAAAACTTCTGCCGAAGCCACTCAATATCCCATTGTAAATAATAATACTCATACCATTCTTCAAATCCTGTATCATAGCGTTTATTACGCTCCACTATATGATTATCAATATGAAAAATATGAAACGGAATGCTTTCTTGTTTCATATTTTCTTTTAAGTTTGTTACAAATGTTGTTTTTCCTGATCTACTTAAGCCATCTATCCCTAAAATGAACTTATTTTCTTTATGTTTCTTCATTATATTTATAAGTTCGTTTGTACTCATTACTTCTTCCACTCTTCTTTTAATAAAGAATATAAAATGGTATCATGCGCAACTCCATTTTGAATCATATGTTTTCGAAGTAATCCTTCTTCTTGAAATCCTGCTTTACTTAATAATTTTTGAGAAGCTTTATTTTCTACATATACAACAGCAGCAATTCTTATAAGTTGCAATGCTTCAAACCCGTAAGCTAAAATCGCCTGTAACGCTTCCGATGCGTATCCTTGTCCCCAATATGTATCGTCTAATTCATAACCAATTTCAGCTCGCTTATGATGATGGTTAATTAAATGAAAACCGCACGTTCCGATTAATTGGCCCGTCCCCTTTTTCTCTATTCCCCAGCGAAATACACTTCCCTCTTCATAACGATTTTTAAACGTTTGAATCGTTGTTTTCGCTTGCTCAATATTTTCGAAAGAATCCATGCCAAAATAACGTATAACAGATTCTTTTGAAAAATAATGGAACATCGTTTCTGCATCTAACAGCGTTAATTCTCTTAATTGTAAACGTTCTGTTTCTAGTTTCGGAAACCCCATCACTTTTTCTCCTTCTATTCTAATGAACTGCAAATTTCAATATAATTTCCATCTGGATCGGCAATATATGCAATGGTTTGCCCCCACGGCTTTACAATTGGTTCAACTAAAACCGTAATACCTTGTTCTCTAAATTGCTCAATCGTTTCTTGTACATTTTCAACAACGAATCCCAATTCAAAATGGGAAGATTGTAACTCACCTTCTGTAAGTGGTAGTCCCGTTAATTCTTTTACGTCTTGCCGCGTATTCATCGCTAATATGGTAGTACCCGTATTAAATTCAATATATGTACCATGCTCTGCTTTTATCGGTAACTGTAATACATCTTTATAGAATCTTAGACATTCCTCAAACTTTTCTACATATAAAATGATGTACTTCATTTTTAAATTCATTTTACATCCCCCTTTATATCCATCCCTAAAATTTCGACAAAAGCCTTATAAAAACCTTGTTTCCTATAGTAACGAGCACAAAAAAATGAGGCCGATTTCTCGGCCTCCCAGCTTATTGGCATAAAACAGGAGATTTGGTTTGGACATAACCAGTTCGTACTCTTATTATATTTTATTTTTTCTGAATTTTAAATACATTAAATACCTATTTATATTGAGAAAGTTTTTTTGCTTGCATAAAATTAATAAGTTTAAGAAATGCTACAAATGGAGGTGTATACATATGGAACCAATGCTATGTCCAAGTTGTAAAACGAACCGCACTCGCTTTAATATTCTTGAGCAACAAGTAAAACCAGTCAAATTAAATCCACAAACTGGTCAAGTAGAAGAAGAATACACAAACGAAACGATGAATGCTTTTCATATGGCTTATCAAGGACCTACTTATCGCGTCCAATGTGCTGTATGCGGACTCGTTGAAAATCCTGAACAATTTATTAAACCTGCTCAAAATCAGTCTTTCTAATAAAAAAGTTGCTTGTGTTTCAAGCAACTTTCTTATTCTCATTCTACATTTACTTTAGACCCTCTGTAATATTACTTTTCCTTTCAATATAAATAAGCGGATCAGTACAAGTAAATCTATCAACATATGTATAATTATAGATGGATAAATTGATCCAGTTGCAATATATACCCTTCCTAACATAAAACCTAAAATCGTTGTTCCTACTACACCTTTCCACCCTTGATAAAAATGCGCTAAACCAAAAATGATGGAAGAGATAACTAGTACCCCCATTATCGATAGCGCTGGGAAAAGCTGTGATAAGTAATTCATCATGAAAGAACGAAATAATAGCTCTTCTGTTACACCTGCTGTAATACAAATAAAAATCCATAGTATTGTTTCTCGGCAATTATTAGGGAGCATCTCTGAAATATCACGCATTTGTTTCTTTGTATACTTTTGAAAAAGTTTACTTTTCTTTAACATAATTAACGGCACTATAAACCCAATGCATATACCTATCCACAATGATATATTCGTATTTTTAAAATACTTACTTACCATATGATTAGCAGATGGTAGTTTAAGTCCATACTCCTCAAATGGGATATTGATTGAGTATGATGTTATTAACATAATGATGGTTAACACCCACAGTAAACTCATTGTTCTTATATAAAAGGAAACTCTTGCATTTTTATTTGTTTGTATATCTTCTTTCAACCTATTGTACAGCCGCTTACCAAGAACCCCTTCACCTAAGGTCAAATATATAAATAACATAGTCAAAATAATCATGTTAATCCCCCCTTTTTATATTTTTAAAGGATTTCTTTTTTTAATTTTTTTATCTTCCAAAATAACATTACAAATATATACAAATACATACAACCTAAAAATCCAATTAAACCTTTTATCAAAATTGGAATCCTAAATTCCGAAGAACTTAAGAAAGTAGGAATCATACATATCATTGCAAATGAAAAAACAAATACAAGAAATTTAAATAAGTCTTTAAACTTTTCGATTTTTGTCTCTTTTTCCGAATATATATCTGGCAAATCATTATCATCAGCTATGTCCTTGCAAAAGTAGTGCCATTTGGTGAAACTTGTTACATGTTTCCAACCACACATTTCATATAATTCAATATATTCTTTTTGTTTTTCCCTTGAATCTCTATAATCCATTCTAAAATCGGCTTTATAAATTATATCTTTCGGCTCAGTTTTCTTAAACGTATACATCATATTATAATTTTGGAGCGCCCATCCTTTTTGATGCATTTTCCTTAAAAAGGCTTCTTCTTTTTCTAAACTCCATGCCGCGAAAAATTTCAATACCTTCTTTGTCTTCATCTTCTATTCACTCCCCTAATATACTATTTCCATTTCTTACCGACCTCTGCAACCTGTTATACTCTAGCTCTAACACTTCTCTACCAAGTGGTGTTAACTCATAACACTTCTTTCTATCTGTAGAGGCAACTTCAACTATTAACTTTTCTTTTAGTAACTTCGTCGTATTGCCATATAAAGTACCAGGACCGAGTTTTACTTCCCCATTTGTCATCTCTTCTACCATTTGCATAATTCCATATCCGTGCATTGGTTTTACTAATGACAACAGTATGTAATATGTCGCTTCTGTTAACGGAATGTATTTTTGCACTTTCGCATTCATTATAACTACCTCCGATACATCGTTTGATGATATATCGACTAGCGATATATCGTATACCGATATTATATATTCACATTCCAATATACGCAAGTATATTTTAATAATCAGATATCCACTTATCTGAATTGAAAAACCATATAAATTTTCTGAATAATTTGTTAAAATATAGAAATATCCGTTTATATTTTGAAAGGAATGATATATATGATAAATAAATTGAAGGAAAATATAGGATCAGTTTTTGTAGGTAAAGAAAATGTTATCGATCTATTAATCGTTTCCTTGCTTGCTGATGGACATGTGCTTCTTGAGGATGTGCCTGGTACAGGGAAAACGTTACTTGCGAAAACACTTTCAAAAAGTATTGGTGGTAATTTTTCTCGCGTTCAATTTACACCGGATGTACTTCCGAGTGATGTGACAGGTATTGAATATTTCAATCCGAAAACGAGCGAATTTGAGTTAAGACTCGGACCAGTCGTGGCAAACATTTTACTGGCAGATGAAATTAACCGTGCAATGCCAAGAACACAGTCTAGTTTATTAGAAGCGATGGAAGAACGACAAGTGACGCTTGAAAAGCAGTCAACTCCTCTTCCAAAACCGTTCTTTGTTATTGCGACGCAAAATCCAATCGAATCACAAGGAACCTTCCCTCTTCCTGATGCACAGCTTGATCGCTTTTTAATGACAATTTCTATAGGTTATCCGAATCCTGAAGACGAACTACAAATGATGCGACGTTTTCGTAACGATACACCACTAGAAAGTGTCATATCCGTTATTACTTTAGATGATATTTTAGAGGCACAGAAACGAGTGAAAGAAATTTTCGTATCAGAACCGTTAGAACATTACATCATTAAGCTTGCTCATGCTACAAGAAATCATGATTATATCGCTAACGGTGTAAGTCCGCGTGCCACACTTGTTTTAGTACGTGCAGTTCAAGCGCTAGCCTTTTTACGTGGGAGAGAATATTGCACACCAGAAGATATACAATTTTTAGTTCCTTCTGTTTGGAATCACCGTATCGTCTTATCAATGGAAGGCGCATTACGTACGACAAAAAATGAAATTATGCAAAAGATTTTAAAAGAAGTGGACGTACCTGTGGAGATTGAGCAAGCATGAATGGACAGCGCGTTGTAACTGTACCTTTATTTTTCCAACTTCATATTATTCAACTATCTGTTCCAGGCGCTATACTCTTTACGTTTTTTATGCCACAACGAATCATTATGTTTTTCTTTTTCTTTTATTATTTATTTGCGATTTTCATTTATAAATATGTCGCTTACATAGAGAAAAAATTTCAAGTGATAAATGAGAAACAAACAACACGTTTGTTCCCTGATGAATCTGGACAGTTTTTTATTCATTTAAAAAACGGAGCAAACATACCACTCGTCAATGGTGTTTGTTATTTTCATTTAGACACGTCCCTACTACCGCATAAAGATCAAGGAATTGAACAAATATCAAAAACACTATTCTCTTTCCCATTTTCACAACCTGCCCATTCAGCACAAAAATGGGATTTATCATTAACCGCAACAAAGCGCGGTGTGTTTCAAATTGAACAGTTCGAATGTGTTTTGAAAGATCCTTTTCATTTATTATCTGTACATTTACCTGTATTTGATAAATTAAGAACTGAAATTATTGTGTATCCATCACCTAAAGAAGTAGCAGGTTTGCAAGAACTTCAGCAACTTTTAAATGGATCTTATCGAACGAATTTTTCTTTTTACAATGATGAAACATCTATTATCGGTGTGAAACGGTACGAACGTGAATCTTTCCGCTCCATTCATTGGAAAGCATCTGCGAAAATGCAGGAATTACAGGCAAAGCAATATGAACCTGTTAAAAATTATAGTTGGACAATTTGTCTTTCATTAGCTGCTAATCGCGGGTTTGGTTGGAAAGATAATATAGAAGATCTCATTTCATTTGCAACATACATTTGTCAATACGCAACGAAGCATCAAGTTCCGTTTGAACTATTTATTAGTGTATTAGCTGAAGGTGGTCCTCTGCACTTACCATTAAATGAAGGACAAACACATTACGCAAAAGCTTTAGAGGAATTGGCACGTATTTCAGACGATAGCACATTAATTCCGAAACAAGGGTTTCTCCATTATACAAATAGAAAAGGAGAACGATCGTCTACAATAATTCACATTGGCTTGCAGAAGAATGATCTCTCCCTTCTATCGCAACCTACGTTTCTCATAAATAACGAAGGGATGGTGGAAAAACTTGAAAACTTGGCTCTATCACATTAATGACTTTCTTCTGCTGCTCCTCCTTTCGTTATTAACAAAAAGGGACGAACTTGTTGCTATTGCTATATTTTTAACAACAGGCTATATTGGAGTATTTCTTATTCATAAATTCATGGAAAAAAGAACGCCAGGATTTGTCATACTGTTAATAACGCAAATAATTGGTTGTTCTATCTTTCTCCCTTTCTCTCTATTTGGCACAATTATGTTACCACTTTTCTTCTTTATCGTACATGTAGTCGGACCTGGCTACCAAGTTCAAAAATCGTTAGGCGGTGTTGTTTGGTTTGGTGTTTCGGCTATATTTTATGCTCCCTTCCCCCCGCTCGGGAAACTGTTACTATTAGTTATACACATTATGATTACATTTTGGTTAACTGGGACAAATCGTAATCAACAGGTATTACGTTTCACTTCTATCATTACGATTGGTGTAATGAGTATATTAATTGTTCAAGTGTTCCCTTTTATTCGGCTTATTTTTTCATATATAATAGAAGCAGTTGCATTAGGGTTCGGATACGCTATCAATCCATTATTTTCAGCAGCCGCGTTAAAAGAAACAGATGATTTTTGGTCAAATAAAGGAAACCTAAAAGACCCTACAATTAAGGATGAATTAGAGCCACGTTCTTTTGATCCAACCCTTATAAATAGCATAACCATAATAGCCTGTACAGCTATCGCTATTTACGTCGTTTGGAAAATAGTAAAGAAACGAAAACAATTCAGTTTACCAAATATGCCTGTCTTCGAATCTACTATCATCACTGATAAAGAAGGTATGAGCCAACAACGTTTTAAAAGAAACAAACCACCACATAACGAAATTCGAAAAGAAATTTTCAAACTTGAGAATAAGTTAATTCCTCCTTTAAATAGAAATCGTGGAGAAACTGTTGAATCATGGTTAGGAAGAATAAATAGTGAAGAAGATGTAAATATTGAGAGTCATATTATTATAAATGCTTATAATACAGTGCGTTATTCTAATGAGGAAAACACCGTACTTTTGCATGAATTTAAGGAAGAGATTCATAAGCTTTATATGTATCAGAAGAGTTTAAAGAAAAGGAAGAAATAACACAACAAAAAGACTCCTATTTTCATAGGAGTCTTTTTATACTTCTACGTTACTTTTTTAAATTGAGGCGTTTTTTCCTGCTTCAATCTCTAATGACTCTTCATGCCACCAAAGTGTTTTTTCAGGGTCTTCTTTAGCGATTTGGTGTGCTTCTTTCTTCGTTTCTACTGTAGGATATGAACCTTTTAGCGCACGTCCTGATGTTGTAACGAATAGTACACTAAATACAACTAATCCAATAATACTTACACCTGTTAAATAAAATGCCGGTGCAAGCGGGTTACCGGTTGCATGAACTAAATATGAACATACAAGTGGTGTTGTACCACCGAATATCGATACAGAAATATTAAATGAGATCGAAAGTGCTCGATAACGTACATCAGTGAAAAAGAGTGATGGTAATAATGAAGGTAATGTTCCTTCATATACACTTAGGAAGAAACCTAATACGAAAATACCTGCAAATATAGCTGCAATATGCCCGTTACCTATTAGTAAAAATGCTGGAATTGCAAATACAGTTAAACCAAGTAAACCAATTTGCACGACGCGTTTATTACCAATTTTATCACTTAATTTACCGAAATATAGTGCTAGTGGAATCATAAGTGCCATCGTAATAGAAATAATTAATAAGCCAGTTGTTTCTTTGACTTTAAGTACTTGAGTTAGATAAGAAGGAATATACGAAAGAATCATATAATTTGTAATATTAAAGAAGGCGACAATTACTGTGCTTAATAAGAAGTCTTTTTTGTGATACTTAATAATATCCATAAATGAAAATTGTTCATTGTCTTCAGATTCCTCTTGTGCTTTTTCCATCTCTTCAAAGATGGGAGATTCATCTAAATGACGGCGTAAATATAAACCGACCAAACCAATTGGTGCAGCAATTAAGAAAGGAATACGCCAGCCCCAGCTAAGCATTTGCTCATCTGTTAACAATAACGTCAAAATGGTAACAATTACCGATGCAGCAATGTAACCTGAGAGTGTTCCAATTTCAAGACCACTACCGAGTATACCACGCTTTTTATCTGGAGAAGATTCTGCGATATAAACCATTGCACCTGAATATTCGCCGCCTGTAGAGAAGCCTTGAATCATTCGGGCAACTAAAAGTAGTATTGGTGCCCATACACCAATTTGTTCATAGGTTGGTAGTAATGCGATGAATAATGTAGAAAGTGCCATTAAAATAATAGTAGTACTTAACACAATTTTTCGGCCGTACTTATCTCCTATTCTACCAAAGAATACACCTCCGATTGGTCGAACGAGGAAGGCCGCTGCAAATGTACCGAATGTAAGTACAAGTTGCAAGCCACTATTATCAACACCTGAGAAGAATAATTGACTTAAAATTACCGCTAAATACGCGTATAATCCGAAGTCAAACCACTCCATTGCGTTCCCAATACCAGTAGCAACTACTGCTTTCCTGGCTTGTTTAGGATTAACAATATTAACGTCTTGAGGTTCAAAATTTAAATCATTATTTTGTTGCATATAATAAAACAGCTCCTTATTTAATTTAACTTCTTTAAGCACACCTTCTCTTATTGAATAAAATTAATTCGAAGCACTTAAGGAAAAGCAACGTCTCCTTTTCTGTTATTATTATTTCACATAATTAATTATTTGTCCAATTAAATGCTCTTTTTATATAAATTTACACCCTATTTAACTTGTTATAAAATGACGTTTAGCTTATATAATACATACCTTTACACTACAAATAAAACTTTAATTTATTTATATTTATAACGTTTCTATAATTGCTTCCTTTAACCTAGAAATCAGTAACTTTTACTAAAGATTTGCATATATTTAAAAAGTGAACTCATTAGCTCGAATTTTGTCTTATTACATTCAACTATAATATTATTATAGGTTTAAAGGAGGCTATTTTATGTTGGAAATAATACTTTTATTTGCTACTGTTTCTTTTCTCTTAATTATTTCTGGATTTTTCATTACCTTAAAACAATATAAAGAAATAAAAAATATAAAGACTATATTAACTACAAAAAAAGAAAATGAGAAAACTACATCCGAAAACTCAATCCCTATGCAATTAGACCTTAGCGTTCTCAATAATTTACTCGCTTCTGGAATAAATAAAAGTTCTAATTCAAGTAATGAAAATTCTGATTCTGATAAGACTAAATAGTCATTACGTATATAATAAAATATATATCTCCTATTTTATCTAATCTTATTAACAACTACCTCTGATTAAAAAGGAGACTACTTATGTGTAAAAATCCGATTTCTATTATTATTCGTATACAGCATAACATAAGAGTTTTACCTGAAATTTTGAAAGCCTGTGAACAACTACAGCCTTTAGAAATCATCCTTACTATTAACGGATGTATCGATGATTCCATTGATATTGCCCAATCTTACAATTGTAAAATTATCAAACTAGAAAAACCGACAGAACCAAATAATTGTTATGTAATTGGTGCCAAAAAAGCAAAGGGTAAGTACCTCTTATTTTTAGATGCAAATTACATTATTCACCCTTCCTTACTTATACCATTTCTTCAACCATTACTAGACGAATCAGCTGACGTAGTATTAAACAATTTAGATGATTTTTTTTATCAAAAGCAAAAGCCCACAATAGAAATGATTTGGCAGCAAGTCACGAATCATTTTTTTCATCGTCCAGATTTAAATATTAACTCATTATTATTCCCTCCCTATGCAATAACAAAAGAAACTCTTGAAGCTATTAATCCAGAAAGTTTATTAAATCCGATACTGGCACAAATGAAAATTATTAAAAATAAATTTCGCATTAGCAATCATTTTAAAATTGCTATACCGCAAATTCCCTCCTTCCCCTCAAAACAACTCAATTGTTACCACCTAGAAGCGATTGAAAATTGGGTAAATATATTACAAGATCCAAGGGGAAACTATACTGATAATAATCGAAGACGGGATATTATTTTAGAACTTCAAAACGGCGAACAAAGAGCTATACCCAAAATAATTACAGGTAAAGAGTTTTATTCGAATACTTATGGAAATAAACAATTATCCATCATTATCCCTGTTCAAAATGAAGAAAAAACGATAGAATCTATCATTTTTGAGGTGCAGAAATTAAAACCTTTAGAAATCATACTTATTGTTAATGGATCAACAGATAAAACAGAGGAATTGGCGAAGAATTGCGGTGCAACAGTTATTACTTACAAAGAAGCACTCGGCATTGATACCGGACGTGCCGTTGGTGCATATTTTGCAAAAGGTGATATATTATTATTTATCGATGGTGATTTCTTAATTCCTAGTTCTGATTTATTACCATTTGTACAATCTGTTCAAAACGGAACCGATTTAGCTTTAAATAAATTAGAGCACTACTACATGTATCGTCTTCCTTATACTATCGTGACTGCATGTAAGTATGCTGTTAATTTAGTATATAATCGAAAAGATTTAGGTATGGGATCCACAACTGCTGTCCCTCATGCTTTTAGTCGAAAATGCATTGATACAATTGGTTTTCATTCACTTCTTTCACCAACCTTAAGTCAAGTTAAAACAATTTTAGCAGGCTTGCATGTACAAAAAGTCCATTCTGTCGACGTTGACAAGATAAATCGAGTTCGACCAGAAAAACACTTCTCTAAGGAAGGTTACCTTTCATTAGCAACACAGCAAATCATTGGTGATCATATAGAAGCAATTTATTACATCGCCGAACAAAAAAGAGGCACTGAATGCTTTTAATTGTATATCCTTACCACCAGATAATATATGAATTTAATATAAATATATAACAAAATAAAAAAGATGGTTTGGAACCATCTTTTTTACCTTTACATGAATTCAAAAGAAAATAGAAGGCAGGCCTTTCATTTCTGTGTTTTCTTAAGAAGTTTGAAAAGAGAGGCTTGTTAATGAAGATGCAACACTTAAATCATCATTTAGTGTAATTGAGAAACATGCAACTAATGGTAAAGTAATAACAATTGATCCACTAGGACTAATTACAATTGTAGGACTTGTCCCACATGCACCCCCACAATCCACTACAGCGTCAATTCCACTACCAGGGGTAATTGTAATTTTAAGGCATACATCAAAACAAACATTATTCGTAGTACATGCCATAACTCTCCCTCCTTTCTTTTAACAATATATGCAGTTGGTTAAATTCGGACACGACTCTCTTACTAAATTTTATAAATTAGATGTTATTTTACTATTAACTCCATAGAAAATTAACGTTTTATTAAACTATCTAAATCAACTAAAAAACTCAAATCATCCTTTACTGAAATAGAAACACATGCAATAAACGGTATTACATTAAAATTAGATGAACATTCATCATTGCACCTTACGAATATTTCTGCCCCACCATTTGGATTGACTTTAGTTTCTAAACAAATATGAAAACAACTTTTATTGATGCAAGACAAGGTATTCCCTCCTTTCTTATATCTAACATCAATTTATGCAGAAATAAAAATACTGTTACAACTTTATCCACTCTTTACTTTACATACTTAAAATAAAAAAGATAAAAGCTTCTTCATGTATATAAAGAAACCTTTATCTTTTTGTTACTTGCTCATTTATTATCAGTCAGTGAAACATGCTCTTTACTTGTACCTAAGCTAAAAATAATAAAAACTTTTGATTTAGTTTCATTGCAATACTAAATATCGTCAAGTTGCTTAAATGAAATGTTTACATTACTCAATCAATAAACAAATTTACCTTTTAAAATAAATCTTTAAAATCCCTATGCTTCAATAAATATGAAAGTCCTTCTAAATGATCCCCAGTAATTCTCAATACAGCTGGTGGATGTCCTACTGTTGCAAAGTGTTCGTTTGGACGAATACGATTTGGTTTCATTACATCTACAAAATGGACACATTCGACTTTATACCCTTCTAATATTGCCTTTACTTGCGCAACACACGCTGTGTGAAGAGTGTCCCAGCCGATCCCCTCTAAACATTTTCTACTAATAGCATGAGGAACAGCAATTGTAGATCCTACCCCTAAATCTTTACGGTTACAAGCAATATTCAACATATATTTATATAAATTTACAATATATAGAGGAAATCTAAGATTTAAATTTAAATCGTTTAAAACTATATCAACACCATCCGCAACAGCCTTCGTTAATGGATGAAGATCTTTTGCTGGAATAGCAAAATCAGCATCAATAAAGAGAAGTATATCTCCTGTGGCTTCTTGTGCACCAATAGCACGTCCTACATCATGCCCTAATGCTTCTTCATAAACAATTACTGTAGCTCCTAATTGCTTAGCAATTGCTTCTGTTTGATCTGTTGATCCATTAATTACAACAATTATTTCTTTCGGTTCAATTTTTCTTGCCTCAAGAATAACTTCTTTAATTGTTGCTTCTTCATTTTGCGCTGGTATAATAATTGATAACTGTTTTCCATTATAAATAGAGGAATTCATTCCCCATCCTTTATGAAAAAGTGAATAATTCTTCTGTTTTTTTAGTTGCTCTATAACTTCTCTTTTTCTTCCTCCATCTGTATAGTTCCCTCTATCATCTTTTCGTTGTAACCAACTTTCCAAAGCTTTTACATTCTCTTTAATCTCACATACTTCTAATTTAGTTAATTCATTTTTATAGAAAGAGGTGTTGTTTGAGGTTATATTATTTAAAGCAGTGTTAGTGATGGCTGACGAGGAATGTAGTCGCCATCCTTTCTCAATAAGAGTTACTTGGGATAGAATAGGGTTCTGCAAGATATCATATCCAATGTCTTTAATCGCTTTTTTAGTAATAGCATATGGCATAGATAACATCGAATCATATTTTAAATCCATACGCCCCAATACATCGTTTACTATTTTTCTATACACCATAGCAATGCTTGGCCATTCTACTCTCATCTTTTCAAAACATACGGAGTCTATGTTATTTAAGATTACATCCTGTTCCTTTTTCAGTAGTGGTTCTATAAATCGTTCTAATTCTACCGAAAAAATAACATCTTCTCCATCTAAAAATAAAACTACATCCCCATTGGCAATTTTCGCCCCATGAACTGGTGCTTTCCATTTATTTTTCTCTTCAATCACAACAACGTTACATTCAACAAATGTTGGTATAGATTGTATAGCACTCATTCTATCATCAGCTACAATAATAATTTCTATTGGTTTTATATGCTGCAATTTATTTAAAATCTGATTCAACTTCGATTTTTGTTCTCCTAAAACTATAACGACTGATAGCTCTGCTTCTTTTTGTTCTTCTTTCACAGTCTGATTAGGCTTTACTTTTTTTATATATTCAATTGTTTCACTTTTCCCTACAGCTGCATGCCCTGCTTTTTTATCAAAATATAAGTCTATTATAATTTGATTTACTTCCGTGTCTTTATCTAGTTGCTCTAATTCAGAAATAAATGGTAATAAATGATTTTGCACATCAAATTCACACGCGAAATTTTGCAAAAAATAAATATTCGGTACATATTTAATGTGATTAAAAAATTTCACAACATTAATTCTTTCTCCAAATTTCTCTTCAACCTCTTCTCTTGATAAACCTGGATAAGATAAATCGAAAACTAGATTTACAGGTACAGGTATCCATTTTATTAAATTTGTTTGAGGATTATTAATGAAAGCTGTGGAACCTTTAACAAATCCAGCTAAAATTAAAGACATAAATCCTCCCCCAGAACTTCCATAAAACAAGACATTTTTTGAATCAACTTTTAACTTTATAAATAATATTTCTAGAATATTTGCTATATCTTGTAAATAAAATCTATTTAACTCCCCCTGCCCCCAACCTAAAGATAATTTTCCAAGATATAAGGTAGGATCATTATAATATATAACAGTATCTTCAAATTCATCCATCCAAGAATGTCGATGAAAAATAGGTGGACCAATTGGCTGTTCTTGAAACCCACCTGCTCCGGATCCAAAAACAATTGTGTTATCAGCATCGGGCTTAATACGAATTAAAAATTCATACGTTACTTTATCCCAATCAACCTTGAGTATAAACGGCTCCGTAGTTTGAAAATCCATTTGCCATAATTGTTCATATGAAATGTTAATTATTTTATACTGGTCTAACAGTTTAATCACCCTTTCCATCCATTTCGAGTTGTTCTATCAAATAAGAGAGCGCTTCAACATGATCACCAATTATTCTTAATACTGCTGGAGGATGTCCATTTTGACTTACATTTTCCTTTAAACGAATTCTATTCGGTTTTACAACATCAACATAATGGACACATTCTACCCTATATCCTTGTAATATAGCTTTTACTTGTGCAAGACTAGGACATAGTAAAGCTTCCCATCCTATTGCATCTAAGCATGATCTACTCATTGCATGTGGAATTGCTACTAATGAGCCATTACTTAATTCTGGACGACCATATGCTAAATTAAGCATATATTTTACAATATCAACAACATAAAAAGGCGGATTGAGCATTGGGTTCAAATCATTTAACGCTATGTCTATGCCATCTGAAACCGCTTTTGTAAAGTGATGCAAATCACTTCCTGAAACACTAAAATCACCATCAATAAATAAGAGAATATCTCCTGTAGCTTCAAGCGCCCCAATAGCACGTCCAACATTATGACCAAGTCGTTCGTTATATTTAATAATAGTGGCACCAAGTCTTTTAGCTATATCAGCTGTATGATCTGTTGAACCATTTACAACGACAATTATTTCTAGCGGTTCTATTTTTCTTGCCTCGAGTATTACTTGTTCTATAGTTTCCTCTTCATTTTGCACCGGTATAATAACAGAAAGTTGCTTCCCGTCATAAATTGAAGAATGCATTCCCCAGCCTTGATGATAGGAAGGGTATTGCTTGGATTCACCTAGCTTTTGAATAATATCCCTTCTTTTTCCTGCATCAGTAAATCCTACTCTTCTTCCTTTTTTCTCTATCCATTTAGATATACCCCTTAAATATCTTTCTACTTTCTCTTTTTCATTTTTTGATAACTCTTTTTTTATTAAATATCCTTCTTCCTCTATAGTCTCATCTTTAGATAACGTATTAATTGCATATTGGTCGTTAATCCGCCAGCCTTGATTCACAATCTTCATATGAGATAAAACGATATCTTTCATATAATCAAAGCCGATATGTTCCACCACTTCCTTCGTAAGCGCATATGGCAATGAAAGTATTGAATTGCTTTTTAAATCTGGTCGTCTTAAAATTTCATTTAACATTTTTCTCCATACAATGTCCATGTTTGGACATTTACCTATTTCTATCAATTTATCTATTTTATTTAAAACTACATCGGCCTGATTTGTAACAATTGGCTCAATAAATCTCTGCATTTCATTTGTGGATAATGAAAAATTGCTATCTAAAAATAATAAAATTTCTCCTTTTGCTTCCTTTATACAAGCTTCATATCCTTGATAATGCGCACTATATTTGTTCATTAAAACACTATGACATCTATATTTCATTGCTATTTCATATAATTTACTTTTATCATTAGGGGCTAAAATTATAATTTCAATTGGTTTTAGTTTCCATGCAGCGTTAATTAATTCTTCTACTAGTTGCTCTCGATCACTATACGAAATAATAACCGTTAACGATTTCATTACAATCCCCCCTTTTTTACACATCGTGTGGCATGAAACATCATTCATATGAACTTAAAATATTAAGTAGTACAATTCACTCTAAATTTGCTACTTTATTAACATATTCAAAAGTGAACTATACTGTGTGAAAACAAACGTCTATTTTTGAAAATATAAACTCTACACTTGTATCCCTCCTTTTATCGTTGTGTGTTACAACTCTCACCATAAAAAAAACAAAAAGAGTCCTAATTTCTTTAGGACTCTTTTACACTAATTTATAAATATCATTAATTTTATATACAACCTTTTTCCACGTTATCCCTCTATCTGTTGTAGTAAATATTTCTTTTTTATTACACGCCCAACCTTTACGCCGATTAAAAAAATGTAAACAAAATACATTTTTCAACAATGGATTACTTGATACCTTTATCCATTTTGCTCCTTTTTTTATTAATTGATATACACTTCCATGTTCACTATTTATAACCCAGCCATAATAGGAACTAAAAAAAGAAACAGCCGCTTTACTAGTATTTATTGTTTTATTTGAAATATGCCACGAATTCCCCTTATCAACTGAGTAATTCATGAAAAATACATCATTATTCATTTTAGTTGGTATTACTAACAAGTTATTTTTATAGATTGCTTTATAAGCCATAGAAGTCTCATTATTACTTCCTTCAAGACTTGGAATATCTTTTATAGGCTGCCAACTTGCCCCACCATCCATTGTTTTAAATACCGCTGATGTTTCATATTGTTTGTGTAATGAAATAAATCCAATTAACTCGTTTATAAATGTTATCCCTGAGATACTATCACTAATACTTATATTTTTAATTATTTTCCAAACTTTCCCTTTCGTTTTCAAATAGTATAAATTATGTTCAAATTTATTTGATGCAAGTTTTCTAGACAATACAATCCATATACTGTCCATATTCGTGGCATGCAATTGTACTTGAACATCAGTCGATTTCTCCCACTCTTCTTCAATTGGTAATATAAACTCACTCCATCTTTCCCCTCTATTAACTGTATAAAATATAGCGGGCAATAAATCATCATTCGTTTTTGTTAAACCATATGCCCAAGAGCTTCGAGCGTTTATTGGATATCCAAATAATACAATTGAATTTAGAGGATTAACAACATCCCATTCTACTCCTCCGTTTCGAGTATATAAGATGGCTTGCTTTTTATTTGTATATTGAATACCAGCCCAACCAAATCTATCAGTTCGCATTTGTAAAGAAGTAAATTGAATATCATTATTTTCCAATATATCACCTCATTCTTATCATATATATATTCGTATGCTATTATTTTCAAAACGTTCTATCATTAGTTGTTAATACTACTCGTTTTATCTACTATCTTTACACATTTACTTTCTCTTTTCCTCACCAACTAAATATCAATATATAATGTATCAAATCTAATAAAATTCTTTCTATTTTTTCATTATCATTTAATAACGACTGTATTTCACAAAATTCTACTATAAAAAATGCACCCTAATTGTAAAACTATTTCTAACAATTAGAGTGCACTTTATATAAAATATAACTTTTAACTTTTAAGCACTTACTACAGCAGCAACTTTATCCATACAAAAAATAAATTGAGTAATAAATGTATCAATTTCTTCTTTTGTAATTATATATGGAGGAAGTAAACGGATGATATTCCCTTGTGTTACGTCAACTAAAATCCCTTTCTCCATTAGCTCTACCTGTAATTTCTTCACATTTTCATTTGTATCATTCAAACTAATTCCAAACATCATACCAGCATGACGCACTTCCTGAAGATAATAAGAATTTTCTTTCTGAATGTCTTGCAATTTATCATTTAAATAAAGTGACATTTCATACGCTTCTTGCATTAACCCATCATCAAGTAATGTATTTAATACAGTTAAACCTAAAGCTGTTCCCATTGATGAATGAGCAAATGTTGTCCCGTGATCTCCTGGCGCAAATACATCACATAACTTTTCACCTACAATAATTCCACCTAGCGGTATCCCGCCTCCTGCTCCTTTACCAATTTGAATAATATGTGGTGTAATATTGAAATTTTGATAAGCAAAAAGTTTTCCTGTTCTCCCCATACCACTTTGCACTTCATCAACGATAAGAATGACATTATATTTATCACATAAGTTTTGAACACCATGTAAATATTCACGCGATAAAGGATAAATACCTCCACTTCCTAATACAGGTTCTAACAGAATCGCTATGGGATTTTCATTTATAATTGTTTCTTCTAATTGCTCTATATTCTCACGCTCAACTTCATATACTGGGATCGATGTTTTAGGAAAATTTTGATATACACTTTCTTGTCTCGTAAAATGAAGTGCTCCTAACGTACGCCCGTGGAAACTATTCTTCAGCACTACAATTCCTTCACGTTCTTCATGTGTAATAGCTCTATATTTATCAATTAATTTTAATGTCGTTTCTGTCGCTTCCGTACCTGAGTTTGTGAAAAAGACCTTTCCGCTTTTTAAAGAGCACTCAACTAATTTCTTTGCATACTCAATCGCAACTGGATTTAAAAAATGAAACGGTAGATGCAACGATTTCGTAACTTGATCCATTGTGGTTTGTACAATTTTAGGATGATTATATCCTAATACATTTACTCCTACCCCAGAAAATAAATCTAAATACTCTTTACCATCTACATCATACAGTTTACACCCTTCCCCTCTTTCCATTGCAACCTCTGTACGACAATATGTAGACATCATATATTCTTTATCTAATTGAAACCAATCCGACATGTTACATTCCTCCTAGTTATTTTCCCTGTTTATTTATGTTCATTCTCTATAAAGTCATGTATAAATTCATTTTTAAGATTAAAATTTTAATAGTAATGTTCTTCCCGATATTCATTTTTCCATAATTTCTTCTATTTCAACAGGTCCACTACATATGTGTTTTTTTCATCTAGCGGTCTGTTACTATTTTGAGCTTTGCGTGTTATACATAATCAAGGCTATAAAATCATATTTAGTAACAATGAACAAAAAAGATTTGGAGGCTATATTGATGGGTGAAAACTATGATAAACAGAGGCAATCTTTACTAGGGAAAGACTTTAATGAAGATGGCGAACGTAATGAACAAGCAATCCTTCACTCTCAAACAGTTGGTTCACGTGGACCTGTTCTAGAGCAAGATAGTGTGCTTCACGAGGCGTTACAAGAATTTATTCACGAAAAAATTTTAGAAAGACCTGTTCATGTAAAAGGATTCGGTGCGTTCGGTTATTTTCAAACGATCTATCCAATGTCCGAACATACTAAACTAAGTTTTCTACAACATTCTAATGAGAAAGTTCCTGTTATGGTTCGATTTTCATTAGCTGTTAGTACGAAAGGAACACCTGACACTGCTAGAAATGTACGTGGTTTTTCTACAAAATTTTATACAAAAGAAGGCATTTTCGATCTTTTATGTAATCACATTCCTGTCTTTTCTGTTCGCGATCCGATGCGTTTCCCAGAAACGATTCAAGCGTTGTTACCTTCACCTATAAACAACTTAATAGACCCTAATAGATTTTGGAGTTTTGTCGCTAGAGCACCTGAATCCATACATTTCGTTGTCCGTTTATACTCTGATAATGGTACGGCCAAAAGCTTTCGCCGCATTCCAGGACATAGTGTAAATACATATGTTTGGAGAAATGCAGAAGGCAATCGAAAGTATGTAAAGTATCATTGGTACCCATTTGAAGGTGTACAATTCATTACTAGCGAGGAAGCAAATAAACTGGCTGCTGAAAACCCAGATTATAGCGGGAAAGATTTATATGATGCAATTGCAAATGGTAAACCAGTGGAATATGGTTTATACGTCCAGCTGATGGACCCGAAAGATGAAGCACATCTTTCTTACGATCCTTTAGATGATACAAAAGCATGGGATGAAAAAGCGTATCCTCTTATACCAGTCGGCAAAATGGTATTAAATAAAAACCCTGAAAATTATATGGACCAAGTAGAAAAAGTCGCTTTCTCCCCTTCTAATTTACTAGACGGCGCAGAATTATCAGATGATAAAATGTTGCAAGGACGTGCAAACATTTATAGTGATTCTCAAAGAAGAAGAATCGGTCCTGAATTTCGTAAATTAGCAATTAACCAACAGCAAGATTGGAGACCTGCTAATCAAATAACGAGCGGTGACGGAAGGTACGTTGAAGGTAAAATTGAGAGAACTTCTATATCGAAACAAGATGACTTTACGCAGGCTAGCGAATTTTATGCGACGTTAAAACCGATAGAAAAAGAACATCTTGCTGAAAACTTAGCTAGTGACTTGAAAGTTATATCCGATGATATTAGAAAGGTCGTTCTAGGGTATTTTCATAAAGTGTCAGCTGATTTGGTGAAGAGGATTGAAAGTGCGATGCAACAGCTTTGAGAATATAAAAAACGTCATTTTTAATCTTTAAAATGACGTTTTTCATGGCGAAATTACTAGGGTTTTCTATCGCTTTATTTACAATGATTAACGAAATTTTTCTCCTTCAAAATTTCCTTTATTTCATTTTAGATTATGGTACTCATTTCTCTTTTTCAAATAATCTTTTTCACATTGTAACGGTTTGAATTTCACTTTTTTCCCTTTCTTCTTTTTCGTTTTTATAACGAGCCATTCCCCTTTTTCAACGTCTAGTTTTAGACGTTTCATTACATTGATATCATCTTTTTCTTTATAAAGTAAAAATGCTTCTTGCGCCCTCACAAATAAGCTAGGCTGCTCGCTAAATCCACCACTATCATAAATTTTAGTTAGCGAATTATAATAAGAATCGTTTTCCTTTCCACCATACATCAAATGGGCAGCCTTCAGATCTCTTTTACTTACTTCAAAAAAACTATGTTCATCAATATTTAAATTAAATGTGGATTTAATGTCCTGTATTATATTCTTCACATACTTTTCATCTCGAATTTTCCTTTCTTCAAGACAATCCGAAGATAACCTTGGTGCATCTGATTGGGAATGTACAACATGTTGTATCGATACGCATAAAACAAATACACTTAAAATGTACAATATTTTTTTCATATTTACATATCTCCTCAAATGATTTATAGACTATATCATTTGAGGCTTACAATATTCTTATACTAGAAATGAGAAAGATCCTATAAAATACATCTTTTATAGGATCTTTCCGTCTAATATTGATTTATCAAATTCACCGGCGAAACAACTACCCTTCCACTTTTTACGTCATATAGCCCTATAGGCGTTACCCGTATAAACGGCAAGTGCGTCGCAGAAAAGAATAAAATTGTAAATGCGGGATCATCATACGCGTAGCCACGCTCTTGTAGCAATTTCACCATCTGTTTCTCTTCTTCTATTAATTCACTCATTTTTAAATTAGACATAATCCCGAGCAATGGTAATGCTATTTCATGTATTACTTCATTCTTTTCAGCTATGACCATTCCCCCGCCAAGCTCTTTTACTCTATAAAAAGCTGTAAGCATATCTCCTTTACTCTTTCCAATAAGAATGATGTCACCCGTACCAGAATAAGAGCTAGCAAGGCCTCCTAGTTCTTTCGCAAAACCTTTTACAACTGTATTCACTCGCCAAGTACCATCACGAGCAATCATCATAAGAAAACATTCATCATGATCTATGGACAATTCATCACAGTCTATGTTAATTTCACTAGTATATGGTTTTGTTATAACGTTATTTAATAAGTGGATACCCGTTTTATTAGAAAAAAGCATATCCTCTTTTTCTATCGACCAATCTAATGATAATGGAGTTACTTTACATTTACTCCAGTCTATATGTAATAATTCATGTGTATTTACATCGTCACGCTTTATCCATTGTCCCTTTGCAATTACGCTCGTTGGTACTGGGTTTTCTTTACTTTCTAAAATATTGATATTAGCAATTCTCCCTGTCGCAATTGAACCATGTACATGCTCCATATTATAATAACGAGCAATATTATAACTTGCCATTTGGTACGCATCAATTACTGAAATACCTTGCTCAATCGCTATTTCTATCAACCTATTCGTCATTCCATTTTCATAAAAGGACGGATGTGAACCGTCTGTTGTAAAAATGAATCTATCAAACTGCTTAACACCTAATTCCAACAATTCCTTCAATAAAACTTCTAAATCTGGGCGTATGGAAGAATTCCTAAGAGAAACGGTGTAACCTTGCATAAGACGAGCTAACGCTTCTTGCCCTGTCATCGCTTCATGATCGCAATCCGTACCTAACAGTTTTAATTTCGTTAACGTTGCTTCAGATGCTCCTGGGAAATGTCCTTCCACTTTTTTCTGTAATCGCTTTGTTTCCTGCACCCAATTTAACATTTCATCATCGCCATGTAATAATTTTGGCCATGCTGTTAACTCGCCGCCTTGCAGAACTGTTTCATGCTGTAGCCACTCCATAATTTCTTCACTATTAAATAAAGATTCCCCGTTTTGCAATTCAGTTTGTCCATCAAAACGACACCACCAATACATACTAGCTGGAATCTTTGTAAATTCATCTAATAAATGAAATGATTCTTCACGCTTTAATGTGAAAAATAAAGTTAAATTATCATTAATAAAAGTTGTTGTCCCAAATTGCATCGCATGATTCGCTAATGTCTCTGGATTATATAATTGATACGGATGTGCATGTGGCTCTATGTAACTAGGAACGACATACTTTCCATCACAATCAATGACTTCACATTCATGTAATTGCTCTGGTAGTTTTTCTCCTACATATATAATTCTGTCATCATAGATCCAAATATTTGCTTCCATCCATTCACGTATATAGGAATTTAAGTATGTTGCGTTCTTTAATAATTTATGAGGACTTCTTGTACCGTCTATTATTTCAACATGTTCTCGTAATTGCTCGTTACTCCATCTGAAATACTTTTGTTCCACTGTATTCAACTCCAATGCTATATTAGTTAAGATAAAAAATAATTAATCAAATAAACTATTTTCCATTCAAGACCCACTCAATACGTACCCCTATTATATTTAATAATTACAAAAATAACAATTTTCAGAACTTAAATCATTTTTATTGTTCACTACTTCTCCTTTTGAACGTAAACATTTCTGTGCAGTTGTTTTTACTTAAACCTTCGAAAGAATAACGACTATTTCATAAGGTAAAAAACGTGTCACCTTAATAAGATGGCACGTTTTTTACTTTGCATTCCAAATTATGATTAGTTCATACTATTTCGGAGCTGATTGATAAATGCATGAGCTGCATTTGAAAACACTTGATTCTTTTTCCAAATAATATTTAAGTTCGCTTCTAATTTAGGCTGTAATGGTTTAAAGCAAAGTTTACTATTTCCTGACGTGTTAATTATTTTATCTATACATAATGCATATCCAATACCTTCTTCAACCATAAGTGCTGCATTATAAAGTAAATTATAGGTTGCGACGATGTTTAAATTATCTATACTTTGCCCAAACCATCCTGTTAACTCATTACTAACAGTAGATTGTCGTGAAATGAATAATGGTTTATCTATTAAATCCACTGGGCTAATAACTTGTTTATCCGCTAAAGGACTATCTTTACACATTAATACACCCCAATTATCTTTAGCTGGCAATTGTACAAACTCATATTTTTGTTTATCTGTTGGCTCTATAACGACACCAAAATCTAATAATCCACTATTTAATTTACTCTTAATGTCATCAGCATTTCCGCTATATAAATGAAACCGAATGCTTGGATAATCTTTAAGTAATTCTTTCAATGTTTTAGCGATAAGATGCATCGCTTTCGTTTCACCAGCACCAATGTAAACTTCCCCACTTATCATTTCTTTTGAATCTTTTAAGTTTGCTTCCGTTTTATCTGCTAAATCAACAATTTCCTTTGCCTTTTTAAATAAGTATTTTCCCTCTTCTGTTAATGAGATTTTTCTATTTCCTCTTATAAATAAATCTGTTCCTAATCCCGTTTCTAAATCTTTCAGTTGCCTTGATAATGTAGGCTGTGACAGATGTAATTGTTTTGCAGCTGCTGAAATACTCTCTTCATTTGCTACAGCAATAAAATAGCGTAACACTCGAATTTCCACGATACCCTCCTTTTACATATAGCTAATAAGCATATGAATCCATTTAATATAGGTATTTGATATTGGAATCGTATCATTTTATGATTGCATTGAAAAGATTAGCGTTTTAGAGGGGGAGTTTAACAATGGATATGAAAGATTTTATAAATTTTTGTAAGGAAGGCAATCCTATTTCAGGCGAGAATAAAGAATTACATGATCTACTAGTTCAATGTAGCTATGAAGCTCAGCAGATAACAATGCAATTAAATACATCCTATCATTCTAAAGAAGAAATTGTAACGATATTTAGTGAATTAACAGGTAACAGCATTGATTCATCTTTTATGTGTTTTCCGCCGTTTCATACAGACTTCGGTAAAAATATTACGATTGGAAAAAACGTATTTTTTAACACCGGATGTTCTTTTCAAGATAGAGGCGGAATTCATATAAGAGATAATTGTATGATCGGTATGAATGTTACAATTGCTACACTTAATCACGGGCTAACTTTAGAAACTAGAAACACGACATACGCCTTCCCTGTTACAATTGGTGAAAATGTATGGATTGGATCTAGTGCAACCATACTCCCTGGTGTGACCATTGGGAACAATTCAGTTGTTGCTGCAGGTGCAGTTGTTACAAAAGATGTACCTGCAAACACTGTCGTTGCAGGAGTACCCGCAAAAGTTGTGAAAGTAATTCATAGCAATTAAAAACATTCTAGATTTTTCAAATGCAAACAAGCTACTTTGATTAAAATTTGCTTTACTACTTATATATTTATTTTATCGTTCTTGTTACGAATTTTATTTCTCTTTGTGAGAAGAGAATATATCTATATATTTTTCTATACCGCAATAAAAAGACTTATAGAATGATTCTATAAGTCTTTTACTATAAGGAATTAGCCTATACTCATCGATTAACAAATTCAAAAACCAAAAGGTTCGCTATGAATAAAGTTCTAAAAAATAACTACCCACTCTAATTATCAATCATTTCATAATAGTCTATCAATCCCTTTTACTGTCTCATAGCCAAAATATATTCCAAACATAATTAAAACAATTCCTGCTACTATAGAAATCCATTTCATTACTGAATGATTAATAAATCTTCTACCAAAATGAATAGATGTAGCCATAAATATATCCCAAAGCATAATCCCAGCAAAAATGGCTGCACTATACCATAAAGCTTGTTCTTTTCCAATAGTATTCATAGCACTAGTTAGAACTGATCCATATATCCCTATCCAAAAAATAATATTTAATGGATTAGAAATTGCGATAGCAAACCCCGATAGAAAAGATTTTAAAGGATGTTCTTTTTCACCTGATGAAATATATTGAACTTGTTTAGTAGCTTCTTTCATGCTTTCATAGCCCAAATAAATCATCGTTACAAAACCAAAAATCCAAATGCAGAGCTGGGCAACTGGAGTTGTTAAATAAGTCGAAATACCAAAGTAAATTAAAAACATCATTACAACATCTGCTGACATCGCCCCGACTCCTACTAACCATGCACTCAAAAAACCATTTTTTATTCCTTTATTTATTTGAGCAACATTAATCGGACCGACTGGTGCAGACAATGAAATCCCTAATAATATATAACTGAATATCATGCTAATCATTTTTCTTCAACCCCGTAATAGGACATTTAAACCTTTCTCTAATTTTTCTATCTGTTTCATAATCTAATATTGGCTCATGTGTATATTGTTTATACGATATAGCCGCTTCTTCTAACAGTTCTACTACTTGTTTATACATATTTATCCTCCCTTTGATTTCATTACACAATTTGAAAAGATAGCCTTTTCTATTGCTGTTCCCGCTCCCTATTCTTTTTCACAATATATTCAATTATAGTTTACGACACAATTAAATTTGAAATAAAATACATATTTGTATTATAAATGGAATTAAAATACAAAACCTATATTAGTCATTAATTTCATAATAGTCAATCATTTGGATGCAAATCATAATTATCTATTTTTGTATACTTAATTCTATTTATTATTAATTCATACGATAAAAGTACCTTATTATGTAAATTACGGAAATACATTTAAATATTTTTCAACAAAAATCAGAATTTACTTATTATTAACTCCAAAATCTAGAATCAATTACATTTAAAAATATAAAAATCACTACAAATAAGAAATATCAAATAAATATAATAGATTTATAGTAAAATGAAAAAATTTAAATACATCATTACTTTTCTTGTAACAGCACATAAAAACCCCGAATCATGGGAAGTAAATTGCTCATGATTCGGGATTTTTTAAGACTATATTTTAATAACAATTAAATCACATACAAGTCCTTATATACCTCTATAGTAGAACTCTTTTTATCTGTTATTTATTAAATTCAATTTGCATCATTTTATTAAACTGCGAAACAATATCGACCTCATCTAAAGAGTTAATACTGACAGCCAATGTATGTTTACCACCAATTACTCCACCAGCAAAAGTTGTAAATCCGGGAATTCCTCCTCCGTGACCCCAAACTGAGACACCATTCGGAAGTTTAGTCTCATAGATTCCAAGACCATATCCATCACCCACCGCTTTTCCTTCTACAGGAACTGTAGTAAGCATTTCTTTTAGCTCGCGTTCCTTCAGTAACTTACCACCGAGTAAAGATGAAAAGAACTTGTTTAAATCATCCGCATTAGAAATCATGTCTCCAGCTGCATTAGCTAAACTCGGATTATAATACGTAATGTCTTTCAACTCGCCTGTTTCTTCCATTTTCACATATCCACGAGCATGATTCTTTCCTGGGATGACAGGTGAATTACCTGGTAAAAACGTATTTGGCAAGTCCAAAGGTTCAATAATTCGCTTTTCGATTTCTTCCGCATAACTATTACCAGTTATTTTTTCAATTAGCATTCCCAATATTACATATCCTGTGTTTGAATACGACCAGCCTTTACCTGGCGAAAAATCCGAAGGCAGCGCAAGTCCTATTTTCACTATTTCTTCTGCTGTATACGTTTTTTTCGAATTCATTATGTCAGCATCTTTTGACTTTAAGTATTCAGCGATACCACTTGTATGATTCAAAAGTTGACGTATCGTAATTTGATTACCATCATACCCATTTCCTTGAATGAGACCCGGTAGCCACTTTTCAATTGAATCGTCCAGTTGTACGCGATTTTCTCCTACTAATTGAAGAACAGTCGTGGCGGTAAAAGTTTTCGTCACACTACCAATCCGAAAGCGATAATCCGATTTCACCGGTTTCTTTGTACTTAAATCTGCTACGCCAGCAGTATAACTACTAATTTTTCCTTTATTAGATGTCTTAGCTAATACCCCTGGTGCTCCAATTTTGATTGTTTCCTGCATTACTTGTTTCCATCCATTCCGATTCTTTTGATCATGTACTTTTGACGAATTCGAAATACTTTGAGTAGACTCTGCTTTCACAGTGAAACCAGGTGTAAATAGAGTAGTACCCGCTAATAAAACTGTCAAACTCGCTAACTTCATTGAATTACGTTTTTTCATAAGGATCTCTCTCCCCTATTCATATCGTATTGATTCAAGCTATACTTTCATCCTATATGATAAAACTGTCTTTTTTCTTATCCATTCCTTACGAAATACTTACGTTTAAATTTAAATAAAGTAAACTGGGGAAGAGTTATGCATGCAAATAAAAAGAGAACATGTTTTCATTTTTTATGTAAACATGTTCTCATAAACATTTAAAATTCTATATCAACTTTTCATCCTATTCTTTACACAACTAATCTAAATTCATTTTTACCAGCCTGCACTAGCATTCATTCCATTTCCAATAATAGAAAGTAATAGTGGCCATAATACTGGTCCTAACGTAAGCAGTACATTTAGAAGTATAAGTATTCTATATCCACCGGTGAAATTATGATTTTTACGATTCACAAATACGAGACTGACTAATGAGATTATGGTCGTTAAAAATAACACTAACATTACCAACCAATACCACACCATTAAACTGAGACTCCATGGTGTTAATAGCTCGTGTATGATGCAAAATGAGATTCCTAATACCGCAAAACTAAAGCTAGTCACCGCTGTTTTTATAAGCCATTTACTTATTTTTTTATCGTATGTATGTTTACAATATAAATCTATTAAAGTATATAAAGATAAATATGCCATGAATACGCCTACCCAAGACAATAACCAGTCTCCGTCCCCTTTGAATAATAAGAACAGCAACCAACACATACTTACTGCAGAAAAAACAAAGGAAATAAGTATGCTTTTTAATACCGATTTCATTACATTTTCACACCCTTAAAAAACTTAAAAATTAATTATAATTTATAAAAATTAAGTATAGGTTAACATGCAATGAAGTATAAGTAAATAAAGTTAATTTACAGTTAATTTCGTTTTCTTAGTTGGAGGCAGTTTTATATATGAAAATGATTCATGATAATCAAATTTCTCTACAAAAAAGTAAAGGTGGATATTTTACATATCCACCTTCCCATCTCCCTCTATCCACTTCATTATTTTTTCCACATCTAACTCCGTATACGTCTTTTCACCATAACGAACAGACTCATATAGCGAAGTAATATTTCTCGTTCTACTAATTCTTTTTAACCACTGTTGCATCGTTTCATAGGATCTTCTCTGTTCATGAAATGGTAATGTTCTTTCCCATTCAACTAGCGTTTTTCTTATCGTATCTGTCGGTAATGGCTGTTTTAACTGATGCTTCACTTTCTTGTTCTTTTCGCTTCTGTCCGTTTCTTCATTTGTTATCGGTTGTTTATCCTGTTCAATTTCGGATTTTGTTAACTTTTTCCTAACGGATTTATAAAGAAAATATATAATTCCCCCTGCAATCATTACATAAAAAACTATACTAATCCATGAATTTGAAAGCACAGAAAATACGTGTCCCCATGAACTTTCCTTTTCAAAACCTTTAAATTTCTTACCCGTTGTCGTTCTCTCACCATTATCTCCTACTTTTTTCTCTTCTATAGGTGTTCCGTAATCTTCAGTATCACCATAGTTTATAGTTTCCTTATAAACTTTTTCAGATTTCTTTTCAGTAAAAAAACGTTCTTTTACTATGCTTTGCACATGCACAACACCTCGTGATAACGTTATTGCACTAATCGCAAAGAAAAATATGATTAAAGCTCTTACACTCCACAACTTCACTTTCATATGCCGCGCTTTATTCACCATGACATAAGCCCCTTCTTATTCTTTCATTACAATCCATTTATTTGTTCTACTATATTTCTTTGGTGAAGTACCAAGAATTAAAGGAACCGCATCCAGTTCCTTACGACGAAAGCCTGCTGTGTAAAAATAAGAAGAAGATACAGGCGTATCTTGATCCGATATTGAGGCAAGTATTTTTAATACATTTTGCAAATGTTTCCGATTATCACCATTCTTTACATGTAGCAAACCGTTATCCTTTACACTATTAATCCATAATTCAAATGAACAGTTTTGCATAAGAAGTTGTTTACATATGCCTGCTGTTAATTCAATTAATTCTTCTATATCATTTCGCAATGAAATGCCACTTTTATTTTGCAAGTTGAGATAAATCGCGTATTTATCTGATTGCGTTCGCTCATACTTTTTCGCAGTTATCGTCCCTGTTTTCGCTGTTGCACTCCAGTGGATGGAACGAAAATCTTCATTTTCATAAGACTTCACTCCCATTACTTTCGTTTCATCATATAAGGGTGAAGACATCGCTTTTCGAAATCCTCGTGACCATTCTTGTAATTCAGGGACTTGCATTTTTGGAACAGCTGGTAAAACTAAATAGGACGGCGTATCGACTTGTTTATATGTTATATGATTCGTTATAAATCCAAAAGGATCCGTAATAACAATTTCAACTTCTTCCCATTTCGCAATTCCTCTTTTTAACGCTACAGCTTGTAAATGAAATGAAGCTGACTCTCCTCCTTTTAAATGTAAATTCATATAATAATTTGAACCTGTATTCGTATTTTTGTTTATTTCATCATGATTCCAAGTTAGCTTGTTTTCACATTTAAATCGAAATACGATATTGAAAATAGGAAATATCGACTTATTTGAAATTTTCATTTTGCACATATTCGTTTCACCTATAAAAACGTTTGAATTCCCTTGGCTATATTCCCATTCAACACGAGATACTTTACGTATGTATACATGCATAGCACCTATTAAAATTACATACAAAAATACGAGAGATAAAAACAGTAGATTGCTTGAAAATACGCATAAAATAACAGCTACAACTGACATAACTCCCATTACGAAAGGCTCCGCTAATGGTGTATACACAAGCTGTTGATTCATCGTATATTCTCCACTGGTACATTAATCGTATGAAGAATTTCTCTCATGATTTGTTCTTTCGTCGTTTTCATCTCCCCTTCAATCGTTAACGTTAAACGATGAGCACAAACGGATGCAGCAAGCGTCTTAATATCATCTGGCGTACAGTAATCTCTTTCATTTAATATAGCCCTTGCTTGAATCGCTCTCATAAATGCCAACGTCCCCCGCGGACTTACACCAATTTCAATTAGCTCATGCTTACGCGTTGCCTCAATAATTTCAAGAAGATAATCTTGCACATCATTTCCTACTAACACTTCTCTTGCACGTTTTTGCATCATAATAATTTCTTCACTTGAAATAATAGAATGTAACGTTTCTAACGGATCATTCATTTGAAACCGATTCATCATTTCCTTTTCAGCTTCTCTCGTAGGATAACCTTGTCGAATCGTAAGTAAAAATCGGTCTAATTGAGCATCCGGTAAAGGAAATGTACCAGCAGATTCGAGGGGATTTTGCGTCGCAATAACTAAAAAAGGTTCTGGTAATGAATGTGTCTGTTTCGCAATCGTAACAGTACGCTCTTCCATAACTTCCAGTAAAGAAGATTGTGTTCTCGGTACTGCACGATTAATTTCATCCACTAATACTATATTTGCAAAAATAGGCCCTAACCTCGTTTTAAAATCCGATTCCTTCACATTAAAATATTCAAGACCAATAACATCTCCAGGCAAAGTATCCGCTGTAAATTGAATTCTTTGAAATTTAGCGTCCACGCTTTTAGCCAAACTTTTCGCTAATGTTGTTTTTCCCGTCCCAGGTACATCTTCTAATAAAATATGCCCTTTTGCTATAAGAGCTATAGCTGCCAGTTCAATTGATTCATCTTTTCCTATAATAACTTTCGAAATATTATTAGTGATTTTCTTTAATGTGTTCATATATTTCCCTCCCACTTTTATTTATTCTGAAAATTAAGAATTATTTTTTCCAAATTATAGCATATAATTCAAAGATGAAATAGAGCAAAAAGGAAACTTATATTTTTTCTTCACTACACGTAAAAAAGCACCTATTATCGTCCGTTGACAATGAAGTGCTTAACTCACGTAATTTTCATATTGGGCATTTGACACCTTACATACATTTACTATCTTTCTATTTCACTCCAAATATCAACATCACATTCATTTAAAATCGCTTTAATTTTATCCTTCTCAAAAACTACTAAATAATCATACGGTAAGGCTAGTACTTGAATAAGTGCAGGTTTCATTTTTAATAATTCGTAGGCGTATATGGTTTCCAATTCACCTGATTCTTCTTCCTCATTGATAGGCCCTATATACCAACCAGAAGAACCTTCACCATAACCACTAGATCTTTGTAAATAAACCTCGTCTTGTTGCAACACATTTTTAGCTATCACAATCTTATCCTTAAATTTAATTAATTCCCCCTCAATATTTAATCGACGTAAGCAATGCGCTTGCTCTAATTGTACCCATAAAGTAATCGTTAAATCTTCTGACATATCCTTAAAAGGGTTTTTAGTATAATCTGGGGTAATAATTTGATAACAATCTTCATATTTACATAAACTAAAAATAGACCATCCAACTTGAATTGAAAATCCATCTACTAATTTATCTTCTACCTTAGTTAACAAATTAAATAAGGTTTCTACATGAAAACGTAAAGGTTCTTCTACTTTTGCTTTTACATTTTTATTACCTATATTTTTAATCATTGTTTTCAAATAAACGTTCCCCGCTTCTATTGAATTTCTTCACTCAATCTCTATTCCTCCACTCACCTTAAATAGACCTAGTGGCAGGATAACTTTCGCTATTAATACCAATAAAATTCCTACTATTAAAACTCTTCTCCCGATGTTTCTTTTGCATCTATTAACCTTTGTGATAATACAATTTTTTTAGCGCAGAACAAATTTTTATATTTTTAAAATATTCCAATACCAATTCTTTGTTTAGGTCTAACGATTTGACCAGCAATTCCGTGTGTCACCTCAATTTTATCAAATAAAAAAACATTCTTTTACAACAATTAAGGCTTCAATAAAGCGTAATATATATGTATTTCGCCTATTTCTCATGCTTACAAATTTATATCATACAAAATGAGATTCTGAGAACTTATCTCAACAAATGTTCCTTTCGGATATGGTACTCCCTCAATATCAAGAGTAAATATACTTTGGCCAATTTTAAAATTACAACATCCATGCTCAAAAAATGTTTCCACTTTACATACTATAATTGTGGAATTTCTATTATTTTTAATACAGTATTGCTTTTTGTCAGACTTATTAACATCTTTTCCCCACGCTACTGTATCTCGTATTTCTAGCTCGACATAATATTCTCGACCTTCTATTGGAGTTTCTCCATTCCAACTAGCTTTTCCACAACCAAATGCAGAAGAAAAACTTACTACATTCTGGTCATTATATATTCCTTCATTTTTTATAATTTTAATTTTCACAGATTTCACCTCTGAATTGGAACTTTAATAAACTCTTTATTAGCTCGTAATCTCATATATCTTCATGTTAATGATGCATTTGTTGCACCCCACATTACTCAGTGATTTAGGCTGCTCTACATTCCTTAAAACAGCAGTATGTATTTCAGATTTTCATGCTAACTTCTCCATTCTACTACTGTATATAATTTTTTAAAGCCAATATTTCTTCTCTATTGTAATCAACCATTGCCAAGAAATACTCGTCAAAATTCTTAAACCTATCTATTTCTTCTCCAGCAAACCAAATGATCTCACCTGGTCTAGATGAATTTGGTAAACATAAAACAAATAAGTCCTTATCAAATTCAGTTACCGCTATTGGTAATAACTCTTGCCTTACAACGCCACTTTCTTTTAACACATCGTCATCAATAACGGTTAATAACATTTGAGCGTACTCCATTATAGTTGATTTCTTCAGTTGTTCTATACCAAATAAGTCCACAGTTTGATAAAAGCCTTTCCAACCATTAGCATGTTTTAAAAAATCTCGATATTTTAAATCAAGTTTATACCCCCATTCTTGTTCAAAAGCATGTACATACTCTTCACTTGCTCCTACTTCAGGAAAGTGATGTTGCCATATTTGCTCGACATCTTGCTTCATTAACTCTTGCTTCACTAAAACTAAAGTTGTTATCCTCTCTTTCCAGTTAATCACCATTTAGTCCTCCTCTATAAATTTAAGTGCAGTAGATTTATCTATTAGCCTGTCCATCAAGAATTAACCAACTATGCAGATTCAGTTTTCCATCTAATTTGTATTAAACACAAAACAAATTTCTTTGTCCTAATTATTTATTTTATCATTAATTTCTATTTCCAAAGATAAAAAAACACCATTGTTCCAACATAGCTATGTCGAGAATAGATTCCACTCATACAAAAAAGATGACCCCAGCAACACGCTAAAGTCATCTTTTTCTACCTCATTATTTTACTAACTCTCCATTATAAGCTTTTATATCAAGTGGAGCAGTTAAATACTGTTTTGCTTTGCTAACGAAAGATGTGAAGTGTTCACTCGTATTATGACTCGCAACTGCCTCTTCATCTTTCCATACTTCTACCATCGTATACACATTTTCTTTTTCTGTATCTTTATATAAATCATAAGACACATTTCCACTTTCTTCTCTTGAACTATGAATTAGCGGATGAATTTCTTCTAAAAATGATTGTTGTTTCACTGGATCTACTTGAAATATTGCGTGAATAATAATCATGGTGTTTCCCCTCTCATATTTCACTTATTTCTTTAAAATTACTTCCACTCTGCAACTTTTTCAATTGGAAGACGTACTGATTGGTAACCACTGTCAGCAGCTTTTCCGACTGAAATTAACATAACTGGTACGTAACGTTCTTTATCTAATCCGAACGCTTCAGCGATTTGGTCTTTTTCAAAACCACCAATTGGACAAGTATCGTAACCGTGAGCACGAGCTGCTAGCATAAATTGCATTGCTACAAGACCACCGTCAATAAGTACAGTATCTTTCATTACTTCTGGTGTAACCATTGAGAAGTAAGCTGAAAGTTTTTTCATTTGATCTTCTTTAACTTCAGCTGGCATGAAACCACGCTCTACTGCTGTACCGTAAATTTCTTCTGCGTTATCAAAGTTGTTTAAATCACCAAATAAAGCGATCATTGCTGAAGAAGTTTCTACTTGAGATTGATTAAATTTCGCAAGTGGCGCAAGTGTTGCTTTCGCTTCGTCACTTTCAATCACTACGAATCTCCATGGCTGCATGTTTACTGAAGATGGTGCAAGTGTTGCTTCTGTAAGAATTTCTGTCATTTCTTCTTTGCTAATTTTTACTGATGAGTCGTATTTACGAATTGAACGACGTCCTGTTAAAATTTCGTTAAAATTATTTGTTTTTACTGAGTTAGTCATAGTTGTATTCTCCCTTTTTTAAAGTTCTTTTATGTTTTCTTGAATATGAATTAACATATTTAAAAGATTGTCGCGTTCTTCTTCACTTAATCCTTTAAATGCCGATGCTGCAAAACGTTCTTTTTCCTCTTGAAACGCCTGAATTTTATTTCGTCCCTCTTCAGTAAGAGAAACTAACGTAATTCTGTTATCGTCTGGATTTTTACGTCTTACAATCATTCCGTTTGCTTCTAGCTGTTTTAAATGCCTTGTTATCGCAGCATTATCAATATTCACTTCTTGCTGAAGTGCTTTTTGACTAATTTCACCTACTTCAAATAACTGAAGTATAAGCTCTAATCGAGACTGGCTCATACCCGTACACCCTTCAAATTTCGAACTTACTTCTTTATTTAGAAAGTGTAATTTATATAAAATAATCGCTTCTTTTGAGCATGAACTTGTCACATTACCCCTCCTTTACAATCAAAATAAAAACATTTGATGTATCAATAGTTGATATGTCAATTAATATAATCTATATCGATTTAGAATGCAAGCATTTTGTTTTTATTTTATTTTTTCCAAATTAAGGCGCTTTGTAGCGTTACAAAAAATGTAAATCACATTATAATAGTAATAATCTAATTGACTGGAGAGTGATTATAATGCGGCAATACACAAATAGAAATGAGGATATGAAAATGGAAAATGAAATGAGGATATTGATATATGACAACAATAAATATAGGGATTGTCGCGCACGTAGACGCTGGCAAGACGAGTTTGACTGAGCGTATTCTTTATGAAACGAATGTGATTAAAGAAGTTGGCCGAGTTGATAGCGGAAGTACGCAAACTGACTCAATGGAATTAGAAAGACAACGCGGCATTACGATTAAAGCATCTGTCGTTTCTTTCTTTATTGATGATGTAAAAGTAAATGTCATTGATACACCTGGACACGCTGATTTTATCGCTGAAGTGGAGCGAGCATTCCGCGTTTTGGACGGTGCGATTTTAGTTATTTCTGCCGTTGAGGGTGTGCAAGCACAAACGAAGATTTTAATGCGGACATTACAGAAACTCAACATACCGACTATTTTATTTGTTAATAAAATTGATCGTAGTGGTGCAAATACTGAAAAAGTTGGAAAGCAAATAAAAACGATTCTTTCAAATGAAACATTCCCCTTCTATTCTGTCCAAAATGAAGGAACAAAGGAAGCTCGTATTATTGAATATAAATCATATGACGATTGTATAGAACGATTAGCACCTTATAATGAATCATTACTTGAGTCATATGTAAATAACGAAATCGTAACGGACACATTATTAAGAGAAGAACTAGAAAAACAAATACAACAAGCAAATCTGTATCCAATCTTCTTCGGTTCAGCACTGACGGGTATAGGAGTAACTGAACTACTTGAAGATATTCCAGCCTTACTTCCAGCTAATAATCCGTCTCAAGATGAAGAATTGTCCGGTATTGTTTTTAAAATTGAACGTGAACCTTCTGGGGAAAAGATTGCATATGTAAGAGTTTTTTCTGGTACCTTACACGTTAGAAAATATGTTCATATACAGCGCGATGGGTCTCTACCACATAAGGAAAAGATTAAAAAAATGTGCATATTCCATAACGGAAATGCTGTTCAAACTTCTACCGTTCCTAGCGGTGACTTTTGTAAAGTGTGGGGACTGAATAATATTAAAATTGGTGATATTATCGGTAAACGGACCGATTATATAAAAGATATTCACTTTGCCGAACCACAAATGGAAGCAGCCATTGATGCAGTACCTAAAGAACGAATTCATGATTTATACGCTGCACTTATGGAACTATGTGAAGAAGATCCACTCATTCAAGTGTGGAAAGACGATGTTCATAACGAACTATACATTCGCCTGTTCGGTGAAGTACAAAAAGAAGTAATTGAAACGACACTTTTTGAGAAATATAATTTGCAGGTTACTTTTTCAAATACGCGAGTTGTATGTATTGAGAAGCCAATTGGCATTGGAAGTTCTGTTGAAGTAATGGGTGAAAAAGCGAATCCATTTTACGCAACAGTCGGATTCAAAGTTGAACGTGGTGAACTTAATTCTGGCATAACATATAAATTAGGCGTCGAACTTGGCTCACTACCTTTAGCATTTCATAAAGCAATTGAAGATACTGTATTTCAAACGTTAAAACAAGGTTTATACGGATGGGAAGTTACGGACATTTCTGTCACGTTAACACATACAGGTTATGCTAGTCCTGTTACAACGGCGAGTAATTTTAGAAACTTAACGCCGCTCGTTTTAATGGATGCTTTAAAGCAAGCTGAAACGTATGTATATGAACCAGTAAATGAGTTTGAATTAACTGTACCTGAGCAGGTAATTAGTACCGCAATGTATAAACTAGCTGCTATTCCAGCGACTTTTGCAGAGCCTATATTCAATAATGATTCTTACCAGTTAACAGGATCATTACCTGTTGCGAAAACGGAGAGTTTCAAACGCATGCTTCATTCCTTTACAGAAGGAGAAGGTGTATTTACAACGAAGCCAGCTGGGTTCACAAAACTTATGGCTCCCTTGCCTACTCGAAAACGTGTTGATTATAATCCGCTGAATCGGAAAGATTATTTGCTTCATGTTTTGAAGGCTTATTAAAGTAAAAGAGGTGCAATTTGGTATTATCCCCTTTAGGTAGACAGTAAAAAAAGAGTCCATCTGGTATGATGGACTCAGTACTGTTTTATCTGGAGGGGATTTTTTATGGC
>NZ_JBSSFA010000020.1:0-76581 GCF_054062215.1 Bacillus sp. TE9106W
AGAAAAACTTCACGGCCTTTCCCCGATAGAATATCGGGAAAAGGCCGTGGCATAATACTCTTTTTATGACTGTCTACTTGACAGGGAGATGACCAATTCGCACCTCTTTTTGCATGTGTTGATAGGCTAGTTTGGCCTAACAACTTCTTTAAGTTTTTCTATTACTTTCGCTATCGCTTCAATTGAATTCTCTGTTTCAAATCCTCCAACATTTAAAGAATGGTTTGCGTTTTTGATGACATCGATTTTCAAATTCGTTTTATATAACTGATCAATTTGATTTGCATTATAATGGTGATCTTTATCCCCAATAACTAAAAGCCCGTCGTGACGACTATGTAAGATCGAATCAAAAATGGAATCAAAATTTAGTAAAGGTGTAAGTACTATCATTTTTGACTGCGTGAATTCTTCTTTCTTCATTAAATCATTCGCAATTGGAATTGTTCCGAGTGATTTCCCTAAAAACATCGATTTGCTGTATTGTTCATTTTTCAACACTTCATTTATTACGGGATTAATATCATCCATCATTACTTTCGTTACTTCTTCTATTGGTTTATTCATTACTTGTTCGTCGTAAGAATAATGAATATGCACAACATCTATTTTCTTTTCTAGCATTAACATCGTTGCATAATAAAATAACGGCTTATCGTAATTATATCCTGAACCTGAGAACATAAAGCAAACCGTACTAGAACCTTTTTCGATATGTGTGTAACGAATTACTTTGTCATTTATATGTATCTCTTTTTTAGTTTCCTTCATCGTTTCTCCCTCCGAATACATTTACTTTTGTAATACGATATGTTCTGTGTGAACTGATACATCCTTTACTTTCTCTTTTATAAATGCAGGCTGTAAGTTATATGTATGCAGTTCTTCTACTGGCACCCATCTAAACAAATACGTTCTACCCTCTTCTTCCAAAATATATTGATCCGCTCCATTTGCAGGTAATTCATGTAGCTCTACTTCATAATAAAAACTAATCTCATGAAACTTTCGCTCAGAAAGTGTAAAGAAATTTTCTACTGACCATATTAACCTCTTCCCTTTAATAGGAACAGCTAGTTCTTCTGCAAGTTCTCGTTTTAACGCGTCTTCACTATTTTCTAGCATTTTCACTCTTCCGCCTGGTACATACCAAAAATCTTCACCGTCACCTTGCAGAATAAGTATTTTATGATCCTGTTTACAAATTGCTCCGACGCGGTAGTTAAAACATGTTTCCTCAACTTTGAACGTAAGATCCACAACGATTGCCCCCTATACTTCATTTAAAAATCGCTATAAAACTATTATGTATGTATCGTACAAATAAGATTACTAAATTTTTCTAGTTTGTTTAATAACTTTCGAACTTTCCAAAAATTATACACATTATTTGTCATCACAAGTATAAATACATATGTCACAATTATTGCGCACACTTTGGAAGCATTATGGGGGACGAATGCATCTATCTCAACCAATATACAAAACTGAAAAATCAAATATTTTTTAAGAAATCATTGTAAAAGATAAAGTGAAACATCAATAAATGGAGTTTTTATCCTTTTCCTGTTATTTTTAAATATAGTTAAGACATTATTAAAAAGATGCAAGGTTAACTTATGTGCTAATTAATTCTTTTTCTAGAAAAAGCGTCTTTTATTGCACTTGTTACTACATTTAGGAATAATAAAATAGCCATAACTGCCGTTAGTACATTAAATTGCTTTGTTTTATAAGGAGCGAACCATTCCGTAAAGAACTCTGAATTAACGAGACGATCCCCAACTCCTCCTTCCTTGAAGTTCGGTATCCACGAATTCATGTCAAGGATGATAAAAATTAGTTGCATAACGAAAAATGCTCCAATAGTTTTCAGCCAATTTCGTATTTGACTAGGACGCTCTTTTTTTGATGTCATTTAAACCATCCTCCTTTTAGACATTGCTATTAAAGAGCCTTGTTCTGATAGATACGAATAGATAATATCCATGAAACCCCATAGCACCCCACTGCTATGACAGCAAATAAAAGAAATAATTTCAAATCTGAAATCTCTTTTAAAAAGGTCAGTACGCCATTAGCATATTTATTTAATAAATATGGAGTATTTCGCATTAAATATATAACTCCAATAGATAAAAATATAAAGACTGGTACAAGTGTTTTCACTTTAAATGCAACAAAAAATGGGATGTAAAATGCTGTTATCAGCATGACTGCCAAGAAGCCTAGTATGTAACTTTCTATGGAAAGTTGAAATTCCATGCTGTCTAAAATGAAATATTTTCCAACTAAACAAAATGGGATGATTACTATTGTAAAAAGTAAAGTTCCAACGTATTTTGAACTTATAATTTCCTTCCTAGTATACGGTAATGAGTTTACTAAAATATTAGCATTATCTTTATCATCAGATTGATATGTGTTAATTACAAAAACGGCACTACAAATGATTATGACATATGCTACATCCATGCCGGCCCACAAATAGGTAACTAGAAATAAGAGATAAGCAGGCAAGAAAGTTTTTTGTAAAATCAAATCCTTTTTAATTAAATTAAGCATCTTGAATTCCCCTTTTTCATGAAATACATAATATCCTCTAAACTTGGTTTTTCAATCACCACATCCTTATCAAATAAATTTTCGATAGAATGTGCATTTTCAATCAATCCCTCGAAACCTGTATTTGCCTTACGTACAGAAATAAATTCACGCTCAGTATCAAACTTTAACAAATCTAGTGGTCCTTTGACTAAAACATAATCCTCTGCAATGGCATAAATATCTTTTGTGAAAATATGCTTCCCATTTTGAATAAATGTAATATAATCGGCAATGCGGTCTAAATCCGTTGTAATATGTGATGAGAAAAAGATAGTTTTCTCTCCATCCTGCATAATATTTTGTAGAACATCCAATAATTCTCTTCTGAATACAGGGTCAAGTCCAGATGTAGGTTCATCCATAATAATTAGTTCAGCATGATGTGAAAGGGCAATTGCGAGAGAGGCTTTCATTTTCATTCCTTTGGAGAATGTTTTCATTTTTTTATTTAATGGTAATTCGAACAGCTCTTTATAATATGTAAATTGGTTAAAATCCCATTTTTTATAAGCAGGCGCAATGATTTTAGTAATTTCCTTTAATGTGAGTTCATCATAAAACACATTATCGTCATAAACGAAGCCAATTCTTTCTTTAATTCGTTTCGCATCAGTCGAATAGTTCATGCCAAATAAGGAGACGTTTCCACTATCCGGGTTTATTAGATTCATAATCATTTTAATCGTTGTAGATTTACCTGATCCATTTCCTCCAATAAAACCTGTAACAAATCCTTTTTTTACTTCCATCGAAAAATTTTTAATTTGAAATCCTTTAAAAGATTTACTGACATTTTGAAGTTCTATTACGTTTTCCAAGAGTTTTCCTCCTCGTATAAAATTGTAAGCATTTCTTTTAGCTCATTTAAAGAAACATCCATTTGCTTAGCATTTTGAATCGCTTCACATAACTTTTCTTCAACTGTTTTTAATTTTTCTTCTTTCATAGTTTCAATGTTTTGTTCTGCTACAAAGGACCCTCTTCCGACAATTGAATTAATAAAACCGTCTTTTTCCAGTTCTTCATATGCTCTTTTCGTTGTAATAATACTTACTCGTAAATCTTTTGCTAACTGACGCATTGAAGGAAGAGCATCTCCTTGTTTTAAATCACCTAGTAAAATAAGCTTTTTTATTTGGGCACTAATTTGTTCATAAATAGGTTCCTTTGAAGTGTTCGTAATAGTGATTTGCATGCAAATACCTCTTTTTAAAAATATTGTATATATACTTTATATACAATATATACTATCGTACATTGTAAATCAACAGAAAATTTCCAAAATATAGTCGCAAACACAATCTAATAATAAATGTAATTCATACAACTTATTTTTACGGGTCTTCCTCGTATTTGCTCGATTTTGAGGTGGATGTCTTACTGCTATCTAATGCGGTATAAAGACTACGTTGTGTTTTACGGAGAAATTGGCACAGCTGGTATTGTGAAAGCAAAAGAGTTTGAAACAGAAGAACATTCTGAGGAAGTTGATATCAAGTTAGACTGGTATGAAGATGACGAGGAAGGATTGAAAAAGATGTTTCCTATGCTATGGGAAATGTATGGAGAAAAACCGATTGAGTGGTAGATTTATATACGAAAAACGCCTTGTTTCTTTATTAACAAGGCGTTTTTTCTTGATACTATGTTTAAATTGTTATCTTTCCACTCTCCCACCACACCATAAAAATCTTTAAAGAAGGCGCAACCCACGTTCTGCTATCATTTTCATGATTCCATACATATATATCATCTCTTTGCACGATTCCGTTCAAAATGGAATAACCAAACAAATCACCATTTCCGCCATCAGCAAAAAATAATAAACAGTCAAAAGGCATATATAAATCCTTGAAATCAACTATATTTCTCATATTTATATTTTCAGTTTTAATTTTTGAAGCAGACCATATAAAGTCCCCGTATTCACCTTCTACACCGTTTGTTTCCTGTAATAATTGATGTAAATCATTCGGCAACTCCACATGTAAACAGTTTTGTATATCAGTTAGTTCATCCGTCATAGCTGGTTGTTTCAAACTTAAGTTTGGTGAGATACTGTGAATGGTGTTTTTCCACATCACCTTTTCTCCTCCTTATGTGCAATCAAGTATATTCAAAGAGCTCATCTAAATTTATTGATACCACTTTTCTAACAACTCTTTCTCCCTCTCGCCTGAAATACCTGCTTTTAATTCCCATTCGTCCACACTCTTCATCCACTCATACACGTCTGTAACTGTATGTTCTAACCTTTTAAAAGTAAGCCCTTCTTTCACAGCACTATCTATACTAATAGAAAAACCACCTTTCCACGGCTTCGTTTCACCTTCTAATGAAAAAGTTTCTGGAATCCATAAAGGCATCTCTGTCCAAGGCTGCACATTATGTTCACTCATAAACGATTCGTCTACCCAAACAAATTCAGCATCACTATTCGTAACCTTTTTACACGTATTTAATAGCTCTTCCATCGTCAATTCATCATTCGGACCTGTTACATTGAATATACCTGCTTTATTGTTTTCTGCCATATTTAGTCCCCAGTTTGCGACGTCTTTTATATCAACTATTTGCACTGGACGGTCTTTTCTTCCTGGAACTAACACCTTACCTCCTTTTGCTACACGCTGAATCCAATATGGAAGACGATCTGTATAATCAAATATTCCTGAAAGAAGTCCTGCTCTTACGTGTAAAACATGCCCAGGCCAATACTTCTCTGCTTCTTTTTCACATAATACTTTCAGCGCACCGTAATACTCATAAGGAGATACTTCACCATTCTCTACAGTCTTTATTTGCTCAGCCGTCGGTTCAGGTTGTAATATATAGTCTTCTTTTATATGATGCGGAATCCAATCTTTATATACAGAAAGGCTTGAGATGAATATATAGTGTTCAATATTATCTTTAAGCACTTCTCCAACATTTCTAATGTGATGTGGAGAAAAACCACATGTATCTACGACAACATCCCATTTTCGATTTTCTAAACTTGATACATCACCATTTCTGTCACCGATAAGCTGCTCCACTTCAGGAAAGATTTCTTTGTTTGTTCCGCGGTTAAATGATGTAACTTCATGCCCTCTGTTCAAAGCCTCTTCTACAAATGCTCTGCCTAAAAATCGTGTACCACCTAGTATTAGAATTTTCATGGTTCTCCCCCATTCATCATTAAAAATCCTTTCTTTTGTTAAACGAATTTCTATCATAAAAAGTTACGGGGGATTTGTTGTTTTACTTTAATTCTACAAGTAAAAAGCAATTGTTTTGATGTACCTTGGTTGAATTACTAAACCCGTACAATTTCCCCATCAACTAACTCAATGATTCTATTACACTTATTCGCTACTTCCATATCATGCGTTACAATAATAATTGTTCGTCCTTCTTCATTCAGTTGTAATAGCAAATTCATAATTTCTTCTCCTGTTTTTCTATCTAAATTTCCGGTCGGTTCATCTGCCAATATTAATTCTGGTTCACCTACTAACGCTCTTGCAATTGCGACGCGCTGCTGTTGTCCACCTGATAGCTCGTCGGGTGTTTTATACATATGTTCTTTTAAACCTACTTTTTCTAAATAGAACTTCGCCTTATTTTCTCTTTCTCGTCGCTTTAGCTTTCTATATGTGAGTGGTAGCACTACATTATCCAGTACAGTATGTTCTTTTAACAATGCAAAATATTGAAAAATAAATCCGATCATTTCATTTCTTGTTTTATGAACTTTATTTGCTCTAATTTCAGTTAATGATTTTCCATTTAACGTATATTCACCCTCATTTGGCATATCAATTAACCCGATAACATTTAGTAATGTACTCTTCCCTGAGCCTGATCGCCCCATTACCGCTATAATTTCGCCCTTATATATCGTTAAATTTATACCGTTTAACGCGAACGTATTGTGATTCTTATTACTATACACCTTCTTAATATCTTTTAGTTCAATTAACCCCATTATTCCATCCCACCTATTAATGTTTTCGGTTCAAGCTTTCTAATAAACAAGAAGACAGTTACATTCGAGACAATGATAATCAATAATAAGAAAAGAAATACTAAAAACAATATAGGCGTATCCAATTTAAAGTCTAATACCGTTGCTTCCTTTAAATCCTTCGACATTTGTAATAGAACCCCATACCTCCATGAAAAGTAAGCTATTGACATTCCTAAGCCAGTTATTGCTACAATAATGTTCTCTAAAACAATTTGAATAAACATACCAAATTTACTTTCGCCAAAAGCTATTTTTATACCAAATTCCCGCTTTCTCATCAAGATAGAAACAATGGTCGTTACTACAATTCCGACAATCGAGAATACAATGAATAAGATTCCTACTATAAGTTGAGGTATTTCAGAATAGCCATTAAGAGTAACATCTTCATTTATTTCATCACCTAAACTTTTTAAATGAAACGTACCGCCGTTTCCTTTAAGCTGAATTGATTCTTCTAGTTTCTTTACATCTGCACCTTTTTGTAAATATAAAACTGTACTTTGATGTAGCCTTAAAAACATTGCTTCATATTTTTCAAATCTATCAAATGACATAGGCATTATCATTGCGTAATCCAACTTCAAATATGTGTTCGTCGTATTATTATTTACGATAAATTTATTTTCTGGCAAAAACCCTGTAATTGTATATTGATTATTAATTGTATCCCCAACTTGAAAATATTTCTTAAAGTAAGAACCCATTAAAACTTTTGTTTTTTCTTCACTATTTTTTTGAAAGTCATCATAGGAGAAACCTTCTTCAGGTTTTAAAGGTAAATGTAACATTTTATAGTAATTTTCATCTACAAAAATTGTTTTAATAGTAGGTCTTTCGTCGTGAAACGTTTTATGTTTCAAATCAGTAATCATACTGTTTTGAAATGGTCTATTACTTGACTCTATTTCAATAACTCGCTCCTCGTATGTACCATACGAAATCACATCTTTATTTTGATGAATTGTATTATAAACCGCTTGAATTTTCTCTTTATTAAATTGATTGCTTTGTAATCTATCTATCGTCCTTTCAAAAGTAACTAAATATGTTTTATCCACATTTAATACGGAGCTGGATTTATCGTTTAGATGGTGTAAATTATAAAATACATTAATTGAACTCGTTATAGTTGCTAATCCAAACGTAATCTGTATTAGAAGAAGTACGGAAAATAGAAATCTCTTTTTTAATGCTATGAACGCACTTTTTATTCTCATCGTTTTTACTCCTTTAATGCTTTAGCAGGTTCACTTTTAAGCACATATACAAATGGTATGACAGAGAGAATGAAAGCTATAGTAAGTGAAAGAAATACACACATTACAATATGAGTAGACTGTAAACTAATATTATAGCTTGTAAATTCTATAATATTTTCACTCAAAATGCTAAAAATCCATTGTATGCATATTGCACAGGCTGATGCAGTGATTGCACATAAAAATAATTGACTAAATATAAAAATAAAAAGATTTATATTACTTGCTCCCAAAGCTTTCCTTAACGACAAACTTTTTTTCTTCGTATAAATCCAATAATAACTTACTATGATACTAGTAATGAAAGCTATACATAAAAGCCTATATGGAAAACTGAGTAACTCTTCTACAGCTTCACTTGAGTTTTTTTCCTTCTCATAGTTCTCTTTTTCACTAATTACTTTGGCATTTATATCTTTATTGTTCTGTTTCATATGCTGTATGAAAGTTTCTATTTCCTTGATAGGGTTTGCGTTAGAACGAACAATCATTTGGAATGTATTATCTTTTTGTATCATCTGTTTCACTTCATCTGGCATGTCATTTAGAGAGACGTAAATTTTAATATTATACTCATATCCAGTATTTTCTCCAGCTACGCCTTTAACTGTATATTCCTTATTAAATAATTTTATTGTTTCCATATCCTTATAAATTTTCTTCCCCACTATTACACTATTTTTTTCATCTTGTCCTATCTGAGAACCTTTTAGCAAAGGTGGAGACCAATTTTTATTAAGGAGACCATTCATTATTACGTGGCCGATATCCGGAATAGTAATACGAATATCATTTGTAATCACACTAGCGTTTTTAAAATCAGATTCTACTAACGTCTGAAATTGTTCGAAATTAATTTCCCCCATATTAGTAAGTTGAACAGAATAGTAATAATTAAAATAACCATTTTTACTATCATAAAATTTCTCATCATAATAATCTCGCGTCGACATTGCGATCAGGATTGGCCATATTGTCAATACAAATCCAATAAATAACATAATGAATATTGTTTTGTTCACCACTATTTCTTTTAATACTAGATTCATATATCCTCCTCATTTTAAAAACCGTGAAAAAGGTATTTATCCTTTTTCACGGTTTTTGTTGATTTTCATTTAATTACCATTTCCTTAGAAGTGTACGCACTATCCCCTACCATTATCCATTCATGACCCGAATAACCTCTGGTCACCGGTCCTTTGGATGCAACGCTAACGTTTATACGATCTGACGTTTTAGCATCATACAATGCTAACTCTTTAGAAGTCCCATCATCAAAGCTAGCTCTTACAGTCATCTTGTAAAAATGAGGTTCGTTCTTTTTCGCAGTATAGGCAGTTGCCTTAGCTTTTGCTCCGCTTCCTGTCCACGTTGCATCATTATCCCAACTAATCGAAGCAAATGAAACGGAAGAAACCATACCTAATAAAGAAGCAGTTAATCCTGTAACAGCTAAAGTTTTTTGAAGTAGGCTTTTCATATATTCTTAATCTCCCTTTTTAAAATATTCACTTAAATATTTAAGTATTTTTAGGCCTTGTCCTCATTATACATAAAAAAAATAACTACATATCTATAAAACCTAATATTTACATTTATTAACGAAATTCTTACATTCCCCTGAACTTTCCGTCATAAAATAAAAAGATGATATGAAACTCCAATTCACACCATCTTTTTACTAAAATTATTTATTTAACCGTATACAAGGAAGAATATATTTCACAATCAATTCCCATCTATCCCGTGCATTCGGCATAGCTTCAGAAGCAATTACTACAACCAATTCCTTCTCTGGAATACAACAAATCATATTCCCACCGTCACCCATAGCACAGTATGAAAAGATTCCATCTTCTTCTCGTAACCACCATAAGTAACCATATTGATTTGTGTTCATTTCTGTTGATTCTTTTATCCATGATGTTGATAGAATTTGTTTTCCATTATGAGTACCTTCATTCAAATACAGCTGTCCAAACTTAGCCATATCTTTAACTGTTAACGCTAGTCCCCATCCGCCCGTTGAAATACCATTTGGATCGTGAACCCATCCCTTTACACCTTTTCCAAATAAGTCATCGAATCCAAATGCTTTCATATTGTAGTTTGGAATTTCTCTCATACCGAGTGGCCGAAATAGCTGTTCATTCGCAAATTCACGCGCACTTTTTCCTGTTGCACTCGTGATAATTGCTGATAGTACATGCGCTCCTGCAGATGAATATTTAAAAGTTCCAATCTCTCCGCCGTTCCCCATTCTATGAAGTGTATACTGTACCCAGTCTGGTTGTGTACATAATTCTTCTAACGGTTCCTGCCAGTCTACAAAAGGATATGGAGCTGTCATTGTAAGTAAGTGTCGCACTGTTATTTCAGATTCCTTACGTTTATATTCAGGAAAAAACTCTATTACTTTTTGATCAACGCTTTTTATATAGCCTTTATCTATACATATCCCAATTAGGGCCGAGATTATCGTTTTTGTGACTGACGCTACATGAAATGCATCATCTGGACCATGCCCGTTATAATAGTTTTCAAAAATAACATTACCTTTCTGCACTACTAACATACCATTCATGTTTTTATATTCTTCTTGTATAATCTGATCTAACTTTTCAGCAGTTTTCATTATTCCTTCCCCTTTAACCTATAATTAAAAAGGTTCAATAGGTACATATATATCAACTATATGTTTATTTTCTGGGTGCTGCCTTGGGTCATTTTTATACATTTCAAAAGGATACGCATCTCTCGGTTTATATCCGCTATTTGGTAGCCATTCACCGTATAAAAAATTCCATGCTCCTTTATATTCATCTTGTTGTATTTCAAAATGACTTACCGCATACTTTCCAGAAGGTATTACCATTATTCCAATGTCGCTCGTTTCTACTGCGGATTCATCCGGAATTGTTATACATAAACTAGTCCTTAACTGATAGTCCTCTGTAAATTCATGATGATCGTGGTAAATGGTTAATACTTTCGTATCCTCAAATACATGATAGTTTTGCTCAACTGCGTAATGAAATAGTTTCTCTATCATTTTTGGAAAAGCTATAGTTAACTCTTCATATGTACCTGTATGTCTTATGTATGCGACGTTTATATCATCCACTGTTACAATTTCAACATTCCCTCGAACCTTCTTACATTCATTGTATTGAGAAGTTCTTCTTACGTCTTTGCAATTCTTGCTATTATAGTTTCGATATTGAGACGGACTTACTCCGTAATAATTTTTAAATGTACGGGAGAAAACTGCCGAATCTGTGAAACCAAAATGGTAAGCGATGTCAGTAATCGTCATATCCGAACGGTATGTAAGAAGGTTTGTTGCCCTTTCCAGTTTCAATCGGTTTACATACCGAGATAATGGTTCATCTACTATCCCTTTAAAAATTCTATGAAAATGATACTTTGAAAATCCTGCTATATCCGCTAACTCTTCAATGGATAGTGAATCATTTATGTGTAATTCTATATAATTTTGTACTTTGTATATGCACTGGAAATACTCATTTCTACTTTGTTTATTCTCCATACTTCTATCTCCTCACAACAAAAAGGCTAACTTTGTGCTAGCCTACTTTTACACATGTTTCAAAAATAAAACTCTACTACCGCCGTTCCCGTCATAATTTGTATGTACTGATACACCCTCTATCTCATCATCCCCAGCCTCTATTCGAAAGCCTATCTCCCTATGAAACTGTATCGATTTTTTATTAACTGGTGATGTGATTGCTTTTACAACTTTACGGTTATTTGCACGAGCGACATCAAAGAAATAAGAATACAATGTCGATGCGATTCCTCTTCTTCTATACTTCGGATTTACCCCGATAAAATGAACGTACGCTTCCTCTTTATGCGTTTGCGAAAGGAATCCGCATAAGAAACCTAACGTTTCGCCATCTTCTTCAATGATAAAACTCGTTTCTTGAAAGTGAACGAAAAACAATTTTGGCAACATGTCAGCCATGTCTCTACCGCCCCACCAATCATTTAAAATAGAATGAATCTTTACATAATCTTCCCCTTGAATGTTTCTTACTCGCATATGTTTCTCCCTCTCACTCACTTCATTTTTTCATAAATTTTAATGACCGTTTCTACTAAAAGGATGAATACCCATATCCCGCAAAATACGAGAACTGATTGAAATATAGAACCTAGCATAACAATACTTATTAAACCTAATTCTGATCCTGAAATGGATATTTCATCAAACCCAAGATTATGTATAAATGGACCAGTAGAAAAAGCCATTAAAATAGATCCTATTAAATAAATCACACTCATTATTTTTAATATTTTTATAGAAAGATATGAAGTTTGTTTTTCTTCCACTTGTGATAATTCGATTTCTCCACTCGCAATTCCTTTTTGCAAACAGTCCTCACATAGAAATTCTTCCTTAATTTTTTTACCACCATGCAATGTACCTGTTATTTCTTTACATCTTTCACATTTTCGATTTATCATGTTGTTACCACTCCAATCTCGTAAGATTATACTTATACAATTCTATTTTTACCTTATTATCCCTTTTATGTATTTTATAGAAAGGTGACGTGTTTTATGATATCTAAACTTATTTTTGGCTATAAAAAGCCTACTGAGCAATATGTATTACGACCTAGTTGTTATGCAATTATTTTTAACTCCACTTCTTCAAAGATTGCTGTTATCCAAAAAAGAGACCGCTACTTTTTACCCGGCGGTGGTATAGAAGGTACTGAAACAAAAGATGAATGCTTACATCGTGAACTACTAGAGGAATTAGGATGGGAAATTGAAATTGATCAGTATATCGGTAATGCAATGCGATATTTTTTCCGAAAAAGAAGATACTTATTATTTAAATGACGGGTTCTTTTATATCGCGAACATGGTGCAGAAACAAACTGAAAACTGTGAGGAAGATCATGTTTTAAGATGGATGTCTCCATTGCATGCTGTGGAACTTCTCATTCACGATCATCAAAAATGGGCGATTGAACAAGCACTTTTATTACGAAATGAAAAAGGATCTCCTTCTATATGAAAGAGATCCTTTTTTACTGTTAACTTACTTTTTTCAAATTGAGAGCTGGCTTTTTGATTCCGCCCTTTTTCACAACATATAAGCCGATAAAGATTATAAGTCCGCCAACGAGTTGCATCATATTAATTTGCTCTCCGATTGTTACTGCCGCAAAAATAACTGCGAACAATGGCACAAGATACATATAAACCATTACTTTCGTTGAGCCTATTTGACTAATACCGACATACCACATTGCAAGTCCGAAGATAGTCGCAAAGATGATGGAATATGCTAGAGACCCCCAGCTTAGCATGTCTACTGGCCACGTTAATGTGTTTACGTTGAATAAACAATATATAACGAGAGGTACAATTCCAATTAAAGTAGACCAAGATGTGACTCTCATTGCGGAGTATTTTATAATAAGAGGTTGTGCTAATATTGGATACCATCCCCACGCAATTGCTGCAACTAATCCAATTATATTTCCGAGCCACGCATACTCGTAAGTAGCTCCTCCTGTATGACCTGTTAATAAAACGAATGCGGCACCAATAAAGGCTACTATTGAACCTATTTGTACTTTCATCGAAAAGCGTTCTTGTTTGTGCAATACTGCTAATATCCCTGTAAATATAGGTGACATCGCAATTAATAATGAGGCGTTCGTTGCTGAAGTATATTTCACAGATAGCATAAACATCGTTTGATACATTGTCGTACCAACGATACCGACTGCTACTAATCGTAGCCAATCTTTTCTTTCAATACGTAATGAGCGTTCCATTATAAAAGTAATAAGTAATAATACAGGTGATGCTACTAAAAATCGTAAACTATTAAATTGAATGGATGACATAAATGCCACGCCATACTTTCCTATTGTATAATTTGCTCCCCATACTAATGCAACTGATACTAGGAGCCATTCCATTTGCCATCTTTTCATCCGAATCTCCCCTTCCATATTTAGCATAGTAAAATTGGCTGGATATAACACCGTCCAATTGGCTGTTTTTTTACCCAGCCAATTTGCTATACTGGATGTATATAAGAGATACGGAGGCGTTTTTTTATGGAATGGAAGCTAGATAGTGACAGTAAAATCCCTATTTATCAGCAAGTTGTTGACTTTATCGAGAAACGTATTACATACGGGGAACTTCCTCCAGGTAGCTTCCTACCTTCCGAACGGAAATTAGCTACGCAGTTAAATGTAAACCGTAGTACAGTAACAACTGCTTATAATGAACTTCGTGCTATGGGAATTGTAGAAAGTACGACTGGTAAAGGAACACGCGTGAGTACACATATGTGGGGCGTTTCTCCAACATTAACGCCGAACTGGAGGAATTTCGTGGAAGGCGGTACGTTCTTACCAAACTTGCCGTTACTTCGTCATATTCGAGCAGAAGTACAACAAAATGAAAATATTATTGATTTTGCAAACGGAGAACTCGGTTGTAATCTCTATCCTCATGATCAACTACAAACGATTTTACGAGAACAACCGTTAACGCACTCATTAAGTTACGATCATCCGCAAGGGTACCTCCCGCTAAGACAAGCGGTAGTAAAATATATGAAAGAATATTTAAAAGTTGAAGCTACTGAACAATCGATTATGATTACATCTGGCGCACAGCAAGCCTTGCACCTTATCGTACAATGTTTATTAAATCCGGGTGATGCTGTCGCTTTCGAAAGTCCATCACACTGTTATTCCTTACCGTTATTCCAATCAGCAGGTATTCGTATTTTCCCATTACCTGTTGATGAACACGGTATTAATCCGGATGATGTGCAAGAGCTATATCGGAAGCATCGTATTAAAATGATCTTTTTAAATCCCAACTTCCAAAATCCTACGGGCACAATGCTGCATCCAAACCGTAGAAACAAACTATTATCACTTTGTGCAGACTTACGAATTGCGATTGTGGAAGATGATCCGTCTAGTTTACTTACGTTAGAAAAGAAACAACCTTGCCCTACTTTGAAATCAATAGATGAAAATGGAACTGTCATCTATGTACATTCTTTATCAAAAATGATTGCACCGGGATTACGAGTCGGCTGGCTTGTTGCCCCGCAATCGGTAGTAGAAAGGTTATCCGACGCAAGGCACCAAATGGAATTAGGTATGAGCATTTTCCCGCAGTGGCTTATGCAGCAATTTTTCGAAACTGTACCTTTTCAGTCTCATATCGTACCGTTACGAAAACAACTAGCAGAAAAAAGAGACGTTATCGTCCGCGCTCTAACCGAGCAACTTCACGATAAAATCTCTTTTTCAAATCCGACCGGTGGTATATACATATGGGGGAAATTAAAAGAACCGATCAACGAAAAACAACTCATTATGCAAAGCTTAAAACAAGAAATCGCCTTTATGCCCGGTAGTATTTTCGGTGCGAAAGATGGTTATATTCGTTTATCTTATGGAAAAGTGAATATTAATCAAATTGAGGAAGGGATTTCTCGCTTGCGTGAGGCTATTTTGGTTTGTGAAAAGTAACTTATGATAAAAGGATCTCGTTTGACAAAACCTAAATCTACCATTATCATCAACACGAACCTAGTTATAGGAGTGATACCAATGAAAATCTATGTTGATGCAGATGCTTGCCCTGTAAAAGATGTAATTATTTTTGAAGCTACGAAGGCAGAAATTCCTGTTACCCTCGTTACAAGCTTTTCTCATTATTCTAATGCTGAGCAGCCAAAAGGCGTGGAAACAATTTATGTTGATTCTGGAGCTGATGCTGCGGATTACCGAATTATGCAGTTAGCCCAAAAAGAAGATTTAATCGTAACACAAGATTACGGTCTTGCTTCGCTTGCTTTAGCAAAAGGCTGTATCGTGCTACACCATAAAGGATATAAGTACACAAATGAAAACATTGAACAACTATTACAAACACGATATTTAAGTGCAATGGTTCGAAAAAGCGGTAAGCGTACAAAAGGACCGAAACCATTTACAGCAGAAGATAAAGAGAAATTTAGAGCACTCTTTAAAAGTATGATCGCACTGTAGAAATGAACCGTCTATTTGTAGAGAAAGAAAAGAAGAGAATATCCAAATGAACATTCTCTTCTTCAGGTTTACCCGTTTAAAATGCAGGTAAATTATCTAAGTTATTTTCTTTTATTCCATCCGGTTCGCTACGTATAATATCTCTACCATACTTATGAAATACATCCACATGAGCTAATTTCCCTGATTTGGCTTCATTAAGAGCAGTCATATAATCTAACTCTCTTCCGCTACTTGTTTTAAACGCTATTAAATCCCCATCACCATTTTTACGAACGGCAACAATTTGTTCTGCTCCTGTATTAACTTCATGGCCTACTTCAAATTGAGCTTGCTCTTCTCCTTGATGTAAATAATCATTATACACTTTTTCAAAATCTTTTTTGTCCATTAAACTCACCTCCAACACATTTTATTAGTATGGTTGAGGAGCGTTGGTTTTATGTGCTTTTCTCTTAGCAAAATGTATTTTTAGTACCTACGCAAACCCTTCAAAGTTTCCAATATATCATCTGTAAAGGCTGTGCTACCCTCTGTCTCTAAAACTCTGAAATATAAACTTCTTAAGAAAGCTCTAATATTTTGTACTAAAATGGCATGCTGCGGATGGCGGATGTCTTCAACAGTTGCTATACTATGTAGCCAGTTGCTCCACTCTTCTTCCGTTAAAAGATTTTGGTTACGCAAAGACATAATTGGCTTTACTAATCTCTCATCCTCAAAGTGTACATATACGTAATCACTCAATCGAACCTTCTGACGAACAGCAGCTAATATTGCATATGAAAACTCACGATTTTGTATTGTACGAGCTAACGCATCGAGCGCATCCGCTGCATGTGCAGTAGAGTGTGCCCATCCTTTTCCTTCTACATAACCTCTTACATCTTCTTCTAAATATACATATTCCAGCACTTGTTCTGCCACACTGTACAGTTGTTCTTCTGATAACAACGGTTCTCTTTCATGAACAGATAAAATAAGTGGTGGAATTAAAACAGAGAACGCACGTTTAAAAACAGAGTCTGTTCCCTTTTCACCAATTTTATAAAATAAATAATCAGGACTAATTGCTTGTAGCATTAATCCTCGTAATTCTTTTTGTCTAAACACATCATTTGTAATCCATGTGTGAAGCGTACTATAAATTAAATCATCACGTAATTCAGCATCAGGTGATCCGATATAATCTAGCATCCACTGCGCATATGGATATGCATCTACGTCTTCTGGTACAGCATAATTATTATTTTTAATTTGTAGTAGTTCTTCTTTTAGTTCTAGTACTTCATTCATTCTATTTTTTCTCCCCTTTTTGCGTTTCTTATTGCCTTATCCCCCGCTTTTCACTTTCTAAAGCTAATATAATTATACGAGAATTATAACTATTAATAAAAGGCTATACATATACTTTTGATTGTGTATTACATTCGCTCTTGAAATATAACTTCTGGATTTGCTAAATCACTATTCCGAAATACAACATCCGCACACTCTTTCGGATTATGCTCATCTATATACATCTTACAGGCCGCATGATACCTGCTCAAAAACATCTTCTCTGCTTCTTCATAACTTCCAAAAGCTTCAGTTTCCCGCTTAGCACCACGTTTTCTCGCTATCTTAAAATCTGTATCTACAAAAATTTTGTAATCAAATAAATGCTCAACGTCTTTTTTTAATAGAAATGTTCCATCTACTATGAGTACCATATTGGGTTGAGCCATTAACGGCTCATTATGTACAGGAATATCAGTTTTTAAATTATGAGAGATCGTTTCATACTGTAAATTCCCATTAGGTCCTAAAGGTTTTAATAGTCTTTCTTTGAAAGCTGTATAATCGTGTGCGTCTTCATAATACCCTCTTGCAGATTCTTTACCTTGTGTATAACGAATCACTTTTGGGTTATGAAAATCGTCAATGCTAGCGCACGTTACTGGTAACCCTCGTTTTTTTATTTCTTCCGCTACTTCGTTTGCAAATGTTGTTTTTCCTGATGCTGTAATACCGCTTACTCCAACTCTTGTTGGATGCGTTACATTTAACGTTAAAATATGATTAGCAATTTCTTTTATACTTTGTTTTCGGTTCATGATATTTCTCCCTTCATTTAGTTTACATAACAAAATTATAATTAACTTTTATGTCACTATTTGTCGGTAAGTCGATATCCTTTGTCGAATCGTTGATATATTGAAAAAATCGTTGATATATTTTAAGTTATGATAGATATATTTGAAAAATCGTTGATATATTATGATTGGCTTACTTTCCCTTAAACCCTCGATATAAAGCAGTCCGTAACTCTTGTTTGTATTCTTCAATTTCTGGCATATTGAGCTCTTCTGCCAGCCTGATAGCTAATTCAATATCGTACGGTACACGTACAAGTTGGATGGAAAAGCTTGCTGCTTCTTTTTCATTGTAAGTTCCTTCGAATATTAAATAAGAAGCTTGTGTAATTTCAAGTGGATTTCCTACGCTACCAGTGTTACATAACGTTTTGCCTCTAAAATTTTGAACGAATGCTTGGTGAACATCACCGTAGCAAACGACATCTGGTTTTCTTTCCCCTTCTATATTCTCTGTGAGATCACTATTTTCGAACATACTAATACGTTCTTCTCTTGAAGCGTGTGGTTGAATTCTTTCATATAAACTTCTAGGTGAGGCGTGGAACATACGAATGAGTTTTCCGCTCATAAAAAATTCGATTGAAAATGGTAAGCTTCTTAAATAGTCATTTTGTTCTTCCGATAATTGTTTTTGATGCCATTTTAATGCTTCAAATTCAGTCGGTTTTGTTATAAAATCATCCCAGTTTCCCATTACGACTCCTTCACATTCTTTACGAATGATTTCAATTGCTTCACTAGAATGAGGGCCTTTTCCGACTAAATCTCCAAGACAAATTATTCGTTCGATTCCTCTCAATTTAATATCTTGCAGTACAGATTCTAAAGCTGGAATATTACCATGTATATCTGAAATTACCGCAATTTTGTCCATATGTATTCCTCCTTTATTTATTAAATTCACTTGATTGGTACCATTTTGGAATATAGGATGAAAATTGATTATGATCTTCTAAAATTTGGTTCAACCTTTCCTTCATATCATCTACTAAATGCGGCGTGCTTCGGTTTGTCCAAACGATATCCGCTGGGAATGTCATTGCTGCATATAATGAGTACAGTTTCCAAAAATGAAGTGATGGTTCCCCTCCGCAATAACCGTGAACTTGTCCAACCGCAAATAGTTTGCTTATTCTTATAGTAAAAATCGCTACGTTATAAAAATCGTGTATGGGATCGCCAAAACCATATCCACCAAAATCGATAACGATAAATTCCTTATTATGAATCATACTATTTGCTGGATGGAAGTCATCGTGTAAAAATGTGATTGGACGATTTTTCAATAATTGTTTATGCTCCCCTACAAATCTTAAAACTGGCTTTAAATCAAGGAAGTCTATTTCATAGTTTGCTAACGCCTCTACGTATCTTTCGTATTTATTCCATCGAACCGTTTCCCAGGTATCACTCGCACTTTCTCTTTCTAGTGAGTGAATCCTCTTTAATACTTCTCCTGCTTTTCTTCCTGCATGATACTGTTCTTCCGCCGATAGCTTCCTTAAACCTTCTTCACCATTTACACCTTGGATCCATTCAAATACTTGAACACATTTATTTAATTCCTCAAGTTTTATGAAGTGAATTAACTTCGGCGTTGGAATATGTAATAACTCTAATTGTTTCATATACGTATATTCTTCTTGTTTACTTTCAAAATGAACAGCATCACATACTTTTACAAAATATGTTACTCTATTTTCTAATTTTATTTTATATTTCTTTTCATGTGAAAAACCTTTTGAAATAGCTGCACACTTTACAATACGAGGCCACTCTAGTTTTCTCTCTATCTCTCTAAGCATTTCTTCCAAAGCGTTCACCTCTATCAATATATGTACAAACTACCTAACACTTCATACTCTCGTTTATTTTCCCCTTTAAATTCTACTGCAAATGGATATTCGCCATGATTCTTCAAATATTGTAGTACTAACCCTTTCCCAATTGGTTCACAAAACTGTACTTGAATGTCACCAAACGATACACTTTGACACTCCGCATTCCATTCTTCATTTTTCACAACCGAGCTTGCAGTTAACTCCATTACTTCTTTCCATTTCTGCACCGTTTCTCGAACATTTTTCACCGCGTAATGAACCGTTTCAATTTGTTGTACCTTGTTTTTATGTTCCGTGATTGTTCCAATGTTACGTAAATCTTTTCTTCTTTCTTCATCTGTTTCATTCCACTGTATAAAGAAAGGTAATTTCGGCCCGTTCTCTTCTTGCTTTACAAATAACATTTTCCATTCTAAAAGGCGGCCATCTTTTCTCATACGTTTCCCTTCAAATGGTCCTATTGTTTGTAAACCGTATTTACTAAACTTATCTGCTAACTCTTCAATGGCATCTGTTCGAATTGCGATTTGTAGCATCCCTTCGCCATCTTGTAATTTCACTACCGTTTCTTGTACTAACGGATTTTCTGCTTCTTTCGCTTTTTCTTCATGTTGAACTGCTAAAAATTCTATGTATGATAAATCAAAATAACTTAAACTATTCCAAGTACCCCAAATAGTATGCTCTCCGCCTAGTGCGGTATGAAATCTAAGTTCCTGCATTTGTTTTGCCGCTTCTTCCGGTGTGCCATGAACTGCGTGAACGAGATGATCAAATCGTAACATGTCTTTCTCCCCTTTCTCTCCATCCCTTTATTGTATATTTTATTTTTATTTCGTTCAATTCAAAAAACTTTAAAACCTAGTTGATTTATACGATTAATATGTATTATAATGAAACAAATTTCAATATTGCTGATTGGAAAAACCAAAGGCACTTTTCTCACACGGGAAAAGTGCCTTTTTCATTTACTATTACAGGGGGATTTTTTATGCAGAAATTAATTGTCTTTGCTATTATTGGATTTTTCGCTCAATTAATCGATGGAGCGCTTGGAATGGCGTACGGGGTAACATCTACCTCACTTTTACTAATGTTTGGTATCGCACCGGCTGTAGCTTCTGCATCTGTTCATTTAGCTGAAGTTGTTACAACCGCCGCTTCTGGTGCATCTCACCTCAAATTTGGAAACGTTGATAAATATACCGTTTCCAGGCTTACATTACCAGGAGCAATTGGTGCATTTGTTGGGGCATGTTTTTTAAGTAATTTACCTGGCGATGTCATTAAACCGTACATTTCCTTATTTTTATTTACTTTAGGAGTTTATATTTTATTACGATTTATTATTCAAAAACAAATTGTTACTTCAAATAAACGTATGTCAGCTAAACAACTTGTGCCGCTTGGCTTATTCGCTGGATTCGTTGATTCAACTGGTGGCGGTGGCTGGGGACCGATTACGACACCTGTTCTTCTAGCAAGAGGAAATGAAGCGAGAAAAGTTATTGGATCTGTAGATACGAGTGAATTTCCTGTTGCATTAGCTGCAACAATTGGCTTCTTCATCTCGCTTGGCTGGGAACAAGTAAGCTGGTTTTGGGTATTTGCGTTAATGCTTGGTGGTATTGTCGCAGCTCCAATTGCTGCATGGCTAGTACGCATCGTACCATCTCATTTACTTGGCGTATTAGTTGGTGGTCTTATTATCTTTACAAATATACGTACACTACTTACTACTTTTAAAGTAGATCCAACTATTATCTCACTTTCTTACGTGGCAGTTGGTCTTGTCGTTATTATTTCTATTTTCATTGCTGTTCGTAATCATTCCAATCGTTCTAACGCATCAACAGCCCAATATCCGAATGATCAAAAACAGATGCTACCTTAATTACTAAAAAACCGCTCAACTTACTTCGAGCGGTTTTTTTCTATTTTCCAATTCATCATTGTTTCTGTCGAATCTACTCTTTTCATATGTAACTTCTCTAACACACGAATCGAACCATAATTATCAAGGAGCGTCTCTGCAATAATCGCTTCTACCTCTCCTGTCTGAAAAGCCCAATCTATTAGTTCTTGTACAGCTTCTGTCGCATACCCTTTATTCCAGTATTTCTCAATAAATCCGTAACCAACTTCTACTGTATGTTCCTCATTTGGTTTCCCTTTAAAACCTATATCACCTAGAACGATGTCATCTTCTTTTCGAATAACATACCACGCGCCCCAAGGTAATACATCCTTATTTTGTTTTACATTTTCTACATGCCCTACAATATGTGGGCCACTATTATATCCTTGCTCGTTAGCAACGTGAATACTCTCTTCTGTACACGGTACTATATAGAGCCTTTCTGTTTCTAATTTCATTTTGATTTCCCCTTTTTTGCTTACACGTTACTCTAATTATATCAAAAAATATGACCTGATTATGAATGTCGAATTATATTTTCTGAATTTTCTTTTAATTTTTGAAGGGTTTTTCAATATTTTTTGCGAAACATTTGTATAACAATTTTTTCTTTGCTTATTGTTACATAATAGTAGGTTCGGGTGGAGTTTTGCAAGCGTTTCCTATACAATAACCGATATTTTTTGCTTTTTTCCTACAAAATATCTTGCAATATATTCAGAAACTCATTACAATTGCCATATATTAAAAATCTTAGCAATATATAAATCCTCATCAATCCGATGAGGTAGAGGTTGCGACTTTTAAGAGTAAAACGGACGAGATACAGAGAATGTCTAAGACTCCGTTTGAAAGGAAAAGTTGCCGAAGTTTATATTTCTTCTCTGGAAATATGAGCTGGGGCTGTCTCCGAAAGGAACAGAACTGTCACGTTTACAAAATTACCGTGTAAACGTGGGGTGCTATCTTAACGGAAGGGTATGATGGGGTGGTTATTTGTGAAACATTCCGCCAAATTCCTTTGGCGGTTTTTTGTATTTTTCTCCCCCGCTCCTTCCTATCTTACAAGAAAAGGAGTGTTGAACATGAATAGCGCAACGAATCAAGCTACCTCTAAAACAGAAGCTACAAAAGGAAAAGGTGAATTAAGACGCGGTCTAAAATCAAGGCACCTTACGATGATTTCTCTCGGCGGTACAATTGGTACCGGACTATTTCTTGCCAGCGGTGGTGTCATCCATTCAGCTGGACCTGGCGGTGCATTAATTGCATACGCCGCAATTGGAATTATGGTTTACTTTTTAATGACAAGCTTAGCTGAACTCGCAGCTTACATGCCTGTTACTGGATCTTTTAGCACGTACGCAACAAAATTTGTTGATCCATCACTTGGCTTTGCACTTGGATGGAACTATTGGTATAACTGGGCAATTACTATCGCTGCTGAACTAGCGGCTGTAACATTAATTATGAAATTTTGGTTTCCAGATACTCCTTCCCTCATTTGGAGCGGATTATGTTTAGCTATTATTTTCCTTTTAAACTACTTATCTGTTAAAGGATTTGGTGAATCTGAATATTGGTTCGCACTTATTAAAGTAGCTACAATTATTATCTTTTTAATTGTCGGGTTTATGATGATTTTCGGAATTATGGGCGGCGAAACTGTTGGATTTAAAAACTTCACTGTTGCAGATGCACCATTTAATGGCGGCATCATGGCAATTATCGGTGTATTTATGGCAGCTGGTTTCTCATTCCAAGGTACTGAATTATTAGGTGTAGCTGCTGGTGAAACATCTGATCCAGAGCGTAATATTCCGAAAGCAATTCGTTCGATCTTTTGGCGTATCCTTTTATTCTATATCCTTGCGATTCTCGTTATCGGTTTATTAATTCCTTATACAACTGAAAGTCTTGCCGCAAGTGATGTAACAGTAAGTCCATTTACACTTATTTTTGAAAAAGCGGGCGTTGCCTTCGCTGCTTCTGTTATGAACGCTGTTATTTTAACGGCAGTACTATCTGCTGGTAACTCTGGTATGTATGCATCAACTCGTATGCTTTGGGACTTAGCTCGCCAAGGGAAAGCACCAAAGTTTCTTGGTAAATTAGATAGCCGCGGCGTACCTGTTAACGCATTAATCGTAACATCGATTGTCGGTAGTATCGCTTTCATTGCTTCTTTATTCGGTGACGGTGTTGTATACATTTGGTTATTAAATGCATCAGGAATGTCTGGCTTTATCGCATGGGTTGGAATCGCAATTAGTCATTACCGTTTCCGTAAAGCATATATCGCACAAGGAAAAGATTTAAATGACTTACCTTATAGAGCAAAATGGTTCCCATTCGGACCAATCTTCGCTTTTGCACTTTGCGTCATCGTAATTTTAGGTCAAAACTACGGCGCATTTATGGGCGAATCAATCGATTGGAACGGCGTACTCGTTTCTTACATCGGTTTACCACTCTTTTTAGTACTTTGGTTAGGATACAAATTTACGAAAAAAACAAAAGTCATTCCACTTGATAAATGTGAACTAAAATAAAGTGAAACGAGCAAACAAATTTGTTTGCTCGTTTTTTATTGCAAACCTCTTTGCTTCCCTATTGCCCCTGTTTTTGCAATAATAAAGGAAATATAAATAAAGGTTGGGATACAATGAACATTCGTATTACTGATGAGGCAAAAGCAGCTATACATAGATTAGAACGTGAAGATAAAAAAATCATTCGCATTAGAGGGACAATGACAAATTCTTGTAGTATTTTCGTTGATGTCGATTTAATTTGGGATACATATGTTGCAGATGATGTGGTATATGAAGATGCAGACCTTATCGTACAAATGGATACATTTACGAAAGACTACACTGGTGATACGGTGAAGCTTGATTATAAGACGACAGGTTTTAGTATTACGACTCCGAGTGAGACTTTAGTTTATGGATTGTCGATTAAAAAATAAAACTTGTTTTCAACTGACCAATGAGGTGAAAAAATGGGTAAATATGTTCCGCTAAAATTTTTGTTTAACGAAGAATTAGCAGAAAAAATGGCTGATTCTATTTGTAAACACGATCCTACTTTCTCTAAAAGAAACTTTGTGTCTTCCGTAACATGTAAAGTTGAAAATTTAGAGTTAAAGCAGCGTATTGAAGTAATGGCAGATGAATTACACAATGCTTTACAAAAAGATTTTAATGAAGCAATACATATATTACTGAAAACGTTAGGCCCAGAAAATACAACAGAAGTAGGCACATTTACAAACGGATATATGCACATGCCTATCGCAAAATACGTTGAAAAATATGGGCTTAACGATTTTGAATCCTCTTTCAACGCCATGTATGAAATAACAAAAAGGAATACTGCTGAATATGCCATTCGGCCTTTTCTTGAAACATACCATGAAGACACACTAAACATATTACAAAAGTGGATTCATGATAAAAACAGCCACATTAGAAGATTAGTTTCTGAAGGTACAAGACCAAGGCTTCCTTGGGCTAAAAAAATAGGAGCTCTGAAAGGTGACTTTCAGTACAATTTACAGCTTCTTGACCCTTTAATGGATGATCCTTCTAAATATGTTCAAAAATCTGTAGCTAATCATATCAATGACATTACGAAAGAAGATAAAGAACTCGTTTTTCAATGGTTACAGCAATTACGTGATAAACAGCATCCAGTTAATCCTTGGATTATAAAACATGGGTTAAGAACGGTAATAAAAAATGATACTTTACCAAAAGATTTTTATTTTTGAGTATTTTAAACAAAAACGCGTATGCTTCAAAAATAAAGCATACGCGTTTCTTTCTTTTGAATAAAGCAATAACAAACATATTCCCCTTCTTCAATGAAAGGTCTATAGCATTATTTCGATGAAGCTAAACACTCATAAAATCTATTCCTATCCCATTTCTACTTGCTTCACATAATATTCCATCGCTTCATTAAGCCATTTTTGTTCATCTTCTGTGAAAGGGGAAGGTATCATATTTTCAAGTTCTTGCATATCCAGTTCTTCCACACTAGTATTAGCTAATTTTTGTATCAAATCTTCACTAAGAAATGAAAAAGACTCTTCTATATATTCCTTTACCATCTCTTGTACTTTCGAATCCTCGACTGGTTTACCATATAATTGCTTAACCTTTTTAGACAATTGAATAAACGTTTGATCCAAAGCAATTTTATCTTCTTCTCGTTTCTTTGATAACTCTTCCACGATATCCGTTAACTCATGACGTTTCATCCATTCTTTATGTGTATGTTCTGTATTCATACCGTAAATAAGACTAAATAATACTGTACTATCTATTTCACATTCCTCTTCGACTAACTTCATTACTCTTTTCATTGCTTGCATTGATTGCTCAATTTGTTCTTTTTCTCTTTCTAACACTTGCAAATGGAGAGACAAACTTTCATTCAAATCAACACCAAAACTTGATTCGTGTAACAAATTAGCGACTTTATCTAGACTATAGCCTAGAAATTTTAAACTTAGAATTTTTTGTAAGGTTATAATATCTTGATACTTATAAATGCGGTGCCCTGAGGAAGGATTCTTTTCAGGTTGTAATAACCCGATGTCATCATAATAGTGCAAAGTAGGAATTGGTATTCCCGTTTTTTCTGAGAATTCTCCGATAGAAAACTTTTTATCCTTTTTCATCTAAATCCCCCTATTAAAATTATAAATTTATTATAAAACCTAAAGTAACTAGAGGTTCAAGAGATAATTAAAGAAAATTCAAAAATATGAAAGTGCATATAATCAATATGTATTGCGCTATCCCATTTTATGGCCCGATTATTGACTAGCATAACCTTCCCTCACAAATTCAAAGGACTTTCACTTACTTATCCCGAATATATAAATAACCATTCTCACAAGGAGCGAATTTATATGAATCTATTCAAACATGAAACGTAAAACCGCTTATCTTTCATAAGAGGTCCTCCCTTTTTCTTTTCTCATCATATCATTCATTTATGAAATAGGAGAACAAATTTATGAAACGTGATCCATTATTTTTAACTTTATTAGAGAGTGCAAATACAAACTTTAGTGGCTGGGATTTTTCTTTTATTTCAGAAACGGGCCGAATGAAGAGCGAGCCTTTATCATGGTCATACGGCAGTACTGCTTTCCAGCTTATGCAGCGTGCAGAATCAATGCTTGATATGGGTACTGGCGGCGGAGAGTTTTTATCTATGTTACAACCATTCCCGCCAACTATTTATGCGACTGAGGGTTATGCTCCAAACTTGCCAATTGCTCGAAAGAAATTAGAGCCTTTAGGAGTTACTGTTGTCGAAGTGATTAATGATACTGCTTTACCATTTCAAGATGAACAGTTTGATTTCATTATGAATCAACATGAATCCTATTCTGCTTCTGAGGTAAACAGAATTCTTTCTCCTAATGGAATGTTCCTTACACAACAAGTTGGTGGTCTCGATTGCGCTGAACTTAATGAACAGTTTGACACACCACTAAATAGTGAATTTGCAAGTTGGTCGCTTGAAACTGCATGTCGTGAGTTAGAGGAAAATGGATTTACTATTTTAGAAGCAAAAGAAGCATTCCCTTTCCAACGCTTTTATGATATTGGCGCTATCGTCTACTACTTAAAAGCAATTCCGTGGCAAATTCCTGATTTTACTGTTGAAAGATATTATGAGGAATTATATCGTATACATGAAATCATCTTACAAAAAGGATATTTTGATGTGAAGCAACATCGCTTTATCATTAAGGCGATTCGCAGCTAACAAAAAGGAGATTGGCTTTGCCACCTCCTTTTTGCCCCGTTTACGTATGTTCTCTACTCTTTCATGATAAGAACAGTTATATCATCCCACTTCTTATCTAATTGCAATCTACTAGATTATAAAAGTGATTGTTGTCATATTTTTTCTATTAAGAAACGAGTTGTTTTTCATACCATTTGTTCACATCATCATCTGTCAAAAATGAAGTTGTGTAATGAATAATATTCCCGTTATCGTACGTGAATATATGCTCTAACTTATTTTCTTCTGTTAATACTATCGGTAAGTATTTTGGTAAATTGCTAACTACACCTCTATTATCCTTATTTAATATCCAATCAATTTCTTTCCATTCTAATAATCCTTCCGCCGTACTTAATGGCGTGTCCATATGTACTCCATCTGGCAGATCAGCAAGGAATACATACATTCCTTCACTACCTCGAGACTCGTCCTTACTTTTAAAAACCACATTCCCTTTATACGTTACACTTGGAAGATCTATGCCTGTTTCTTCAAGCGTTTCTCTAATTATTCCTTCATATGGCGTTTCATTATCTTCAATTTTTCCACCAACACCATTCCACATTCCCATATTTGGCTTTTTATTTCTATTTAATAGCAGTATTTTATCGCTTTTTCTAATAAAACAAATTGTATACTTGTACATACAATCATTTCCTTTCATTTTTACATGAGTTATTTGGCTTATTTTTAAGTAAAAACACTCGCCTTACAATTCCTTACCACATAGTATATAGTACAACTTTCATGCGTAAACACTTTACGTCAAACGAGAGAATCCTTTATAGAAAGGAGAATTTAAAATCGATAATATAAGCAATGAATTTCTAAACCAATATTACGACAGCCTTGTGTGGTTTAAAGATACACACTGGTTCGGTGTTCCAATTTGTAAACTTCCCTCTGATCTCTTTTTGTATCAAGAAATCATTTACGAATTAAAGCCCGATTTAATTATTGAATGTGGGACATTTCATGGTGGTAGTGCACTGTATTTAGCTTCTATGTTAGATTTAATTGGAAAAGGTCACGTACTTACTATTGATATAACTCCGCAGCCAAATCGACCATCACATAATCGGATTACGTATTTAACTGCTTCTTCTGTTTCTGTACAGGCCATCCAAACAATAGTAAGTATGCGCAAACCTGATGATGTGATTTTAGTTATTTTAGATTCTGATCATAGTAAAGAGCATGTATCCAAAGAACTTTTACTATATAAATCTATCGTCACTACTGGAAGTTATATGATTGTAGAAGATACCTCTATTAATGGAAATCCGCTTCTTCCCGATTGGGGTCCTGGACCGATGGAAGCGGTTGAAGAGTTTTTAGCTAAAAATAACAATTTCATAATCGATGAATCTAAGCATAAGTTTTTCATATCATTTAATCCAAAAGGTTTTTTAAAGAAGATAAAGTGAAACGTTAATAAGTGGGGATAGAGAAAACCCCACTTATTCTATGATCTTCATTTTTGAAAAAGGATAGTATACAAATTCCACTTTGCCTATTATATTATCTTCTTCAATATATCCTAAACCGTTTCGACTATCTCTACTAAGTTCACGATTATCTCCCATTACAAATAATTTATTTGGTGGGATTTTTGTCTTTTGAAAGTTATAAAACACTTGCGTATTATTGAATAAATCTTTATTTGTATACGGTTCTTCTTGTTTTTTATCATTTACATATACAGATCCATTCGTTATGTTAATTACGTCACCAGGAAGCCCTATTACTCGTTTTACATAATATTTCGATTCATCCTCTTCCTTTATAATGACAATTTCTCCATGCTCTAAATCGGAAAAATGTACTGCTGCTTTATTTACAAATACGTAGTCTTCTTCATATAAAGTCGGTTGCATTGATTTCCCTTCCACTTTACATAAAGTAAAAGAATGATAAGCTACTACCAAAACAAACACGAAGAGTATGTATTTCCCCCAACCTCTTTTAATCTCCTGTTTCATATCCATTCCCACCTTATTCAAACGCTTTTTAAATCAAAAAATATATCACTGCACCATATATATCCATGCAGTGATACTATTTTTACTGGGCCTTGTTCGGCTGCTCTACTGGGACTGGATTTCCACCTGCTCTTTTCGCTTTCAATTCAAAATACGCATCCAAAATCTCTTTACCAATCGCGGAATTAATTCCTGATTTGTCATCATTCACCCATGGTACAACAACTGAAAAAGCTACTTCCGGATCAGCATCATACGGCGCATAACCGGCAAGAGTTAAATTATAACATTTTTTTCGATTATTGTTTTCATCTCTTCCAATTTCACTTTCTCCGCCATACACAGTTTCAGCTGTCCCTGTTTTTCCAGCTGGTTTATACGGTAATCCTTTAAACGTTGCAGTACCTGTTCCGTCATTCTCTTGAAAAACTCTTCTAAATCCTTCTTTTACATGATTAATGTATGAAGTGTTCATATCCACTCGATTTAAAATAACTGGTTCAATAGATCGAATAACTTTTCCAACATCCTCTGGTCTATGTGGTTGCTCTCTCACTTCTTGCACAATTTGCGGTTTCATTCGGTAACCACCGTTTGCAATGGTTGAAATATATTGAGCAAGTTGAAGCGGCGTATATGTATCGTACTGTCCAATCGCATAATCAAGTAAAAAACCAGGTATGTTATCCGTTCTACCCATTTGACCAATCGATTCATTCGGCAAGTCAATACCAGTCGGTACACCTAAACCAAATTGTCTAAAATAGTAGCGCATTTTATTAAATGTTTCTTGTTTAATGTCTAATGGATTGTTTGGCACATAATTTATACCTGCCATTTTTAATGCTGTATTAAACATATATACGTTTGATGAAACTTGTAAAGCTCTTAAATCATCAATATCACCAAAGTCTTTCCACGATTTCTTCGGCTTAGAGCTTCCTTTAAAATACATGGGTGCATCAAAGAAATGCGTATACGGCTTAATTGTGTCAGTTTGATAGCCGGCTAATAATGTAGCCCCTTTCACAGTTGACCCTAACTCATAAGAACTTGTCATCGTCCCTAAAGCATAGTCTTCTATTTGCATCCCGCCATCTTTATTTACAATTTTCTTTCCTGCCATCGATAAAATTTGACCGTTTCTGGGATTCATCATTACAACAAATGCACGATCCATCATCGGCTCTGCAGAATGAAATGCTCGTAAATTCTTTTCAAGACTTCCCTCTACTTTTTTCTGTAACTCCATATCCACTGTTAACATTAAATTATTTCCACTTTTTCCTTCGGTTACTTTTTCTGTCCGAATAATATTTCCTGCTTTATCTGTAATGCTTCTAGACTGTTCTTTCGTTCCATGTAATGCGTCTTCATATTGCTTTTCGATGTAGCTCTTACCAATACGGTCATTTCGGTTATAATCACGCACTAAATAATAATCTAATTGTTCCCTTGGCAATCCTTCATTTTCAGTAGAAACGCTACCAAGGATAGAACGAAGTATTTTATCATTTGGGTATTCACGTTCCCAATCCACCGTCGTATCTACTCCAGGCAAGCTTGCCAATCTTTCACTTACGACTGCATATTCATTTTGACTTACATCTTTTTTAACGATTTGCGGCGTCATTTTATATCCCGCATTCATTTTGCTTTTAATAGCTAGTACTTCTAGGTCTTCTTTTGAAAGTTCGCTTAATTCTTCTTGTGTAATTCTTTCCCTACGTAACTCTTCCACTTTTTTATCTAATTCTTTCCCTTCTATCTCCTGCTTCCTAAATTTACTCTCATCTTCTTTCGTTACTTTTTCTGCTGCCCGCTTTTCATTTAACTGCATCCAAAAATCTTTTTTATCTGTTTCTGTTAACTTGTCTATATCCTCTGGCGACATTTCAATTAACTGGGCTAACTGTCTTGCTACTTGTAAAACTTCTTTCGAAGCTACTCCTTTCATTTTCGTATATGTAACGGTTCGTAGTGGTTTGTTATTTACAATCACCTGACCTTGTCGATCAAACATTTTCCCTCTAGGAACAGGTGTACTTACCGTTACGTCTTCCTTTTTGTTCACTTCATTTCTATACGTTTCTCCATCAATGATTTGCACTTTACCTAATTGAATTATAATAGCTGAAAATAAAAGAAAGACAATAAAAAATAGTACATTTAACCGAAAAGGAATATGAGTCTTTTTCTTTTTCGATTGTTTCTTCTGCTCCTTTTTCTGTCTCATTTCGCTCCCTCGCTTCATTCTATTAACATTTCTACATAGAACCATTATGTATCAAATTTATTTATATGATATATATAGAATTTTATATTAATTATAAAAGAAATAAAAGATTTAATTTTCAGTTTTTTAATTTTATATCCTATTTATTACCATTCCCTTATTAAGGAATAACATGAATGTTATTCTAAAAGAAAGGTTGTATACTTAAGAAATAAATCAATAAAAGACATTACTAAGGAGAAAATGAAATGACAGATTCATTCACAATTCATACTAATGCGTCTCATTGTTTAAACTTTATGATTTACATTCAAAATATTTATCTCAACCAAAAAGAGAAAACAGGGAATTTACGTTTTCCTTATATAGCAAGACAATTCAATTTCTCTACTAACTTTGAAGCAAATTTCAAAGAATTATGGCATACACTTCGCAAACAAATTGCTAATGAAAAATATGATTCGCAAATTTTTTATGATGAAAATCATATGTTTTATGAGAAACTTTTTGATAATCATTTATGTAATGAAGAATTATTCAAAGAATTAATATGTAGTTTTAAAGTATGGTGGACTAGCATAGCAGGTCAGCTTTCATTAGAATGGTCTGTAAGTGAGCATAGTACGCAACTTTATAATGACTTAGTCTTATACTTAAAACAAAATGAAATAGAACCTTTACAACAGCTACATATTAGCTTACTTTATGACGACTGTATATTCGCTAAAGAAAACATTTCTTCCTATTCGGCTATTTTATCTACGAAACACATTTTTATAAATTATAAAAATGTAGTTACTACATTATCGACATGTTTTCATGTTGCTTAAAACAGCAATTACTCAAATAAAAAACTGAGGTGAATACCTCAGTTTTTTGATAACTTATTTCATTAAAGATAATCCCTCAACAAATTCACCAATCTTATTTTGAAAAACATAATCAAAGTTATATTCTTGTCCTGTTAACTCTTCATTTACTAAAATCGTTGTTGCTCCTACTTCTCTCTTTGCGATTTGCGGGAATGAAGCGACAGGTTGTACTTTTAATGACGTTCCCATAACGATAAGCACATCTGTTTCATATAAACGTTTTATCGCATTTTGATATTGCGGCAATGTATCTCCGTATAAAACAACGTCTGGATTTAAAATGAAATTACACTTCTGACAGCGCGGCACTTCATGATCAATCATATACTGCAAATCATATCCCGTTTTACACTTCGGACAATGTGCTGTTTGAAGCGTTCCATGTAAATCAATAACATGTTTACTACCACCTAATTGATGTAAACCGTCAATATTTTGCGTTAAAATCGTAATATCTTTCCCTTGCTCTTCTAGCTCTGCTAAAAAACGATGACCACGATTTGGTTTATATTGATGAAACGTATTGATTTGAAAGATTTCTTTATAATGCTTCCAAAATTCTTTCGGACTTCGGTTATAGTACCCTCTTGATAAGTACATCTCCACATTCGCATCAGCATACAATCCATTTGCTGAACGAAAATCTGGTATACCACTTTCCGTACTTGCACCAGCACCTGTTAATACTGTAATTTTCTTTGCTTTTTCTAAAATTGAACGTACTTCTTCAAATTGTTGCACAAAAATCACCTCTATGTATATTGCTATACTTATTATACCAGTTGTTTACAGGAGGTGTCGTACAATTCATTCTACTTAATGCGTCGCGCCCCCAATTTCCACTATATCTACCTCAACTGTCGTCGTTACTTCAACTGCCAACTCTATCCCTTTACGAATAGTAGAAAGTGACATACTCGGTTGCCCTGGATAATTACTCGCTTGCTCTGGTAAAAACGGAATATGAACAAATCCGCCTTTCATTTTTGTATCCTGTTTCTCTAGTTCATGCATGAGACCATAGAATAAATGATTACAAACGAACGTACCTGCTGTTTGTGAAACGGAAGCCGGTATGCCCTCTGCCTGTAGTCTTTTTACAATTGCTTTCATCGGAAGTGTAGACCAATAAGCAGCTGGTCCTTCTTCTACAACCGGTACATCTACTGGCTGATTTCCTTCATTGTCAGCAATTCTTGCATCATCAATATTTATTGCGACACGCTCTATCGTAATATCTGGTCTGCCCCCAGCCTGTCCGATACATATAATTATTTCTGGATTTAGTTCATCTATATATTCTTTTAAAACTTGTATTGATTTATGAAATACAGTTGGGACTTGCTTACTAATAATCTTGTATTCTCCGATTGTTTTTTCATGCAAACTTTTTGCAACTTCCCAAGCTGGATTGATACTTTCTCCGCCGAACGGATCAAATCCTGTTAATAATACTGTTTTCATAGTTTTCTCCTCCTAATTAGAAACGATATACTAGGCCGTACATGATAAACATATTTATGATGAAGATTGAAAGAGCGATTGGTACTTGCGCTTTAATAACGGCATTTTTATCTTTTAACTCTAAAAGCATTGCCGGTACGATATTAAAGTTTGCTGCCATTGGCGTAAGCAGCGTTCCGCAATATCCAGCAAACATACCAAGAGCGGCCATAATCGCTGGGTTTCCGCCGTGCATTTGTACAATTAAAGGTAAACCAATTCCGCCAGTAATAACGGCAAACGCTGCGAAAGCATTTCCCATTACGACTGTGAAAAGCATCATTCCTAAACAGTACGCCATAACAGCAACGAATGGATACTCTGTCGGTAATACTTGGCCGACTAAATCAGAAACGACTTGTCCAACGCCAGATTTCGCGAAAATACCGCCAAGTGCTGCTAACATTTGTGGTAAAATTACGGCCCAGCCGACTGCCTGTAGTAATCTGCTTCCTTCTTGTACAGGCGTTGTTATTTTCGATTTTGTAATACGCATTGCCGCAACGAATGCAAGTAATGCTCCTAATGCTAATGCTACTAGCGTTACTTTATCTGGATCAACAAGGGAGACATTTCCCCATTTAATTTTTCCTAACGTTAACGTACCGATAATTGTAAAAATAGGAATTAATAGTGCAGGCATAAAAATTTTATTTTTTAATTTCTCCGCATGTTTTACACGTTGTTGTACTGGAACTTCTTTCTCCTCTGATTTTGTTACTTTATTTAGTGAAGCTAACACAACCATAGCGAGTACAATACAGCCAACGTAAAACGAAGGGATTACATTTCCGAATAAAAATGTAACTGCAAATAACGCCCAAAATAGGCTAGAACCAAATCGATTTGGATGTTCACGATCAAATGCGATACGAACGGCGATAAAGGCAACGATTATACCTAATACGTAATAGATTGTATCCATTGTGATGATATTCACTTTATATTGCCTCCTTCTCTTCTTTTTCTTTTGATGTCATCGTTTTTGCTATATATTTATCAAACCTTCTAAATCTGATCCAGCTTACGATAAGTGCAGATATTGCAGTTGGAATACCCCAAAGTGCCATATCCCACACACCGACATGCATACCTACTGAATCGAAAAATCCTTTCATTAATAGAATGGCACCCGTTGCGATAAAAATGTCTTCTCCGAAAAACCAAGCTGTATTTTCCGCAGCGGCTGCATTCGCTTTAATCTTTTCTCTTAACTTTTCAGGAAGCTTACCGTATTTACCTTGCGCAGCCCCTTCTGCCATCGGTGCAACGAGCGGTCTTACTGTTTGTGCATGACCACCAATATTAAGACCTAGTGCTGCTGATGATTCTCTTATCGTAAAATATGACATTAATACTCTTCCAGTTGTTGCACCTTTTGATTTCGTTATAAGTGCTTCTGCTCTTTCTTTTAAACCGTAACGCTCTAAAATTCCGATTACCGGTAAAGTTAGTATGATAGGCATAGACATATATCTATTTTCTATGAAAAATTTACCGAACATGCTGATCACATCATAAAAGCTTAATCCTGAAACCATCCCCGTAACAATACCTGCAACCATAACGACTAATAGTGTATTTAATCTAAATAAAAAGCCCACTGCAACTAGTAATATCCCGATTAATTTCACCAATTCCAACACTTCCCCTCATTTTTTTATTTCGGTGCACATATAGAAATTTTATTATGTTCGAATGTTCTGTATATTTTTCTCGCAAATTGTACTGCTTTTTCTCCATCACCATGTAAACAGATTGTCTGCGCCTGAACTGCTACTTTCTCACCATTCACCGAATTTACATAGCCTTCTTTCACCATTTGAAGCACTTGATTTATCGCTTCATCTTCATTTTTTATAAGCGCATTTTCTTCCGTACGACTCGTTAATGTTCCATCTTGCTTATACGTACGATCTGCAAAAGCTTCTTGTACGAGAGTTATATTGTATTTTTCCGCAGCCTGTATAAACGCCTCGCTATTTGCTAATCCGTAAAGTGATAGACTTGGATTACTATGATAAATTGCCTTCGCAATTGCATCTGCAATTTCCGGATTAGTTGCCGCCATATTATATAGGGCTCCGTGCGGTTTCACATGCTGCATCTTCCCACCAGCTGCTTTTACAAAAGCGTCTAATGCACCAATTTGATATAAAACATAATCGTATACTTCACTTGCTGAAACGTTCATGTTCCTTCTACCAAATCCAATTAAATCTGGAAATCCGGGGTGTGCCCCTATCGCTACGTTATGCTGCATTGCCTTTTCAACCGTTTGTCGCATAACGGACGGATCACCCGCATGAAAACCACATGCAACGTTTATAGAGGAAACGAACGGAAGAATTTCATCATCATTCCCCATTTTATAAGCGCCAAAACTTTCTCCTAAATCACAATTCAAATCAATTGTAGTCATGATATTTCCCTCCTGCACTCAGCTTTGTAAAGCGATGAACTTTTTTAATAGATTCATATTTACTTCTTTTTCTATGTACAATTGTTCCGCTTCTTCAAGCGTAATATTCTCAAACGATACATAGTCCCCTGGTTTTAACTGGGCAAGAAGAGGTAAATCTACTGAAATGATATTTCCCATTCTCGGATAACCACCTGTCGTTTGCCTATCTGCCATTAATATAATCGGCTGTCCGCCATTTGGAATTTGAATGGTTCCATATGTAACTGGACTCGATAAAATCTCTTTTTCAACGGCTCTATTTAAAATTTCTCCTTCAACCCTATAACCCATACGGTCAGCGTAATTAGATACTTTATACTCTTTCGTAAAAAATGCCTTTTTGCTTTCTTCTGTAAATTGATCATATTCAAAACCAGTTATGACGCGAAGTTTAGGATACTTCTTATATTTTGGTAGTACGCTACTGCTAATTGCCCATTTTGTTTTTATGCGCTCACCCTTTTGTAAGTCTTGCATGAAAGGATGAGCCATTTCTGATCTTTCCCCAAGTTGAAAATAGTCTCCTTTTTTCAGCATTCTCCCTTCCATACCACCAATCGCAGCACGTATGTAAGTACTTTTGCTTCCCATCGTACGATCAATATAGATACCACCTGCAAAAGTCACATACGCTCTGCAACCCGTTTTCACTTTTCCAAAGCAAAGCATGCTACCTTCTTCCGCTAAAATGGGCCGCCATAATGGAATACGCTCACCATTTAGTAACGGTTCCATATCCGCACCGCCAATTGCGAGTAACGTCGTTTTCTTTATTAACAATTTCGGTCCCATAATCGTCATTTCGAGTCCCGCTTCATTTTCTTCATTACCAACTAACATATTGATCATCCGAAGTGCACTTTGATCCATAGCCCCGCCAACTGGCACACCGTATTTTTGATAATGAGATCGTCCTAAATCTTGGACTGTTGTAAACATACCTGCATGCAAAACTTCTACATCCATTCTTTAGCCCCCTCAAGTGATACGTACTCTTCCTTCGTTATTGGGATAAATCGTAAATACATACCACTTTGAATAAAGGTCGGTGTTTCTTCTTCCGGATTAAATAAGGAGATTGGTGTTCGGCCAATAATATTCCATCCACCCGGTGTTTCAAGCGGATAAATACCTGTTTGATTTCCGCCGATTCCTACCGAACCAGGAGAGATTTGTAACCGCGGTATTTCTTTTCTAGGTGTTTCTAGTTCTTCTGATAGTCCTCCTAAATACGGGAACCCTGGTGTAAAGCCTAACATATATACAAAATACGTTGTTTCACTATGTATGCGAATCACATCTTCTACTTGTAAACCGTGATAATGTGCCACCTCTTCTAAATCAGGTCCATATTCTCCCCCGTAACAAACGGGTATAGAAATATGTTTCACATCTCGTTTCAGCTCTTCCTTATACGTATCTAACATTCTAGCTATGTATTGGCATACGTAATCATACGGTCTTATCTTTCTATCATTTCCCTTCCATACTTCATACAAATTATAGTAAACGGCCAATGAAGTAAATGACGGAACGCATTCGATCATTCCTGTAAACGGATGTTGCTGCAACGCTTGAAATAGTCGTTGTACTTTTTCGTATACATCCATCCCGATTTCTTCACCAAATGTAACAATAATTGCTTGATCCCCTAACGCAGAAAATTTCATCCTACTCCCTCTTTCTATGCCAAAAAGCCGAGTTCTTTCGAAATGCGATTCGCTGTCTCTTTCACCTTAGCGATAAAATATGGAATGTTACTTTCGCTATACTCAATTGCTAATCCCGAAATACTAATGCCTGCTACAACCGTTCCATCATTTGCGAAAATGGGCGCTGCTATAGCTGCTGTATGATTTTCTAACTCAGAATAGCTAATTGTATGTCCTTCCTTTTTCGCCATTTGTAACACTTCTAGCAACTGTTTCTTATCTACGATTGTTCCATCTGCAAACTGTTTGAAATCCGTTTCCTCTATGTATTTTCGTTTCTTTTCCTCAGAAAAATACGATAGTAAAATTCTCGGACATGCACCAGCATAAAGTGGCGCTCTTCTTCCAACCGCCGTATATACACGTACAGGCTGAACACCTTCCATCTTTTCCACATAAATCGCGTCATTACCATCTTGAATAATTAAATTAACTGCCTGCCCTAAATTATCTCTAAGCTCTTTCATATATGGAATCGCAATATTTCTTACTGATAATCTTTGCGAAACAAGTTGACCAAACCGTAAAAAAACGACTCCTAGACGATATTTCCCCTTTTCGTTTTTTTGTAAAAACTCCATTTCTTCTAACGAGCCAATTAAACGATAAACAGATGTTTTCGGCATACTTGTAAGCTGAACCATCTCTGTTAAACTGAGTTCTTCATGCTCATAAAACAACTTTAAAATATCCATTGTCTTAACTGCCGTTTTATTTATACTCATTCTATCTCCTTCTTGTTCCGAATTTCGGAACTTAAATTCCATTTTCCGAAACAAACATATAATTTAAAATTATAAAATATTCTTTTAATTCTATCAACAAAAAAAGTATGGAAGAATATATATTCTCCCATACTTTTTCTTTATAACGCTCTTACTTGTTTCAACGGCCAGAAAACAGCTTGTCCTTTTCCGACAATTTCATCTTCTGAAATAAATCCAAACATACGACCGTCTTTAGAAACTTCACGATTATCACCTAATACAAACACTTGGCCTTCTGGCACTTTCGTTTTTCCTGTAATTTGTTCTAACGTAAAGTCTGGAGTTAATACACGACCTGCTGCTTTTTCTTTAAACTCTTTTAAATATGGTTCTTCCATCGCTTTGCCGTTTACATATAAAACATCATTTTTATACTCAACTGTATCGCCTGGTAAACCAATTACTCGTTTTACTAAATCATATCCTTCTTTTCCATGGAAAACGATAATATCAAAGCGTTCTAATCCACTTATACTATAACCAATCTTATTGACGAGAACTCGTTCGTTATTTTCTAAAGTCGGCATCATCGATTCGCCTTGTACTAATGACGGTGTAAATAAAACACCGCGAATAATTGCGATTAATACAAGGGTAAATCCTATCGTTTTCGCCCATGAGAATAATTCTTTCTTCGTATTTTCCTTCATCGTTTCTCCTCTTTCTTAATTGTTTATTGTATGATTTGAACTAATTCTTGTACTAAATTAGGATCAATTTCAGCAAAACATGATTTCCCTTCTCTTACCGCTGTACCGACATGAGCTTGCGAAATTCCAGTTTCATTTAGCAATTGCTTTATATTTTCTTTCGTTACACCAGCTCCAACAACAAGCTGAATTTGACCATCGCTTACCTTTTGCATATCTGTAAGCACCGGAATATTATCAACTATATTCCCTTGTCCACCTGAAGTTAAGACGTGAGTCACTTTATGAAACTTCTTTAACGTTCTCATCGCTTCTACTGGATTTTCTATGTCATCTATTGCACGGTGATATGTGACATTTATCCCATCTACCACAGATAATAAATTCGCTAGTTTCTCTTCAGCCACTTCATTTCTTTCATTTAATACACCTAATACAACACCAGCTACTCCTAATTTCTGAGCAACTACAATATCTTCTTTCATCATTTCAATTTCTTCTTCCGTATATGTAAAAGACTTCGCATGCGGACGAATCATAACATGAATCGGTATTTGTACTGCTTCTACCGCTTTTTTTATAAATGCATAACTCGGCGTTAAACCGCCTTCTGTATAAGATGAAATTAATTCAATTCGCTTCCCGCCAGCTCGTTCAATTCGTTTCACATCTTCTAAACATGTTGCAATAACCTCTAACATGAGATGACCTCTTTTCGTGCTTTTTTCTTATTATACAGTAGGTGAAATAAGAAGCATAGCATTCTCCTATAAAACGATAAAAAGAAGAATGAAAAGAAAGATTTTTTTAATTGATAACATTTATTGGTAATGTTATATTTTTTATATATTACAAAAAGGAGAAATCTATATGCTTCTTACAAAGAAACATGCCATTATTTCTAGTTCATTCATTCTTATCGCCTCACTTTGTACGGTTACTCTATTAACAAAGCAAAATACACAACCAGATTCCACTCCTACTAACATAGAAGCAAAAGAAACGATTACTCTCGCATCAAGTGAACCAAATGAAACCCCAACATTTCGTTCATCATTAGTTAATAATACACATACATTTCGTGGGGACATGGGTACCGTATTTGACTTTAGTGGTCTCGGTGATTTAAAAATCACAATTGCAAATATCGGTACAAATGCATTTACATATGCAATCAAATCACAAGATGAAGAGCAACTAGCCAGACATACAATACAACCAAATGAAAGTAAAACATTTACTTTACGCTCATTCGTTTCCTCTCCAGAACCGGGACCATATTATTTATCCGCTTATAATGAAGACGGGTCTGAAAGTAGTATGAGACTTCTGGTACAGCCTGAATAATAGGAAAAAGGAGTAACCTCTAGAACTTCATACTAGGTGTCACTCCTTTTTATTTTATAAAAATACTAGGTTTCCCCTATATATTTAGTTATTTTTCTTAACCACTTCATTATAATAGTGGCTAAAGGCTTCTACTAATGCGTCAACGGAAGCATACAGTTCTTCTGGTGTATTATCTACCCCTCCCATTTCAATAAGTAATGCATTTGGAGAAAGGTCTTGATTATATACTCCGTTCCCGCTTTTACGATCTTTAATAAAAATTCCTCGGCTTAAACCGTAATACTTCTCGTCTAAATATGAATTTATTGCCGTTACTATTTTTTTGTTTTTTTCAAAGCTAGGATTCTCTCGTCCTAAAATAAAATAGAGCCTCGCATAATTCTTTCCGTTAATATTTTTGGTTGTAATATTTTTTCTTGCATCATCTCTATGAAGGTCCATTGGAAACATAATATTTTTATCTTGTGCTAATTTTTCTTGTAATATTTGACGAGATCCTTTGTAAGATTGGGCCCAGTTTAAATTTTTATTTCGCAGAAAGTCCCTCATATTTGTCGTATCATGTGAAACGCCTATTCCTTTTTCTTCTAACTTTTGTTTTAAATAGTTTCCAACAAACGTAATATTCACTTCATTATTTGTACTAGAGGCATCATTAGGTTTAGTAGCACCTGGAATGAGAGGAATAAACGACTCCCAACTATGTGTATGATAAATAAAAACTTTATTTTCACCGTTATTTTGTGTATTTGAATTGTTTTCTTTCTCACTCTTTGGATGTTTAACAGCAGTACCTTTATCTTGAATATTCTCTAAAGGAATGCTGGATTCTTCAGGAATGTTCGTATAATCTGTCCCTTCCCCGGCAATTAATATTTCCGAATAAAATTGATTCATATTTGGAAGTTCTCGAGTTAATAAGCTTCGAAGGTCATTTACATTAATATTTGTAGAAAGTGAAAGTAAAAAAGATTCCAAAGACGCTCGTCCTTTTTCTTTATGAAATTCTTCTGCAAAATAACGATTTTCGCTGCCTATCATATACATAAGACCTTTAGTAGAATTCGTTCCTAGTAATTGGTTAATATAATAAGATTTAAATACGTTCGAATTACTAGAAATGAAGAATGAAGTGAGAATACATATAATTGTGAATAAAAGACATATCATGACATACTTTATATTAAATATTTTCAGTTTCACTTTATTCATTTTATATCTCCCTTCATTTACTATATTCTTACGCATAATTTTTAAGTAATATGATTAATAATTTAATAGAACTTCCTCAACTGCTATGTTTTCATTTCCCCTCTTCCCATAAAGCGATTGAGGTGAACTTTGCCGTGTGCAAATATCATCTAAGATTTTTTAAAAATGAAATAACCTGAGTCTATATAACTATAGACTCAGGTTATTTCATTTCTTCATTTTCCATGTCAATGCCTAATTGGTCTTTCAATAACTTCATACCTTTTCTTGTAAGATGGACAGCCCGATTCTTATCCGTTTTTGTAATCCATTCCTGTTCAAAAAATAGTTTTGCTATTGCAGATCCTAACCAACCAGAAATATGGTAGCGTCTTTCACTCCAATCAAGACAAGGTTTTGCAAATACTCTCCTTTTTATATTTGCCTTTTCAATATTTATTCCAAAATTCAGAAACCATTTCTTACCTTGTTCCGTTACAATATATTCTCCTTCCTCTAAAATGATAAATTTCCTATGTAGTAATTTTTCAGCTATCTCTACACCAAGTTTGCCTGCAAGATGATCATAGCAAGTTCGAGCATAACGAACTTGTTTTAGTTGATCCGATTGTTTTAAAGAACGAACTTGGACTGTTGGTGCGATTGTTCCTAACTTTTCAAGCACTTCTGCTACCTCTTGATTAGCAAGTCGATAGTAACGATGTCTACCATGTTGTTCAACTGTAAGTAGATTCCCCTCTATTAATTTAGAAAGATGAGAACTAATCGTTGGATTTGAAACTTTCGCCATATAAGCCAATTCGCTAGCAGGTAGTGCCTGGTTATTCATTAAACAATCTAAGATAATTGCTCTTGTAGGTTCAGCAATTAGTTTAGCTATATATGAGATATTCGGATATACATTCATATTTCGATGATACCCTAACTATTAAACTGATACAATTATTTTAAGTTTAATAGTAAAGGAGAATGTATTATGAATGCAATTGATCTTAGTATATTAAATTTGAAAGAAACGAGAAGGCGCTCAGAAAAATTATGGAATTCTCTTCCCGATAATTTTCTTAATTGGAAGCCTGATCGTGAGGCCATGTCCTTTGGTGAGATGATTCGTCATGTTTGGAGCTCAACTTTTTACTATCATATGATTTTAAAAAACAACGGCTCAATACATGATATACATTTCCCGTATGATGACGAGCCGATTACTTGTGTAAAAAAAGAAATTGAATTGGCACAAGTATACTTTACTGACTTCATAGAATATGTACAATCACTAAGCATAGCTGAGCTAGATTCAACCCTTATTGATCGAAGCGATGTTGGCTATCAACGATATTTAGGCGACATGCTATTACGAATTGCCTATCATGACGCGGTCCATGCAGGGCAATTTTTACAATATTTACGAATGATAAACTTGGAAAGACCTTTAATATGGGATTAAAAGTTGCCAAACGAACATTACAATAAATATTCTTTCAGCCAATAACAATCCAAAATCATGATAACAATTTCTATTAAAAATCTCATCTCAACTTGGTACGTCGTACACATAAAAAGCACGGGTTTGATTAGTAATCAAACCCGTGCTTTCGAAACAACTATAATATCCATAAACAATAAAATGTAAGCTTTAAAAATTACGACCGAAACGCAGCATCCGCCAACATAGACAGTGTTGCATCATCCATCGGCGGATTGTGTAGTCCTGCCCTAACGTTTAAATAATAACGATGAAGCGGATTTTTTTCTGATAAACTTTTTGCTCCTACGATGCGCATTGATTTATCCACTATGGATATCGCCGCATTTGTTACGGTGTATTTCACTGCCGCTAATTCTGCTTGCAGTGACAGTTTATCTTCTGCCTCATCGTATTTTTTCGCAATTTGATATAAAAAGACGCGAGCTTGCATAAGCTCGAGTTCTAATTCTCCAACTAATCTTCTAATATTCGGTAATAAACTAATAGAATGGTTTAAACTATTTGGTTTGTATGATCCCGCAAACTGAACTGCATAATTTCTTGCTGATTGTGCAATTCCTAAATAACATGCTGGTATATGTAGCAACCAGCCAATACCCTTTTGTTTCACTTTCCCGCCCTTTACATCTGTAAAAAAGCGGTTTTCTATCTCTACATTTTGTAAGACAAGGTCGTGGCTAGCAGTCCCTCGCATCGCAACACTATCCCACGTTTCTTCAATGGATACACCGAGTGTATTTCTTGGAATAACAAACTCACCAACTTCTTCACGGCCTTCCATACTCGCTGAAATAATAAAATAATCAAGTACTGGCGCCATCGTTGTAAAAGTTTTTCTTCCATTTATAATCCACTTCTCGCCTTGTTGCACCGCTATTGTTTCTGGTTTACCGCCACGCGTCGGACTCCCTGTTTTCGGTTCTGTTGCTGCTCGGTTAAAGAGCGCACCGCTACGCACTTCTTCGCAAAACCATTTGAACATCTCATCATTCCAAGAGCGATTTTCCGCTAGTTCTTTCACAATGCCAAGATGCCAGCCAATCGATAATGCAGTAGCTCCGCAGCCTTCCGCAATTTTCTCTTGAAATAGAACGAAGTCATATAAAGAAATCGCACTACCACCAAATTCCTTCGGCAACGTTAATTTCGTATATCCGATATCTTTCAAATCATTTATATTTTCATACGGAAATGATCCTAATTCACTTAGTTGATGCTCCCTTTCCATGAACTTCGGAATCAATTTATTTATTTGTTCAATAATGAAAGATTGTTTTTCTGTTTCAACAAATGAGAGTGCCATACTATAATCTCCTTTATGCTCGATTCTTAAACCGTTCATTTTGTCATTATGATTATATGAAGCTACCTCTCTATTGTTTCACTATTCCGATAAAAATACAATGTTTTTGACTAACAAGAAAAGTTCCTATTGAAAGATAGGTTCTTTCCTTATTAGTCTCCCTTCAATGCCTTTAATGGCAACGAGGTTACATATCCAATATACGAGAATAATTCTTTAAAGAAGAATGGTATTTCTGTATCTAACGTTTTATATGCTGATGTCGGCGTTGGTGAAGCATATGCTTCAATATTAATATGTTTTGCGATTCTCATTGCGCGTTTCATATGAAGTGGATCACTTACAATCGTGTATGTCTGTATTCCGTTCTCAATTCCAACTTGCTTCGCATTTTTTAAATTTTCTTCAGTGAAAAGAGATTTTGTTTCAATTAAAATATCTTCCTCTTTTACACCTTGTTTCATTGCATATACTCTTGCAGTACGCGCTTCCTCAAGTTCTGCCTCGAACTTTGTACCACCTGTAAAAATAATCTTTTTAATATTTCCGTTCTTATATAAAGAAATCGCATGATTAATTCTTTCTTTAAATACAGGAGATGGTTTTCCGTTCCATGAAGCTGCTCCTAGTACGATACCAGCATCCGTTTTCACGTCATCATTTGCTTTAAAACGATAACTCCAAATATCGTAAGCTGCATAACTTACATATAAAATAGCAGAACAAATCATTAGTAAAAATACTTGAAAGATTCGTCTTTTCTTACTCTTCTTATTTTCTTTCATTTGTAATTGCCTCCGTACATCATCCATACTTCTATAAAAAAACATTTATATCAAATCGTTTTGTTTGAGTTTGTTTAAAAGAAGGAACTTTACTTTTTATTTATGTATAAAAGGGTTTTCATTTAAAATTGAGGATTATCAATTCATTTTCATTTGCGGTTTTCATTACATGTTTTAAATTCATAAGTTTATTACCATACAACTACATTGTAACGAATTTTTTCTCAGAAGGGAACGATGAAACAAAAGGAATTAAAATAAAGTAGCATTTTGTAAGAAAAAAGGTATATTTTTCATGCCTTACGAACAATATACCTTTCAAAACACGAATTATAGCTTTTCTTTATACAACTCTAACTTTTCTAACAATTGTTTTTTCACGTCTGGCCATTCACTCGAGATAATACTGTACACAACTGCATCTCTCACATAACCATTCGGTAATTTTCTTTCATTCCTAAGCACACCCTCTTTTACTGCGCCTAACCTTTCAATTGCTCGTTGTGCTTTTTCATTTCTTGCATCCGTCTTAATTTGTACCCTCAGCATATGCAGTTTTTCAAAAGCATACTGGAGAAGCATATACTTACACTCTGTATTGATACTGGTACGCTGGACACTTGGATGATACCACGTTTGTCCCAACTCGACTGTTTTATCTTCTACTGAAATATTATATAGACGTGTACTTCCTACAATCGTATTCGTCTGTTGATCCACTACAACGAAAGGTATTTGCGTACCTTTTCCATAACCCTGTATCGCTTTTTGAACATATTGCTGCATATCTTGCACACTATCCATTTTAGAAATTAAATACGCCCAAATATCCCGATTTCCTTCTACAATCGAAAACAAAGTTTCGACATCATCACTATCTATTAACCGTAACTTTGCTCTTTCGTGAATCATTTCCATTTGTAAGCCCCCTTTTTCTTACTATATCATAGAAATTAACATTCTATTATATAGATAACAAAATTATTAAATTAACTTTTAAATGTACTTAAAATTCATTTTTTAATACCTTCTTACATAATAATCTGTAAAAACCTCTAACAAATACCGTGTCCATCCCATTATATCAAGCTACATTTATATTGGTTTCATTTCATGTAAGGTTTTTCTTTTTCTAAAGGTCTAGTGTGCATTATTGAAAGATTTGCACACCAAAAACGCTATTATTTCTACAAAAAGATTATTTTTTCAATTTGGTAGTATGGATAATTCTGGATTACACCCAAAAAATACTATATAATAATAAAGTGAAAGTTTTACAGTTAATTAATATGAGGGAAATGGGAGGATATAAAAATGCTAGATCAAATTACTTGGGGAACGCCAGGCAGCTTATTATGCTTAGGATTCTTTTTTGCAGGATTAGGAATTTTCTTAAGAAGTATTACGTCATATTCGAACAACAAATAAATCTTCAAAAAGTTGTACATTTTCACCTGAAGATGTACAACTTTTTCTTTTTAGGGTATTTGCCTGTATTAGCTTTATCTTTTTAAAACTTTAAAGTAACAAATAAGCAATTGGGGTAATAATAAGTAACGTTAAAATCGTTCTTTGTACGTGAAGAATAATAAGTTCCCATACTTTTAACGGAATATCTGTCGATAAAATACAAGGAATGGAAGCTGAGAAAAACAATATAGATGATACCGAAACCACCGCAATGACAAACTTTGTCACAAGTGGTGCACTTACAACTAACAATGATGGTAAAAACATTTCTGCAATACCAACGGATGCTGCTTTAGCAGCTAAGCCTGCTTCTGGTAATTGTAAAACCCATGTAAATGGATAGAAAATATAACTGATCCAATCAAATATTGGCGTGAATTTCGCTAAGACGATACCAATTAAACCTACTGACATAATAGATGGTAAAATTCCCATTGTCATAATAAATCCATCTTTTAAGTTCACCGTAATATTTTTCATAATACCCGGTGCAGACTTTGATACTTCTAACGCATCTTCCCAAGCGCGTTCTAGCATTTTCTCTTTATAAACAGGCTCCGGGAATCCTTCTTCTGTTACATATGTATCTGGTTTTCTACTAAGTGGCGGGATTCTTACGGTGATAGCAGTTACGATGAATGTTACAACGAGAGTAGTCCAAAAATAAATATTCCATAAATGCATAATGTCTAATGTTTTTGCAATGATGATCATAAATGTAGCGGATACTGTAGAAAAACCTGTAGCGATAATAGCTGCTTCTTTTGTTGTATACTTTCCTTCTTTATAGACACGGTTCGTAATTAATAAGGCTAAGGAATAACTTCCAACGAAAGAAGCAACCGCATCAATTGCTGACCGTCCCGGCGTTTTCCATAATGGTCTCATAATGGGTCTACAAAATGTACCGATAAATTCTAGTAATCCGTACCCGACTAATAAAGCTAAAAAAGCCGAGCCAATTGGAACGAGTAAACTTACCGATATTACTAATTTTTCATACAAAAACGGCCCAACGTCTGGCGCAAAGAACCAAGCTGGTCCTACTTTCAAACAATATAGTACGCCAAAAACGACGCCGACTACTTTTAAAATAGAAAAACAAATGTCTACGAGGGATACATTCCATTTTTTCGTATAAAACGGATAAATCGCACCCATTATCATAACAAGTAGTGCGTAATAAGGTACGACGCTCGGAACCGAAGTCCGAATCCATGATACGATATGATCAATCATAATGGACGAAGCACCGTTTATCGTAACTGGTACGAAAAACATAAATACCCCAACGAGACTAGCGAGTATAAACCGAAGAATAATCCTCTTCTCACTCCCTGTCTTAATTACATTCCTTTTTAATTCAATTTCACTCAAAATTCGACACCTCCTATTTATCTAAATATTCTGTATAATTATATCAGATTCCTCCTTTTGATTTCTAATATTTAATCATATGAAAAAGCCTATTTTAAATAGGCTTTTTCTATTACCTCCCATAATCATTCACAATTACTTGAATGACACGATACGATTCTTCTGCCACTATCTTATTACTAATCTTATTTGCATCATACGTAATTAACGCCTTCCAAAGTGCCCATCCTCTCGCTCTATTCCACGTTTCTTCATCTATTTGCAGCACTTCTTTAAATATCTTTCTACTACTTTTATCAAAAAATGTCCATGACATCGCTGCATCACAAGCCGGATCCCCTACTCCTAAAATACCAAAATCAATGACGGCACAAAGCTTTCCATCCTTAACGAGTAAGTTCCCTGGCGCAACATCTCCATGAATCCAAACTGGCTTACGCCTCCATGTTGACTGAAGTGCTAAATCCCAAAGATGCTTTAATACTGTTTCATCAAAAACGTCCTTATTATTTTCGATAGCACCTCTCGCCTCTTCATCATATACAGATATAAGCCCGCCTCGGTAAAAATTATGCGCTCCAGCTATCGGTCCTTTGCTCGCATCAATGGATTGCAATTCCACTAAAAATGATCCTAAGTGTGCCGCAAATTTACTTAAGTCACGAACATTTTGTTTCGTAACTGTTTCTCCCTCTATCCACTTATTAATAGACCAAGGCCATGGATACGCTTCAGATGGATTTCCTTTCGCAATTGGTGTAGAAATCGGTAAAGAAAGCTCCTTACTTAATATAGGTAACCACTTGTTTTCTTTCTCTACTTGCGGTGCATATGCCGCATCACTTGGCAATCTTACACTCATCTTATCACCTAGGTGAAACGTTCTGTTATCATGCCCACTAAACTTTACAGGTTTCACCTCTAAATGTGCCCATTCAGGAAACTGTTCCCCTATTAACCTTTTAACTAAACCAGTATCAATTTGATTCATTCACTACCCCCTTTTCTTTTGAAACTTACTAAGTCCATCTGTACTGCCAACATAATCAAAACCATTTTTCTTATAAAAATCATTCAACGTACGATTATGTCCAACGCAATCCAGCTTCAAAAACTCTTTGTCATGTTGTACATTCTCTTCTATCCACTGTAAAATCCATTCTCCTATTCCGTTACCTTTATACTTTCGTTTTACCGCAAATCTATGAATATATAATGAATTAGAAACTTCCTCTTTACCAAAAATATGTTCATCCCATTCATTTTGTTTAGGAGATACTGTAACTGTACCGATAATTTCATCTTCTTTCGTAATCACATATGTATATTTCTCTCTTATCCCTTCTAGTATTTCATCCGTAGCCTCTCCGCCTAACAGATACTGCCACTGATCCACTTCTTTATGTTGTAGCCACTGCGCTACTTCCTTTAATAGCGTGATAATGCTATCGCTTTCCTCTTCCGTAGCGGTTCGAATTGTATATTCTTTCGTTATGGTGTTTCTCTCCATACTGCCGTTCCCCTTTCAATTTACTACTATACTGACAAACGTGTTCTACCGTCATTTTCGTCTGTAACGTATTCCACATAAAATCCCTGATTCCGTGCGTTTTCATACATCAGTTCAATTGCTTTTTGATCTTTTGCATAAATTTGTATGTAATTGCCATCCGCTACTAATACGACTATCTCACACTTACTTTCCTTAAACTCTTCATATGTTTCAATATCTAGTACTATTTCTCTTTTAGGATATGCTTTTAAATCTGCAAAAATGAGATAGTATATGTTGTCTTTAACTAGCTTTTTCAAATCTAATCCTTCCACTACACTTGGTTCCTCTGGAAATAATGCCTCATCCAATCCACCACGCGCTATTAAGTAGGACTCCTCATTCCCCACTCGCCAATTAAATGAAGCAATATTGATTGGCTTTAACACTTCCCAAAGTAGATTGTCATTTGCATGTCCATCTAGAATATCTACTGTAATTCCTCTTTTCATTTATTTTCTCCTTTCCTCTATATTTTCATTTTTGTGTTATACATTCATTATATAACACCATTAATTCCTACTTTTAAATATCTCTTCTATGCTACTTAGCTTACATCTAAACAAAAAAACGCTTCACTCCTAGTGAAACGTTTTTATCTTTTATACCTGTAATTCCGTTTTATGTCCCTTTACTGCACTACGTTTTAAAGCAGTCGCTAAAATAATAACGATACTTACCGCACCAATCCAAATAAGCACAATAACAGGTGTACTCCAGCTTAACCCTTTTCCGAAGAAGAATATTTCTCTAAGCCCTTCAATCATAAATCGCATTGGTAACCATGCGTATACCCAATCTTGATAAAATGGCGACAACATTTCAGGTGCTAATGATAATAACGGTGCACCGAAGAATAGTAAGAGTGCGAATACACCAATTCCTTTTAGTCCAACTAGTGAAAGTACCGCTGATATCATTAAGAAGAAACTAAACGATGTAATGGATAGAAATAAGGCCGTATCCGTGAAATTCGAAATATTTAAACCTACCATGCCATCTGCGATCCATGTAAGACCGAACCCAATTACAAGTGTCGCAACTGCTCCTGTTATGATCTGTTTTAGTTTTAATACGACGTTTTCTTTTCTTGTACCTACTGGTATCTTACTTATCGCAATAAAGATAATTGCTGCGCTCGCTAAACTGGCAATCCATAACGGCTGGAATAAGGACATCGGCGAGTTACCGTTCACACTATTTTTGCCGGTTTCATTCACGTTTGTTACTTTCTTTGCAATCGGTGTGACTACATTTGTAACTTGATCTGCTGTTACTTTAGCTCCTCTTGCTTTCAATCCTTCTAATAGTTGCGCACGAACAGTATTGTTCATATTATCAACTACGCCATTTAACATTTGCCCTGCCATAGTTGATGCCGCTGTATTCATTCCTTGATTGATAAATATTTCTACCTCTGGCGAAGATGGCTGTGGTGTTCGTAATGATGCTTGTTTTGTACTAAAGTCTTTTGGAATAACTAATGCTGCGTAATACTCTTGATTATTTAAGCCTTTTTGAACTGCCTCTTTATTTTTCACTTCTACCCACTTCACCGCAGGTTCTTCATCTGATTTTGATGTCTTTTTCATATTATCAACAATCGTTTTCCCCATGTTCATTTTCGGTTGATTCGGAATTTCTACTCCTTGATCCTCATTTACAATTGCAATTGGCAAGTTTTTCGGCTGAGGTTGAACAGTTGGAAATAATGTTAATGAAAAAATAAAAACTACAAGTAGGGCTATAACTGGTGATAACAATAAAAGTTTATTTTTAAACATATTCTTTTCTCCTCCTATCATTTGATTTATAATAACCAACAACGTGTTGTTTATTTATATTTTGAATTATATGTTCGGATTGAACCTTATACAATAATCAAAAATCGTGAATGTGTCGGTTATAAGACACATCCTTGAAATGTGTTGGCTAAAATGAAGGAGGGACATACTTTGCGTGATAGTAATTTAGATTTACGTGTTGTTCGTACGAAAACTGCCATTCGAAATGCATTGGTGGAATTAATTGAAGAAAAAGGTTTTGACGCCATTACTGTGAAAGATATTACAACGAAAGCAAACATAAATCGCGGTACTTTCTATGCGCACTATCAAGATAAATTTGATTTAATGACGAAATGCCAAGAAGAAATTATGTATGAGTTTTCTAGCATTGCAAAACAGAAATTTCCAGAAGTGATTGCAGATCTTGGATCAAATCCTTCTCCAACAATGCCATTTCTACTTATCACTTCTATTCTTGAATTTCTAAATGAAAATAGTGATTTTATGAGAGCTGTACTTAGCCCAAAAGGAGATTTATCTTTCCAAACAAAACTGAAAGACTTTATGTGGAAAACACTATTTGAAGATACGAATGGCGCTCTCATTAATAAAGAGAACTTACTCGTCCCAAGCCAATACTTAGCTTCTTATATGGCATCTGCTCATATTGGTGTTATTCAGCAATGGTTAAATAATGGACAAAAAGAAACACCTGAGGAAATTGCTCGTATTTTATCAACAATTGCAGTTCATGGCCCTTTTTATGCGGCTGGGTTAAAGAAATAAGTCAACTACATAATAAAGGATCATCCACTATAATAGCGGATGATCCTTTGTTTCATTACAACATTTCAATATACCCTTCTGTTCCATGTACCCGAATTCGTTGTCCGTCTTTTATTAGCTTTGTAGCATTCTCCACCCCGACGACTGCTGGTAATCCATATTCACGTGCAATCACTGCCCCGTGTGTCATGAGCCCGCCAACTTCGGTAACTAACCCTTTTATAGAAACAAACAACGGCGTCCAGCCAGGGTCCGTAAATGCCGTAATCAATATATCACCCTCTTCTAAATTCGCTTCTTCCATGTTTAAAATAACGCGGGCTCTCCCCTCAACTACTCCGGAAGAAACAGGCAGACCTACAATCGCGTCAGCTGGGAGGTTTTCTCGTTTATATTTACCTGTAATGATTTCTCCATCAGACGTCATTATACGAGGAGGTGTTAATTTTTCATATAATTTATAATCATTTTTTTGTTTTTGGATAAGCTTGTAATCTAGTTTATTCGTGCGAACAACTTCGTGAAGTTCTTCAAAAGTTAAATAGTATATATCATCGACCTCACGAATGACACCGCTTTGTACAAGTTGCTCAGCTTCTTTCAATAACGCCTGCTTATATATGAAGTAACGATTAACCATGCCATATTTTGGATATTCACGATAACCAATAAAATTACGGATATTACGAATCATTCGCTTCGTTTCTTCTATCTTTTGTTTTCCGTCCGGCAAGTGCTGCAATCGCTCTAATAACTCTTCTTCTTTATTCAAAGCTTCCTGCAGTCCTTTTTCAAACTTCTGCTTACTAGCACCCGCTTCAAAGTCTCTTATATTATTTAATATCATTGGGATAATGGTTGTTGGCTTCTCGCTCCAGCGCGTTTTCGTAATGTCGATTTCGCCGCTACATCTCATTCCGTATTTATTTAGAAAAGCAACGATTGTATCTCGAGCTTTTTCTCCGCCTTTATACTGAACAAGTTCATCTAAAAAGCTACCATCTTCTACATGTTGTACATACGTAATAACTTCTGGATACGGACGAATTGCATCAGCAACATCCATTAATGCTAAACCCATTTCTGATGTAATATTATTTTGTACCGATTGAGAAAGCGTGTCTGCTGCATTCTTTTCGCCTAGCCACTGCTCCATTTTTTCATTAATCCACGTTGAAGCGTTCATACCTGCCATGATGACAGCTATACTTTGCGGGTTAAATAATACTTTCTTTAATTGCTGGATGTCTTCCAAAATAAAATCAAATACATCCACTCCTGATTTCAGTTGCATATTTTGTTTTAACTCTTCAAGTGATGCTTCACTATTCCTTATTAATTCCGTAACGATTGCTGGATCTTTTTCGATTTCTGGTTGCGAACTTACTGGTGGCTTACTTTTACTAGCACTCTTTTCTTTTTCTTCATCCGGTAATAATGTAATAAAATCATCTCGCTCGATTATAGTCGTTAATGCATCTCTTACAAGTGGATCCGATTTCCCTAAAGTGTTTATTAAATAATCTCTGCTAGCAGGTAAAGCTAATTGTTGCGTAGCATCTACAAACAGCCTGCCTCCCGCTTTACGCATAGGAGCATTAGTCGTTAACAAGAAAAAGGATAACCCTAGTGGTTTCATCGCATCGGTCATCATTTGTTGGTGACCAACTGATATATATACATGATTTTCCCCATCATTTTCTTCTGGAATTGGATATAAAGTCGTAATCGGTCTGCTTTGGACAATATAAAATGTGTTATCGACTAAACACCATTCAATATCTTGCGGACAGCCAAAATAAGCTTCAATCTGTCTTCCAATCTGTGCGAGTTGTAATATTTGTTGGTCAGATAGTGTTTGAATTTTTTGCTGAACCGGATCATTCTGTTTCGTCTCAGTTCCGCCCTCTTTTAAAGCATAAATAGCTAATTTTTTAGTTGCAATCATCTTATCGATGATTTCGCCTTCTTTTACTTTATAATTATCGGCAGAGACGAGTCCCGATACTAATGCCTCGCCAAGTCCAAAACTGGCATCGATTGATAACACCTTCCGGTTAGAAGTAATCGGATCAGCGGTAAATAAAATTCCTGAAGCCTGCGGGAAAACCATTTTTTGAACGACAACACATATAGAAACTTGATTATGTTCAAAACCATTTTGCATGCGGTACATAACTGCTCGCTCAGTAAATAAAGACGCCCAGCACTTTCTTACATGCTGTAAAATTGCGTTTTCTCCGATAATATTTAAATACGTATCTTGTTGACCAGCAAACGAGGCATACGGTAAATCTTCAGCCGTCGCACTAGAACGTACGGCATACGCATGTTCATTTCCAAAGCGTGAGAGATAATGAGCTACTGCTTCCACTACATCCGAAGGGATTTGTACTGCCATAATGACTTCTCTAATCTTCTTGCTGATTTCACCAATTCGAACTCGCTCTTCACGTTTCAACTTTGTTAGCTGTTGCAACAAAGCTTGAAGCCCTTCATTTTGCTCGATGGCCTTTTCATATCCTGCCGTTGTAACACAAAAACCTTCTGGCACTTGTATCCCTTGCATGTTAGATAACGCCCCTAAATGCAAACCTTTTCCACCAACGAGTGAAAGCTGCGTTTTTTCTATTTCTTGAAAATCGAGAACGAAAGAACTCATGTAACATCTCTCCTTACTATGCATGTGTTCTTGATTGTAGCAGTAGTACATGAGAAGAAACAGTCTATTTCGAATGTTATTTACGTGGTATAATTAAGTTAAGAAGAAAATAATAAGATGCCCCAGCTGCTCTGTTTTGCAACTGGGGCATCTTATTTAATACCCATCTTTAACTTAAATATTTCTATTATGTCAGCGGCTTTATTATATCCACCAGCATCTTTTAAAGTACATTTGATTTTATGAGTATTTTCTAAGTATACATCATTCGACAATATCTCCATTACTGCATTATGTAATATCACTGGCGTAAGCTTTTTTAGATTTAATTGTATGCCAGCTTTTAAATCTTCTATTCTTTGAGCCACTATCGGTTGATCTCCCATAACTGGTATAACAATCATAGGAACACCAAAATATAAGCTTTCACTAGAACTATTCATTCCCCCATGTGTAATAAAAAGATTAGCATGTTTCAAGACCTCTAACTGAGGCACATAATTATAAACTTTGAAATTAGGTGGGACATTTTTCATTTGGTTGATGTCGATATGTTTTCCTACGGACAGTATGATAGTAGCTGGGAAGTTTTTAAATGCTTCAAAACATATGTAATAAAAATCCATCTGTTGATTAAATACAGTTCCCATAGAGATATAAATGAGTTTCTCTTCTTCCTTTTGTTTAAAAACAACTTCTTGTACGTCTTTCCTTGATGTAATAGAGGGTCCAACAAAGATATAAGAATCATCCAATTCCTCCACATCAGGTTGGAAAAATTCAGATGTATATACGATAGTAATATTTCCAGCACACGTCATTACATTTTTCTTTTCATTCATAGAAAAAACATATACCTTTTGCCACTTTTCTAGAATATGCGTAACTTCTTGATAAAGAGGTGACATTTTGTCTCCTTCATTATGATTGTTCATCAATGCGTTAAATAACTTTTTCGTAACTGCAAATGTTGTACATGAAGAGATTTTAGGCAAATTTAATGCTTCAGCTACAATCCATCCAACTGCAAAATTGTTATCATATATTACGTAATCATATTTTTCTTCTTTCAGCTCTTCTATAACAATCTTTATTATGTTGTCCATGGATTTTACCATATGTAACAATAGTTCAGAGGGATTTATTTTTCCATTCATTCTTTCCAACATGTCTACTTTTTCTAAAAAATTTTCATATGGACGAAACGAAGCTCCTGTTTTTTCAATCTTCCCCTTATACTCTTCTACACAATAGTAAACGACTTCTTCTCCTCTTTTTACTAATTCTTTAATAAGAGCAAGAGTTGGGTTTACATGTCCTTCTCCTGGAAAATTAAACATTAGTACCTTTGCCATATGATAGTTCCTCCTCTCAAATTAAAAACTTTCTATAATCAAGTACGTTTCTCTCCTCATTTTAATAAGAGTATTTGTGATAGTAAATGTAATAAACGAGTAAGAAACAAAGTTGATATACTATAAATTCTCCAAAGGTGGATGCCTACTTCAAGTGGAGACTTTCTGAATTGCGGTAGAAATAAATTTGAATATGCATCCTATGTAAGTAAACGGAATGCGAAATGCTAAAAGAAATGAATGAAATTGTATTTATAAAACGACATCCCCCAAAATGGATTTTCAAAATTAGGGAACTATAATGTCGTATGAACATATAGTAAGGGGGAGAAAAATTGGACAATGAAATGAATTACGGAAGTGATTACAAGTTTATTCCAGCAACTTCAATTGAAAGTGGTCACGGCATCGAAGTATTGCCTGATCTATTTTGTTACACGATTCAAATCGTCAATATATGCTTTGTTGGAAATCCGCATACCAATGATTTTGTTTTAGTTGATGCTGGAATGCCTAAATGTGCAAATGAAATTATCTCTGTCGCTGAGGATCGATTTGGTACAAACAGCCGCCCAAAAGCAATTATTTTAACTCACGGGCATTTTGATCATGTTGGAGGAATAATTGAACTCATCAAGTATTGGGATGTTCCAGTCTATGCCCATCAAATGGAGATACCGTTCCTCACTGGGCAACAAAGCTATCCTGAACCAGATCCAACAGTTGAAGGTGGTATGGTAGCGAAAATGTCTCCTCTATTCCCTAATGAACCGATTGATTTAGGAAGTAGCGTAAAAGTACTCCCTACAGATGGAACTGTTCCCCATATGCCAGAGTTTAAATGGATTCATACACCAGGACACACTCCAGGTCATATTTCATTATTCCGAGAAAAAGACCGAACATTAATTGCTGGGGACGCTTTTGTTACGGTGAAGCAGGAATATCTATATAAGGTAATTACTCAGGAACAGGAAATAAGCGGTCCGCCTCGTTATTTAACAACAGACTGGAAAGCTGCTAAAGAATCAGTTATTAAACTAGAGAAGTTAAAGCCTCTAGCCGCTATTACTGGACATGGGATACCGATGTCAGGTGAATTACTATCAACAAGCCTCAACACACTCGTTCAAGAATTTGATAAAATTGCTGTACCCGATTACGGAAAATATGTAGATAAAAGAAATTAAACAAAAAACTAAAATGTATCACAAAATCAAAACGTCAAAAGATATTAAAATATGTAAAAAAAGAATGACCTTAGACAACATCTCTATTTTAAGAATGGAACTATCCTTGTTGAATAAAACTCGATATTCCGCAAACACTATCCGTAGTGTAGCCTGCTTCTTACCCAGGTTGTACTTCTTACTATAAAAAGAGGCTGTCCCAAAAGGTGCTTTTTAGTCAAAAACGAATAGAAAGTGAAAGGCAGAAACGTTGATTTAATAACGTTTCTACCTTTTCAATTTCATGTGACTTTACTTCGAAAGAGACTTATGAGACAGCCCCTTTTTACTTTTAACATACTTTTTTAAATTTTGTTCATACCATACTTAATCCATAATACAGTTTAACTAAATTTCATTTCAAAGTTTTTAGTTTCAAAAAATCCGATACATCCCATGACTTTACTACATTATTAACTTTTGTTCTCTGTCTGCTACCCCTAGACCATTGCAAACAAAGTATAAAAATAAGAACAATATCAATGAAATCCCCACCATAATACATCAGCACACCTCCCATTTCAGCTTGTTCAGTAACTACACCAGCAGGCGGATGAGCATATATGTATTTTGATAATATCCCATGACCAGCTGATGCAATTATTAAAATAATTGATCGGTACATATAGCTATATCTATGGGATATTAAATCAACATAAATCATTGATGTGGTAAACAGATATCCTGCAATAAAAACGTGGAAATGTATGAACAAATGAAGAAGTATACTTTCGTGCATCATCGAGTATAAGCTAGTCGTATAGAGAATCCATAGTCCTCCTAAATTAAGCAAGGTTGCGATAATTGGATGAGTAAGAAGTTGTAGAGGCCTGCTTTTTAGTATCCTTGAAAGACGTCGTGCTGCATTCACATTGAACGTTCGTAAAAAAAGAGTCATTGGAGCGGCTAATGCTATAAAAATTGGAGCAAGCATCCCAAGGAGTAAATGCACAAGCATATGCACTGTGAAGTCATTATGAGCACGATGAGCTAAAGGTCCAACAACTGCTATTGCCACACAAATAAGTCCTAAAACCCAGAAGACACTTCGATATAACGGCCATCGTTTATAATGGCGATTTGATAAAATCGTGGCTACTATATAAATGATTAACATAATAAAAATGAATACGAATAGTAAAATATCCAGTGCATTCCATATTTCATGATGAAGATGGTTATTGTTCATTTAAGCTTTTACCTCTCAATAATCTTTCATCAGTTCTTGTTTGAAAAACTAGTAGAATGCCAATTAAGAGCATTACAGTCGCAATTATATTCCATATTACGTCGTAGATAAGAACATTATCTACGTATCGAATCTGATGTATTTTCATTAGTTTATGTTGAATTATACCGTCATATAATTGAAATCCACCACTACCAAGCAGTAATCCGCTCCACCATCTTTTCAACCAAAATGCATTTCTACGGCGAAGATCAGCAACCATAAACAAGGAACCAATCGTTGCAAACCAACTAAAAGCATGAAAAAGACCATCTGAAATGAGTCCAATATCTGTTGTAGATTTATCATAGAAATGGTGCCAATGCAGCAATTGATGAAAAATAGTTTCATCTATAAAAGCTACTAACCCTAGCCCAAACAAGATACCTGACCATAGATTACGTGTCAAATAAACAGAAGAGGTTAAATAGCTTGTATTATCGGTTTTGGTAACCATTAAATCCTATCCTTTCCACTAATGTATATTCTTATTTTTCCCAAAAGAAAAACGTGCTAAACATACTTAGTGCCAAAGGAAAATAACATTGAATTAGATGTATCATATAAATATTTATTCTCAAGCGTATTTAATATTTTGTTAAAACTCACTAAAAAAGCTTTAAGAGGTTCACCATCCTACAATAGCGCTAATATAATTTCTTTAACATTTTAGAATGAATCTATATTTTTAGCATTTAATCATTTTATTAACAATGGGAATTACCATATAGTTTGAACTATTTGATTCTCTATAAATAAACTTTAGTTTTTCTCTCATGATAATTTCCAAATCTCCATTTTAATATTGCATTTGTATTGCCTTTTGCACATTTTGAACATCATTTTTTAACAGTTGCTTTAAATCATCAGCTGGATAGTAACCACGTTCATACATAAAGTTAAAAACCTGTGCATGTAATTGTATAGCTCCATTTATTTGACGGGTTAAAACTTCTCTAAGTCGCGGCGTTGCAGTTTCGGTAATCGCTATTGCATAGTTTCGAACAGATGTCTTTGCTAATCCAAGTAAATCTCCAGCGTAAAATCCAGTGTCATCACGATGCTGCGATTGAAATCCAGGAGCATAAGGATAAAATTGTACTAACTCTTGTAGATTTTTTTGGATGACATTTATAGCTTTAATATATAACGATTGAAGTGCTTGATCAGGTACATTCCTAACTGATTTTTTTAATTTGATTAAACCGTTTGCTTGAAATGCTACTAATTCATGTAACTCCAATGTTTCATGCCAAGCTAGCTGATTAGGATAAGACATAGATGTTCCCCCTTAATATTCATTCATGCCACACTATGCAAAAAAATTCAAAAAGGGCCTATACTACTGAATTCATTTCAATCTAATTCATGATTACTTTTCATCCTTCTATGTTAATCACAATAAAGTATCCTTAATTCCTCTTCCCTACTTTTTTACATCCTTAATTTTGATTTTCAAAATGACTTCCTCGCCTTTACAATCTATAAATTTAACTTTTTCTTCCTTAAAAATCCCCACCATTATACATCCTTTCTTGTTTCGTTATAAACCATATTAGTTAGAAAATATAAATGTGAACATTGTACCTACATATTCCTTATATATTTTTCAAATTTTATAGCTACTTAAATTTATACGTTGTTATTAAAGATCAACTATTAAAGTAACTACATTGAAGGGGATTCTTCATTAAATCATTTTATTTTTATAAATTAAAAAATAATTATTCTAGCCGTGTTAGTCACCTATTCTTAAATAATTAATAGGTTATATATTATGACTTAGGAGGGATAAAAAGATGACTATACTTTATGATAAAGACTCTTTACAAAAAAATATTATTACCCTTCCACATTGGCAACGAGAAGCTTTCCGTTCTTTTAAATTAAAAATGACAGATAAAGATAAACTGTTTCCTTGTATACCAGCTCAACACGGCTTTACAGCAAATCACCTCAGGTACGGATTTATTGGTGATCCTAGAGATACGAATACTAGTGAGGATTTAGCTGCATTACTTAAAGAATATACTGAATGTTCTAGAGACACAGGTCAATACGCCTCACTCATTGTTTTTATTCATACACCAATAGATTTACTGCGAGAAACTACAGTTGAAGATTTTGAACATATGTATTGGTCTCTACTTAATACAACTAGTCGTTTGGACGAGATGGAATGGCCTACGCACATTCCAAATGACCCTATGGAAAACACTTGGGAATTTTGCTTTCATAATGAATCATATTTCGTTTACTGCGCTACACCCGCCCATGTCAATAGACAAAGTAGACATTTTTCATGTATGATGCTAGCTTTAACGCCTAGATGGGTTTTACAGGGGATTATGAATTCTGAGAAACGCAGTAGAAAACTAAAAAACTTAATACGTCAACGTCTAGCCGCTTATGACAAAGCTCCTATTCACCCCTCTCTCAAAGATTATGGTGAAAAAGATAATTATGAATGGCAACAATATTTTTTACGTGATGATGAAACCATCCCATCCAAGTGTCCATTTTCTCGAATCATAAAATACTTTCATAAAAATAAGTAATTCACTCTGTTTTTTATTATTTAGTTGTACAAACTTTAACCACTGAATAGATTTAATATAGATCAAATTTAGTGGGAGGAGCATATTATACGTGGGCATATTTTTAAGCTATGTTTTCTTAGGTTTATCATTATCTGCTCCAATGGGACCTATAAATGCTGCGCAGCTAGAAAAAGGTATTAGGAGTGGGTTTTTTCATGCTTGGATCCTTGGTATAGGAGCCTTACTTGCAGATGTTATCTACATGGCACTTATTTATTTAGGGGTAATTCATTTCCTCGAAAAAGATATTATAAAACTTTTCTTATGGTCTTTCGGTGCTTTTGTTTTAATCTATACAGGTATTGAAAGTTTAAAAAATGCGAATCAAATTAGCATTAGTAATACTAGAAATGATGATTCAATTATTAAAAGCTTTTTTTCTGGTTTTTTTATGTCTTTATCGAATCCATTAACAATTCTATTTTGGCTTGGAATTTTCGGCTCTATATTAGCAAAAGCCGCTTCTTCCTATAATAAAGAGCAGCTTTTGTTATATAGCTTTGGTATTATTTTAGGTATTTTTATTTGGGATATTACGATGGCGAGTACATCTAGTATATTTCGTAAAATTTTGAATGCTCGTATATTGTCTCTTATAACGGTAGTATCTGGAATATCACTTATTATTTATGGATTATATTTTTGTTTTCAAACTTACCAAATCATTTTTCAATAGCTTCTATTATTTAGTTGTTACATACTACTCATATTGTATAAAAATAGATTCTTCATATAGCTGTATTCCTTTTCTTTGAGACAAAATGAACAATTATAGTAACAATAATAACGATTCCTAAAAACAACAAGCTCACTAGGAAACCAAAACGCGTTGTTTTTTGCAATAATGTCCCACTAACAGCTAGTGCAATCATTATAAGACCAATAATGCTTTTTATCTGCATCCAACCTTTTGGATTCATTAATCTCCAAAATGAAAGAAGAATGAGACTCCATGTATATAACAACATTAATCCAGCTGCAGTTGTTACATATTCATATATATTTTTCGGTAGTAATAAAGCACTAAGGATAGAAGCACCAAGTCCAATTATAATAAGAATTAGAGCTGGAAAAGAGATGTTTTTTTTGTTTTTTTTAGCAAACATTGCAGGTGCATCACCTTCTTCAGCTAAGTTCATGAGTACACTTGTCACTGCAAATAATGAACCAACTAATGTTGAAAAACCCGCTAAAATTAACACTACATTTAAAATAAATGGCACATACGGCAAATTATAGTCTTGTAATGCTATTACAAAAGGGCTTTCTTTCGTATTAAACTGGTTTAATGGAACCATCATAATTGCCAACCCTAAAGAAACTACGTAAATAATCGTTAAAATCATTAACATTACTCTTCCTGATTTTTGTGCTTCTTTAGGGTCTTTCAGTCTTATTGTCATTAACCCCATAATTTCGATTCCTCCAAATGCATAAAATGCATAAATTAGAGAGGACCAAGTGCCTTTTAATCCATTTGGGAACCAGTCTTTAAAATCCCGCGGAATTTGTGCTTTATATAAACCACCCTTTATAAATCCTAAAATAACTAAAATAGCAATTACAATAAACCCCATAATAGCCGCAATTTTTATAATAGCCATCCATTTTTCTAGGCGTTCAAATATCTTTACCCCTATAAAAATAATTAATATAGCTGCTACTCCGTATATAGCAGCAAATATCCATAATGGTATTTTAGGAAACCAGTAGCGTGAAAAGATTCCTAACGCACTTAACTGGCTGCCCATAATAAGCAGTTCAGAACACCAGTATGTCCATCCATGACTAAAACCCGCCCAATTTCCAAAAGCTTTTTTTGAGTAAATGCGAAAAGATCCTTTTTGCGGATCTTCTACAGCCATTTTTGCCAATGCTTCAAATACAATATAAGTAGTAAATCCAGTTAAAATAAGAATAAGAATAATTGACGAACCACCTATTTTAATTCCTATACTGGATCCTAAAAAGAAACCGGTCCCTATTGTACAGCCAATCCCAATAAGTGAGAGTTGCCACCATTTTAAATCTTTTTTTTCTTTCGTTTCGTTCTCAACATCATGACAGGTCATATTACTATTCTCCTTTATTCATTTTGAGAATGCCCCTCATGATCACTTGAATACTTCTCGGCAAGCTTTTCAATAACATCAGTGATATTATGAGCCTTTATTTTATGGTTTGCTACTCTTTCACTTCCTACAGAAATCTCAACTGTAAATAACGCTTCATATTTCATTTTTTCTGCCCCTTTCGCATCAAATATAATCTCTTATCTTTTATCCTTTTATTACACAAAAATTAATTATGTATTTAAAACCTTGTGAGTCTAAAAGTTAAACAAATAAATTTGAGTTATAGTTGTAAGTTTTAAAAAATGTATGAGAAAGGAGAGACGGCATGCCTCTCCTCTATATCCATTTCATATATAAAATTAACGAGTAACGCCACCGCCAAGTTGTTGCTCAGCTAATGATACAAGACGTTTCGTAATTTCACCACCAACAGATCCGTTTGCACGAGCTGTTGCATCTGCACCAAGTTGTACGCCAAATTCTTGAGCAATTTCATATTTCATTTGATCAAGAGCTTGTTCAGCGCCACGTACTAATAATTGATTGCTGCTTCCACTGTTATTGTTTGACATGTTCATTCACCTCCTTCTTTCTTTAATATGTTAAATTACATGCTAAAATATATAGCTAATTAATTGGTAATTACGACCGTGAATTCAAAGGTATAGTTGATCTTCTTTAAACCAAAAATAATCATGTATAGGAGAACGAAATACATCTTACGTGCCATGGGATATCATAAATAGGCCTCCATTACAACATAAAACGGGTTAAGCTATTTAACAGCATAACCCGTTTTTAATGAAATATTTTATTCCATATACTTTTGAACAATGGAGGAAAATGATGAAACATTTTGTTGCTTTATTAATTAAATACACAGCGATAACTGCTGTATTACTAATCATACTTAGTATCTTTAAAGGCATTTCAATTCCTAGAGTATTACTAATTTCTCTTTTCCTTACAGGAGCTGCCTATTTAATCGGAGATCTCTTCATTTTACCTAAATACGGAAATATGATTGCTACAATAGCAGATTTAGGCTTAAGCTTCTTTGGAATTTGGTTACTAACATCCTTGTTTACTGATTTAGATGTTACTCGTAACATTGGACTTTCTTCATTTATAGCCGCTTTAATTATTGGTGGAACAGAAATTTTCTTCCATGTTTATATGAAGAGGCTAGTACTGCGTAACGACAATGAATTAAGACATCGTAATCATATTCATCATGATAAATATGTTATGGAAATGTCAGATGAATATATAGATTCTTCCACAATAAATAAATCCAAGCTTGAGGATACATCTAAAAAATAAAAAAGTGGCCAACGCCACTTTTTTATTTTTGTTTATTAAGCTTGATCTGAATTTCTTACATGTAATGGAGGTGGAACTACCCATCCTTTTTTCTTACTTAAACGCAGTAACGTTACACCTGCTTGCGCTTTTTTCATATGAAATTGTCCGAATAGCATCCCTACATCTTCTCGAAGACATTTTCCCATCACTTGACTACATGTCACAAGTCCAGCTGCTAATCCTGTAGAAACAGCTGCTGCTATTTCAGCATCATTAATACGCGCTCCTGGAGGAATGTCTTCGATAGATGCAACTGGTCGTTCTGGAGGAGCAGGCGGTAATGCTACGCCATTAACCTTTAAAAGAGTTTTTAACTCTTCGATTTCCGAATTCATATCATTTTCAATTAAGCTTTCTAAAAACTTCTTCAAATCTTCGTCACCTGTGTGATTCATAAATACTTGATGGCTTGCGATTGCACCTTGTGTAGCTAAAAGATAACTCCAAATATCAAATACTTCTCCGTAATGTAACGGTTCATTTTGAGGATTTCCACTTAAAATACCCATTTTTAAATTCCTCCCTTTCGAAAATATCATAATCAATATTGATTTCAATATTGAAATCAAATTTTTAAGTATGCTTTTTCCTGCAAAAGATTTTCTACTATGCATGGAAAACACCTTTCCAACACTACGTGTTTATTGTTTAGGAAAGTAGTTTACAAATTAAATACTCAAAGATTATGAAAGAAAATTATCGATAATCTTTGAGTGAGAATCCATTTACTATAAGGGTTTTTATTTTTATACATATACAAAAGAAATTGATTTACATATTTGCTATATTGTATTTCAATTTACTTAGCGGTTAGCTCTACCACCAAGTTGTTGTTCAGCCATTGCTACTAAACGTTTTGTAATTTCACCACCAACAGATCCGTTTGAACGAGCTGTTGTATCTGCACCAAGTTGTACACCAAACTCTTGTGCAATCTCATATTTCATTTGATCAATTGCATTCTCAGCGCCTCGAACTAATAATTCATTACGACTTCCACTGTTATTGTTTGCCATATTCTTTCACCTCCGATGTTTTTAATATGCTACGAATCACAGAAAATAATTATCCTTTTTATGGTAATTTATTTATGTATAAATATTGATTTTCTTCTTAAAATAGGGCAAAAGACATAAGAAAGAAGAGTTGCTATAACATACTTTCATAACAACACTATGTATAGATTCCTCTTTACTAAAGATTTCTATTTTGTCAAGAGATACATATAAATTATGAAAAATGATTCCTAAGGAGATATGAGATGAAAGCTGTAACCTATCAAGGACCAAACCAAGTACAAGTTAAACAAGTTGATGATGCAAAGTTAGAGAAAAAAGATGATATTATTGTAAAAATTACTTCAACCGCTATTTGCGGTTCTGATTTACATTTATATCAAGGAAACATGCCTTTACCGCAAGGGTACATTATTGGTCATGAGCCAATGGGCATTGTTGAAGAAGTTGGTCCAGATGTTACTAAAGTAAAAAAAGGAGATCGTGTTGTTATTCCCTTTAACGTTGCTTGTGGACATTGTTTTTATTGTCAGCATGAAATGGAAAGCCAATGTGATAACTCCAATCCTCATTATGATTCTGGTGGATACTTTGGTTATACAGAGAAATTTGGTAACCATCCAGGCGGACAAGCAGAATATTTAAAAGTTCCTTTTGGAAATTTCACTCCATTTGTTATACCAGAATCATGCGAACTTGAAGATGAATCTCTACTTTTTTTATCCGATGTTTTGCCAACAGCCTATTGGAGTGTAATAAACGCAGGTGTTAAGCCAGGTGATACTGTTATCGTCCTAGGTTGTGGCCCTGTTGGATTAATGACACAAAAATTCGCGTGGATGCAAGGTGCTAAGCGCGTAATCGCAGTCGATTACTTAGATTATCGGATACATTATGCAAAAAAGATTAACAATGTTGAGGTATTTGAGTTTACAAAATTCCCAGATATGGGAGAACATTTAAAGGAAATCACACATGGCGGTGCCGATGTAGTCATTGATTGCGTGGGCATGGATGGAAAAAAATCGCCACTAGAATTTCTAGAACAAAAATTGAAATTACAAGGTGGAACTCTCGGGCCTATTCAAATCGCTACGAAAGCCGTAAGAAAATACGGAACGGTTCAAATGACTGGTGTTTATGGTGGCAATTATAATGCTTTTCCACTCGGAGCATTTTGGGTTAGAAATATTAACCTTAAAATGGGACAAGCACCTGTCATTCATTTTATGCCGGAACTATTTGAAAAAATAACAAACAAAGAATTCGATCCAAAGGAGATTATTACACACAAAATCCCCCTCGAAGAAGCAAGCTACGGTTATCAAATTTTTAATAATCGTGAAGATGATTGTATAAAAGTCATTTTAAAGCCTTGAAAATATAATTCATTATTCTTAATGAACAGATAAGATTACATTTCGCAATCTTATCTTTTTTTTTTTAACACTAAGTATCTCCCCCGTTTTCATCTCACATCGAAAATAGTTATTTCCAAAAACTTTGCATTTTGAGATAGTAATCAATTGGTAAAAAAATGAATTTTAGTATTAACTAACTAATTAGCGGACACGATAACAATGTTAACTAACTTAAAAGAGGTGTACTTCATGTTTTATTATAAAGAGGAAATAATTAATATGATTAAGCCGGACAAACCAGATCCAGCTGCTGCAAAAGTATTACAAGAAATATTAGGTGGGCATTATGGTGAAATGCGTACAATGATGCAATACTTTTTCCAAAGCTCAAATTTTAGAGGTAAAGAGAAACAATATCGTGATTTACTTCGAGGTGTTTTTTTAGAGGAAATAAGCCATGTAGAACTTGTACAACATACAATTAATCAACTATTAACTGGATCTGGTGAACCTACGCCTGGAAATGCTGGTATTGACACAGCACCACTTGACGAAGCGGTTAAACATGCAAATCCTCATCACTTTATTGTAGGGGCTCAAAGTTCATTACCTGTTGATGCAGCTGGTAACCCATGGAATGGATCTTGGGTATATAGTCATGGAAACTTAATTAGCGATTTACTAGATAATGTCGTACTTGAATCTACAGGTGTACTTCAAAAAACTAGAATTTATGAAATGAGTTCTAATCAAACCTTTAGAGAAACACTTGCATTTTTAATTGTACGTGATAATGCACATCAAAATGCTTTTGCAAAAGCTTTAGAGACACTTGGGGTGGAATGGGGCAAACTCTTCCCTGTGCCGAACTATGATATTAATAAATACCCAGAGTGCAAAAAGTATGTAGACATGGGATTCCATAACGCACAATTTAATTTCAGTTTAGATCCAACAAGAATGGGAGAAATATTCCAAGGTGAATCACCAAGTAGAAACAAAGGAACATTAACAGTAACTGACCCGCCAAAAGGTTTTCCTGTACCAGAGCTTCCTGAAATGCCAAATGAGCATAGTCCTGGATTAAAAGATATGGATCATTAAGATCATTATGGCCAACTATTTATTCATGGTTGGCCATAAATCTTTATATGGATTCCAGTTAACTTTAATCCACTTCCATTACATCACCAAACTTAAACATTCTTTGATTATGAGAAGCATCGGTACAAGTAATTGTCCTGTTTAATGGATTTATATCCGCAACTGTTATGTAATTTTTATATAGATAGCCATTTTTATAATAGGTAAGTAAAATCTCTTCCTCACCTAAATATGAAATTAATAGCTTATTTTCAATCCTTCCTTTTGCATCTTGTGTTAAGATTGGACGCGGGATTTTTGTTTGTTCCTGTATCATATCTTTAATACAAACGAACTGCTCTGGCATACTGGCAAACGGTTGCCACTTGATCATTTTATGTAAACAATTTGCTTATGGTTATACGAACACCGTCAGAAATTTGCCTGCTTTTAAGGATGTACTAACTTTCGATTGGATTATACGTGATTTCCAAAAAAAGTGGACAGATACAGAAAAAAATTTATTTCCCTATTATTTTATGGTGGAATATTACATTGATTATTCCCATGCGGATAAAAGAATTCATTTTATTATCTAGAGAATGTGCACAAGAGCATAATGGAAAGTATACACTAACAGTTCCAAGAGCAAAAAAGCAAGCAAGAAAAATACACAGTATAGATGTAACTGATACACTAACTATTAGTAAACGTATATATGATTTAATTCAAGAGTATATCTGTATTACAAATGAAAACTCAAATAATGAGTATCTATTATCTTATTATCATTACTGCAAATCTCAACGATATCAAAAGACCCATGGTAATGCTTTTAAGAATAAGAAAGATAGAACTAGATTTGAAGAAGGACAACTGTATACATTATTAAAAAATTTTTATGAGGAAATAGTTACGAAAAAGTATGGTCTATCGCTTCAATATATCAAACCTTTAGATATAAGGCATTTTGCTTTCTGTAATATGATGTTTCAAGGGTTTAATATGCTCACTATAGCTAGGATAGGAGGACATAGTTCTTTAGATGCACAAATGCATTATTTTAATCATCTAGAATACTTTAGCCAATCATCGATTCAATATTTGTCAGATCAGTACAGGAAAATGCCGTATGTTTCTTTACATACAGAAGGAATATCAAATGACGGTAATATAAAAAAATTATTTTCTAAATCTTTTCTTAATCAATTGTCAAAAGCGGATTTTAAAAAACTAACACGAATGGAACATGGTTATTGCCTTCATAATCCAAAAGATTGTCCCGTAGGAGATTGTAGATATTGTGAGTATTTTTTTATTCCTAACGATGAATTTAATCTTGATTTATATAGATGGTTGAGTGACGAATCTGAAATATTATGGAGACGCATTAAAGAACAACTTCTTTTGTTTCAAACTATTACAAAAAATATGAATTACAACTTTATTACCTTGGAATATGATGAACTTTCACAAGCAGAATTATACTATATTTCTCGGAACTTTAAAAAATGCAGGAACAAAAAGCTAAAGTAGATGTACAGTTAGACGCAGTAGCAAACTCTTTATTTTTGGGGATAAACGATGAAGAATAAAGTAGGAAAACCAAAGACGTATTCACTACAAGAACTTCAACAACATTTACTTAATTATGTTCAGAAACATCCCAATAAAGTTATATCTTATATGGATCTTGAAAGAGAAACTGGTATAAGTCGAAATACTTGGTCTCGGAATTTAAAAGACGAGATTGCTAGATTAAATGAACCAATACCATTCACAACTAAAATAGATTTTGATACAGGAATTCCCCTTCCTAATATTTTTGATATAATTGAAAAAATTATGATAATAAGCAAAAGTTAATTTCCTCACTAACACATTTAAATGCATGTATTAATTCGCTATACGCGATTGCTAAAAAAGAACAAGCATTTGAAATAGAAAATACTACATTAAAAATAAAAATAAAAGAATTAGAGCAAACTTTGCATGAAAAAGGCTGTGAAATAAGAGAATTAAAACAACAGATAACTCATTATAGCCAAGCTTATCGTAATATTTGCGCATCTTCTACATACGGAGAAAAAGGGATAAAAAATGTTTTAGAATTTAAAACAGGTATTAAAGAAAATGAAGAAAAAATTGCGGCTGATTTATCAAAGCAATTTAAAATGTTTGATTTGGAATAATATTAATATATCCTGATTAATATTATTCCACTATCAAAAAATTTTAAGTCAATTTTTTATGATCAAAGCGGTTATGGAAAATCAGCCCTATCAGAAACAGCCAATGCCAATGCTCCATGAAAAATGCAATAGAGAACCTAGAGACACTGCGAATACAATATGAACTACATCTTTAAAGAACTTAAGAAGGAACTATACTTAGATATACAAAAATCTCTCATTGCTAGCTTACTCATAAGTATGTTTGGTCCTAAAACGATTGTGCATTTTAGTCTTGTTTTTCTGTATATTTTATTTTGAAAATTAACGGCGAATTCATAAGATGTTGAAGTAAATAAATGTAGAGAGGAATCTAGCTCTAATGCAAATTTATCGATGCTCTATTGGTGAAAATCCTCAATAGGAACGTATTAAAAAGCTAATTTTGTTATGTAATTAAAGTATTTAATATAAGTCCCCATAATTTGGTTTGCAACAAGAATGTCTTTTTACGTGGAATCTCGTATAACCTTTTATGCAGGAAATTTTTTGAACAATCAAAATCCGTTAACACTTTACAAATAAACTTAATTTATCTCAAGATGATATTTTAAGTGATTAATCAATTGGGATAAATTTAAAGTAGTGGTTAGATAAGTAAAAAAGGGGTACTATTGGATACAAATAATAGAGATATTAAGTTCAGTATTCACTAGTTCTTCTAGTAGGACTAAGTATTTAATTATTATGATGATAGCTTTCACTATTATTTTAGGAACTTTTTAATTTCCCTTCCAAATAATACGCTCTATAAAATAAACATTTCATTTATCTTTTTCTTTTTAATAATACATCTAATTAACTATATTAGGGTTATATGGATATATTATCAAATAATTACTTAAAAAACCACTCTTGTTATCTTTATATTTATATATTAACATTCAATGTGAGTTAAAAATTATATTAAAAGGAGTGGTAATTTTGTTTAAAAGGTTTTTTACTAGTCTACTTGCAACAGTCATGCTATTCAGCTTTGTAGGTAGCGCATTTGCAGAGGATGCTGAGGTTGACTCTATTAATAACCAAGAGGAATTTATAGGTTCCTTCGATATCAATCAACATATTACTTTTGAAGATATGTATAACTTTGACAACGCTCAATTCGAAAAGGATTTTCCTTTCCTTGCAAATGATCCTGTATTTTTAGAATTAGAGGCAACTTTAGCAAACGGTCAATTTGAAACTGAAATGACTGATGGACCTGTTATTCAACAACGAGCTTTACCAGCTATAGTAATTGGAGCTTTACGAATTCTTACATCTAAAGTAGGCAGACAAGCAGCAGATAAAGCATGGGCAATAGCACGTCCGCATATACAAAAAGCTTTAAGCGCTCCAAGTAAATTCATCATTGATGGGCCTGATGGCGGTAAAATCATTCAAGTTAGAAGTAAAGCTACAAAAAAACCAATTTTCCGTTTAGACTATCATTATATTGATGGTAAAGGACCCTATTTACACTATCATGTGCCACCAAATATGAAAGCACATCATTTTATTTGGTAAGGGATAAATTATGAAAATTAAATATGATTCTGAACACCTGCACTTAGGTTACTATGAAGATGGTCATGATATTGAAGCTATAGCATATAAAAGGACAGATGAGAATATTTGGGATATATTTTTAGATTTTGAGCATTATAAAATCCCTTTAAATCGAGCTAACTATGAATATAAAGAATATGATGGTTATAAAATATTATCGATATCCACACACGACTTAGACTATGATTATGGCGTTTTACAATTTACAAAGTGGCTATTAGAAAATAAGGTATTACATACTTAATAAAAAAAGCTAGTATTATACTAGCTTTTTTTATTACTTTCTCTTATATACTCCTTCTTACTCTTCTACATTAAAATCATATATATTTTATTTCCCTTTTCAAAAGATTATTTTGTTTAAATCTTCCTTAAATCGCATCACTATTCGTTACTCTCAAAACAACTGCCTGTATAATACAATTAAGTATTTAATAGGAGCGTTATTCATGCCAGATATATTAATACTAGTTATCTTTATTGTTGTTACAATTGGTGCCATAAAATTAATCAAGTATCTGTATCAAAAAACTAGAAGGCTTTTGATAATTTGGAAAATCTTCACTCATTTCTCGAGCCCGACTTAACTCCCGAAAATAATAATAAAAAAATAAAGGCTGAAAAAATCCGACAAGAATCTTCCTTGTTAACAAACCGGAAAAAATTTCATAATTATTTAATTGTATTGTATTTTTGTACTAAATTTATGCTTTCGTTACTTAGTACTGCTAAATTAGGCATTTTTGTTTTTAATATTGAATTTATAATAATATTTGTTATTCTTAATTTTATAATATTACATTTAATAAATTAATTTCCCATATTAATACACCTTATGATAAAGATATATACTTTTTTGAAAAAATGTTTTTTTATTAATTTAATTCCATTTTCCACTTAAAAAACCGCAGCTCCTACCCACTTACCAACAATATAACCAATAGAAATAAGCAAAGCTCCTGTTAAGATATAAAAACAAGATTTAAAATACATACTCTTTTCGAGAGTATCACCAATTTTATGAAACATATTTGACATAAAAAACACCACCTTTTTATAATTACTAGATTACACAGAGATATTATCAGAAAATAACTAATTAATACAATACTTATTGAGATAATAATGTATAAAACAATGACATCGTTCATAAAAATTAAAAATTTACGAAATAAATTACTTTGCAGTTAATATTTAGAATTAAAAAGGTTTATTTGGTAAAAAACACATTATATTACAAGCGATTATTTACATATAAGAACCTTTTTAACCCTTATAAAACTCCTGGAGTATACTTTTTTATAAAATTGAGTATCAAACATATAGCTTTTTTATAAAAACTTACTTTTTACTTTATTCTTAGTAAAAAATAGATCCAAGAAAACCTATACAAGCTTCGACTTCTTTTTGAACTCTAACTCGTATTCACCTAGATTCAAAAATTACACCCACATATACCACCTTAACAATCTACGTTTGTTGGTAATGATAGTATGATTCCTCTTTAAGAATTACACTTCCAATTGAAAAGAAGAACAAAGTAATATCTAATATTTAACTAACATAAACTTACAATTAAAAATCCTAAAACATCTATCTTTTTTATATTTTTGCTTTAGGTATCTTTAATAAATAGATAAAGAGAAGCATTAATCAGTATGATATTCATATCTTCAGACAACATGAGGGGGTATAAATAAATGAAATTTACTAAAACTGATCGATTAGCGTTGAAGTTTATAGGTAATTCATTTGGTAATGCATGCGAATTTTCATTAAAATCTACTAGCTATACTTTTCATGCGGAATTAATAGTGGTGGCTGAATCGCCTCTTCACACGAATATAGAAGTAAAGGCATATGGTCAAACACATATTATTCCACCTACAGACGAACAATATCACAAACACTCTTCAAGTTATGTGCGCACTATAAATATTACCTCCTTTGTCCCATATAGCGGTGCTACTACCCTCGTTGTCGATTTCCCCAACCATAGTAAGGAATATACATCAAAGCGAACTCCAACCTGGGGCTTAATAGTCATTTACGGAGATCCAAATTTTCCTGTCCGTCATGTTTCTCTCTTTATCAATGAACAAGTGCATCCATGTATCTTCTCTCCTCTATTAATACCCTCACTAGGTCCAACTCATGGTACCCTCCATTTATTTGGAGAAATAAAGCAAATATTATCTTCTATTCCATGCATATCTTTCGGACCACCTATGAAACAAGCAACCTCCATTCATCCTCTAACTAGTATGATGAACATAACAAACCATTTACCCCAATCAATTTTAAATGAAGAGATTGATATCTCTTCAACATTGCTGCCAGAACAAACATCAGCTATACTCCACCTACCGTCTGAACAGGTGAGTTCAATCAATTTTCTTGCAGTTGGGCTACAAGTTAACACACCTGAACCAAAAATGACTATTGTTCATTCGGTAGATAAAGAACATGTTTTTGTTGGTGATATTGTCACCTATACAACGGTCATCATAAATAACGGAACAACGACTGCAGAATGTATTCAATTTCGAACAGGCTTTCCAGATGGAACGATGTTTATCTCAGATAGTGTAACAGTAAATACCATGACCGTTGCTGTAAATCCAGGCGAAAGAATACTTCTTGGAAACCTGCCTATAAGTAATAAAATAACGATTACTTATAAAGTAAAAATCACTCACAAACCTTCTCAAAATTTTATACTTCATCAACCTGTGCTTGATTATAATTTCACCCCTATAGAGAATACGATAGCAGTTGGCAATCAGCCGAGTAATATTAGTACCATTTATATACATTCATGAAATAGTCATTTAATTAAGCAAACAATTATCATATTCCCAAACTACTTACTAATAATTTCATATTCATCCTTTCTGACAAACATAGAAACTTCATTCATTTTGCTATTTGAATAGTCAACCAATATTCAGTAGGTTAGCATTTTCGTGCTTCCTAACTTTATGTTCTCAGACAAAATCAACCTTATCTTTGAATCCATATTTCTCAATGAGGCTTTTATTCCCCCTCTTTATAATGTTAGCTTGCGGACGCTCACAACTCTCATTCCATTTTCCAAAGGCTCAATTGGAAGTAATACTTATGTTCCACCTACTAATGAAAACAGCCCCGAATATCATTTCGGGGCTGTTTTCTATTTACTGACAGCAAAACTATATAAGCTTAATAACGGTAACAGACGGTGCTGCTATAGTTGTTGCCCCAGCAAGGGCATTTCTTAGAGTCAGAACATTCGCTCCCGCACCCGTATTAAATACGGTACTGCCGCCAACTGCAGGCTGGATAATACTGTTGGTTCCAGCATTCGCAACGGATTGTAGCGACGCTGATAACTGTGTTCCATTCAGGTACAAGGCGAAAGCTCGTAGCTCGCCAGCTGCTAGTGAATTTGCATTTGAATTCCAAATCGCATAATACGTTTGGTTCGGAGCAAGTACTATATCCGTGGATCCCGCAGCATGTGTTATTGCCGTTCCATTGATAACGTTATTGGTAACAAACGGTACACTGGCGTTACCTGCCAAGGCTACGTTTGTTGCATTGGACACTGTTGCATTGTTCGCGACAGTAAGCGGTCCTGTTGGTCCTGTTGGTCCCGTTGCTCCTGTTGGCCCTGTTGGTCCCGTTGCTCCTGTTGCTCCTGTTGGCCCCGTTGGCCCTGTTGCTCCTGTTGGCCCCGTTGGCCCTGGATCTCCTGTTGGCCCCGTTGGCCCTGTTGCTCCTGTTGGCCCCGTTGGCCCTGGATCTCCTGTTGGCCCCGTTGGCCCTGGATCTCCTGTTGGCCCCGTTGGCCCTGGATCTCCTGTTGGCCCC
>NZ_JBSSFA010000021.1:0-75239 GCF_054062215.1 Bacillus sp. TE9106W
CTTTTACCAGTTAAAAATTTGGTAGTGTTGTTACTGTATTATTATACATGAAAGTTATAAGAAAAAGGGGGAATCAACCTCAATAGAGGATATTGAAATTTAATTCAATGGCATTTTGTATAATGAAATTGAAGAGTAAGAGAAATATTAATATTAGATTGATTTTGTGAAAAACATTTTAATAAACGAAAAAAAATATATATAAGTAATAAAGATAAGATAATATATTTTTTGGTATTTTTATTTTAATGTTAAAATATAATAATTTAAAGAAAATAGGAGATAAAAAGAGAAAATGCTAATAATTATCCTGAAAAAAAACAAAAAAGGTGTAATATTAGGTTTTTCTTTCAAGATTTTCTCCTATATAATGATTTATGAATACGACATTAAAGGCTAATAATATTTGATATAATTTGCCTTTCCCTAACTTGGGTATACACTCTTTTCAACCTCCGTGTCAGTGATAATACATATTGAAAAGAGTGTATACATTTTTTTATTTGGGAGAGTAATTTTGAACTCCTTTTTTATAATGACAAATGAGATTTAAAATGGGATAATGATAGTATAACTTCAGGTGGTATGACCAATCTTGTTTAAGGAGAGAAGTGTATGCTAGATATTCAACAAATTAAAGAAATAATTCCTCATCGCTATCCATTTCTACTAGTGGATAAAGTTTTAGAAGTAGAAGAAGGAAAGCGTGCTATTGGGATAAAGAATGTTACAGCTAATGAAGAATTTTTTAATGGGCATTTTCCAGATTATCCTGTAATGCCGGGCGTTTTAATTGTAGAGGCTTTAGCACAGGTTGGTGCCGTTGCTATGTTGAAGAAAGAAGAGAATCGTGGTCGTTTAGCATTCTTCGCAGGCATCGATAATTGCCGTTTTAAACGACAAGTCCGTCCAGGTGACCAACTTCGTTTAGAAGTTGAGATGACGCGTGTACGTGGAGCAATCGGAAAAGGAAAAGCAATTGCTACTGTAGATGGTGAAATTGCTTGTGAGACAGAAATAACGTTCGCTCTTGGAGAGAAAAAAGAATAGTAAACGTAAAATGTTTTTTTATACAGATAGGTGGATACCAGGCTATGTTTACAGCCTTGTGTCCACCTATTTTATTTGTGTAGTAATATGTGATTTGTTTAGCAAAGAAGTTTAATAATAGGACTACTTTAGAGTGCTAGCAAGAGTTTTGATTAAATAATTCGGAGGGGATTTTGGGGTAATGAGCAGGGAATTCATATGAATTTGAAGGTATTTCTAGCATAATGAAAGAATAAAGTAAAGGTAGGAAATTTATACATTAAATTGTTAAGTATATAGAGGGCGGAACTTTTAAAAGATGATAAAAGTTCACGGCAATTTCATAAGAAAAACACAACTTTTTAGTGCAAGAAATATAAAATGAGTTTATCAAAATAGAGAAAAGAGATGATAAATGTGAAGCTATACGAGGTTTTACATGATTATGAGAATGGAAAGTTTAAAGATGGCGATATGTTTTTATATCAAAATAATCCAAGGATGATTGCAATTTTTAAATCAGGTAATTTTGTTTGGAGCGATGACAATGTAGCTGTTAATTGCAAAGATATTTCAAAAGATATTTGGTATATCAGAGAAAAGTAGTGAAGGGTTAAAAGTACCATGCATATAAGGGTTTATTCATAATAATTATCTGAATGTTAAGTTATTTTCGTTTGATATGTGTGGAACAAGGAATTTCTATAAATATAGAAGAAATCCATCTTAATGCGAGAAGATGGCCAAACTCAAAAATCATTAGAAATAAGAAGTGTAAATCGTATTGTTTTATGGGGAAATTACACTTATATGAATATAGAAGATAATAAAAAACTTCATCATTTAATTGATGGAGTTTTTCTTGTTTTGATGGCAAATACTAATTGCTCTTTTTAATTTATCTTTTATTTTTAATCAAGAATAATGTAATATAGTGAGGAGTATAAAAATAGATGTATTGTTTTAAAATTTTGATAAAGAGGGTAAAGGTATGAAAAAGAAAATTTTATTTTGGGTACTCGGTATCCTTGGGGTACTAATCATAGGTGGAGGAATTTATGCTTATAATGTATATTCTTCTGTATCTAATACATTAAAGGAAGTTCATCAACCTTTAAAACGTGATCAAAACAACAGTAATGTTGGAGAAAAAGTTAGTAAGAGTGAACCAGTGTCAATTTTATTACTAGGAGCAGATGAGCGCGGTGATGATAAAGGGCGTTCAGATTCTTTAATGGTGATTACATTAAATCCTAAAAATAACTCTATGAAAACAGTAAGTATTCCTCGTGATACGTATACAGAAATTGTTGGAAAAGGTAAAAGCGATAAAATCAATCATGCTTATGCATTCGGCGGAGTAGATATGTCTGTAGCGACAGTAGAAAATTTCTTGAACGTTCCTATTAATTACTATATTGAAGTGAACATGGAAGGCTTTAAAGATATTGTTGATGCAGTCGGTGGAGTAGATGTAAAGAATGATTTAGAATTTACGCAGGATGGACATCATTTTGCGAAAGGAAATATTCATTTAACAGGTGATCAAGCTTTAGCATTCACACGTATGCGTAAACAAGATCCACGTGGTGACTTTGGTCGTCAGATGCGCCAACGTCAAGTGATGCAAGGCGTTATCAAAAAAGGCGCAAGCTTCTCTTCTTTAACAGGTTATGGAGATGTATTAGCAGCAATTCAAAAGAATGTGAAGACAAACTTAACGCAAGATCAAATGTTTGATATGCAAAAAAACTATAAAGATTGCTTGAAAAATAGTGAGGATATCCAAATCCCAGGTGACGGTCATAAGGCTGCTGATGGCATTTGGTATTATTATGTTCCAGATGCAGCAAAACAAGATTTAACGAATAAATTAAGAACGCATCTTGAAGTGACTAAGTAATGATTCAACTTCTTTAGACAAAGTGCTAAAGGCCACGAAGTTTGGGCACAATATGTAACGGATTATTTCGTTGCTAAGTAATAAAGGTACACAAAAGGTATACGAGCAATCGTATACCTTTTATAATAAGAGAGTGAATAAGAAATCCTAATATATGTAGGAGGAAGACAATGAATTCAATTCTAATCTGCGGCGGAGCTGGTTATATCGGTTCTCACGCTGTGAAAAAATTAGTAGACGAAGGTTTATCTGTAGTAGTAGTAGATAACTTACAAACGGGTCATGAGGATGCAATTACGGAAGGTGCGAAGTTTTATAATGGCGACCTTCGTGATAAAGCATTTTTAAGAGATGTGTTTACACAAGAAAATATTGAGGCGGTTATGCATTTCGCGGCTGATTCTTTAGTTGGAGTTAGTATGGAGAAGCCTCTTCAATATTATAATAACAATGTGTATGGTGCACTTTGCTTATTAGAGGTAATGGATGAGTTTAAGGTAGATAAGTTTATTTTCTCTTCTACTGCAGCGACGTATGGTGAGGTAGATGTAGACCTTATTACTGAGGAAACGATGACAAATCCAACGAATACGTATGGAGAAACGAAGTTAGCAATCGAGAAGATGCTTCATTGGTATAGCCAAGCTTCTAATTTACGTTATAAGATTTTCAGATACTTTAACGTGGCTGGTGCAACTCCAAATGGTATTATTGGGGAAGATCACCGTCCAGAGACGCATTTAATTCCTCTTGTATTGCAAGTGGCGTTAGGTCAACGTGAGAAGATTATGATGTTTGGTGATGATTATAATACACCAGATGGTACTTGTATCCGTGATTATATTCATGTTGAAGATTTAGTAGCGGCTCACTTCTTAGGTCTTAAAGATCTACAGAACGGCGGAGAGAGTGATTTCTATAACTTAGGAAATGGTAATGGTTTCAGCGTAAAAGAAATCGTTGATGCAGTTCGTGAAGTTACAAATCATGAAATTCCTGCTGAAATAGCACCGCGCCGTGCGGGAGATCCAGCACGTTTAGTTGCTTCTTCTCAGAAAGCGAAAGAGAAGTTAGGTTGGGATCCTCAGTATGTAAATGTGAAGACAATCATAGAGCATGCTTGGAATTGGCATCAGAAGAAACCTAATGGGTATGAGAAATAAAATATAATAAGTGAAAGAGGGGTATTGTCGTTCAATATATGTTCGACAATACCCTCTCTTTTTTTATAAGATTTTTGCTATACTAAACTGTACTATAATACGGGATGGAAGGAGGAGAATAATGAAAATACTTGTAGTGGATGATGAGTCGAGTATTCGCAATTTGATTCGGATGCAGCTTGAGATGGAAGGATATGAAGTGCTCACGGCGGCTGATGGGAGAGAAGCTTTAGAGAGATGGAATGAAGGACCGGATGTTTTGATTTTGGATGTTATGCTTCCAGATACAGATGGGTATGAGTTGCTTCGTTTGTTCAGGGAGAAGGATAGAGATATTCCAGTACTCATGTTAACTGCGAAGAGTCAGATGAATGATAAATTGCTTGGTTTGCAGCTGGGCGCTGATGATTACGTGACAAAGCCATTTAATTATGCGGAGCTTATTCTTCGGGTCAAGAATATGACGCGGCGTGTGAAGAAGAAAGAGGTAACGGTAAGTCATGAAGTAATCGAGGCAGGAGAGATAACGATCTGTCCTAAGGAAAGAAAAGTGCATGTCAGTGGGCAAGAGATTCAGTTAACGTACAGAGAGTTTAATTTATGTCAGTTGTTTGTTTCTAATCCACAGCGTGTATTTATGAGAGATGAGTTACTTGAGAAAGTATGGGGATTTGAGTATATCGGAAATACGAGAGCGGTTGATATTATGGTGCAAAGATTGCGGAAGAAGCTAGGGAATAGCGGGGAATATATTAAGACCATTTATGGCGTTGGCTATAAACTAGATTGTTAAGTGGTGATGGTATGTCTTTAAAAAGAAATATGGTGTTTGGAATTGTTGGACTGTTAATCCCGATATTCGTTCTTTTGTACGCAGTTGTTTATATTACGTTAGAAAAGAATATGTATCATAATGCAGCAAATTCTTTAGAAAAGTTAAGTGTAGAAGCACAAATTTACACGATGAATTATTTAGAGAAGGAAGCAGAGGTAGAGACGCTCGGTCCGAATTCACTTTTAATTGCTTCGTATTTAGCGAAACGCATGGATGTCCGTGTACAGATGATTGGGAAGAATGGAGATGTTGTTGCGGATACGCAAAAGGGAGCACTTCTTCATCGGAATATTGATATTGAGAGTTCTTTGAAAGGGAAGAAATCTTATGTTTTTGAAGAGGGAGATCCAGCTCCAATCCTTCTGTTTTCAAGCCCAGTATATTATGGAAACGATGTCATTGGAAGTGTTCGTTTTATAAATGAGTTAACGGGTGAGAAGGAAGTTTTAACAAATGTCGGTTGGACGTTCTTAATGACGTCTCTTTGTCTCGTAGCTGCGGGTATTTTCTTTGCAATTCGTTTGGCAAAATCTCTCCATAAGCCGATTGATCAGTTAAGACAAATGGCGCACCGGCTTGCGAATGGTGATTATAAAAGTAAGATTGAGCTAAATGAATATGTGGAAATTGCTCAGCTTTCCGCATCTTTTAATGCAATGGCCGATGGAATTGAACTGCATATTAAGCAATTGAAAGAGGAGAAAGAGAAGCAGAAAGATTTCCTAGACCGCATTACGCATGAGCTGAAAACACCGCTAACGGCGATTATTGGCTATGTGGATTTAATTCCGAAGTTAAAAGCGAAGGAAGATGTAAAGGAGAGCTTGCGTTATGTGGCTGTAGAAAGTGAGCGTTTATTGTCACTTGTAGAGGAATTACTTAAGTCTTCAAAGTACGGAACGAGTACGTTTGAAATATCACCTACAGTTGTGAATATAAAGGAATTAGCCGAAGAAGCAGTTTCAATTGTGAAACCTCGCCTGCAAAAATTTGAGATTGAAGTTATCAATGAGTTAACAGATGTACATGTTGTTGCAGATTTCGATAAGACGAAACAGATCTTCTTAAATGTGCTTGATAATGCGATAAAATATAGCGATGCTACGCAAATTCGTATGAATGTCATTGTAAATGAACGTGAGGCAAAGGTTTTTGTTCATGATGATGGCATCGGTATCGATGAAGGTGTGCTGGCAGAGTGGAATGAATCGCCAGAAGGGAAGATTCTTCCTTCTAGTTACGGGAATGGTTACGGTTTGTATATTTGTCAGGAGATTATGGATAAGCAGGGCGGAAGTATGCGGATTGAGAGTAGTGAAGAAATAGGCACTACCATATTTATTACATTCTTGCTTCCGAGACGAATGGAAGATATAAAAAATCTGAAAGCGGTTAAATGATACATTTATGAAACAATTATGCGGTATTTTCGAAACAACGTTTTTTTATCTTGGAGGTAGGCAGAAATGAAAAGGCTATCATTTCAAATTCTTATGTTTGTCCTTTGTATAATTGTTTCTCTTATTTTATTTTATGTGATGGAGAAGCAAATATATAATCGGATCACAATCGTGAATGACAAACAAACTGTTTTACAAAGAGTGAATGAATCCCTGCCTACTGAAATGAAGGTTAGGCATGAAAAGTGGGGAGAAATTGTTATAACGGATGAAGTTCGTTTGCATACGATTGTTTCATTCTTTGACCAAATTCAAATCAATCCGAGTGAAGCTAAGAATCAAGAACAAGTATTTACTGGAGAAGTAACGTACTTGAATGGACAGAAACGTACTTTTGCAGTAGGTGACTTGTTCCAGTACGGGGCTGATATGTACGGAAAGAATGGTACGGATCCAATGATTTCAGCATTTCAAACGTATTTGTTAAGCCTGTATTACACACCAGAACGTATTGGTGATTTTTTTGCGTCAGCACAAGATGTCATAGTACGCCAAGGTGATGTAGAACGTGCGATGAATCTTACGCACATACTTGATTCGATTCGGTATGCAAAGCAAATTACAGATTACGGAGAAATCCAGAAATTATTACAATCACAGAATGAACCGATCGCTTATATTACCGCTTATAAAACAGGTAAGCGTATAAAGAATGAGCGTGAAGACATTCTTACTATTTCTGTGTATCCATCGTATTTTGTTGTGCAATATCTCGGTGATAATAATGGGAATGTCATGTATATGAAAAGCTCCCTCGCAAATTTATTTGTAAAGGAGAATGTGTCATGAGAAAGATAGCCTTTTTCTTCTTTTTGCTAGTAATTGGAGGAGCGATGTCTAGTTGCTCTCGAGATACGACCTCTATTAAATATAATAAAAGTGGTCTCCCTATTTTGGATGATCGTCATCTTGTTGCGTATGTAGCGGCTCGCGAGGAAGTGGGGGAAGCGTTGCTTTCATCATTTTGTAAACCACGCGGCTGTACGTATGAGTTTATTCGTCTTTCGACAGAAGAGCTTCTTCGGAGGGTAGAAGAGGAAGCTGGAAATCCGAAAGCGGATATTATTATTGGCGGTACGGTAGATGCGCATCAAATGATGAAGCAAAAAAACCTATCTATTCCTGTTACGAGCCAGCATGCGAACCGTATTTCAAAAACTGTTAAAGATAAAGATGGTTATTGGTACGGTTATGAAGTAGAGAAGCTGGCAATTGCGATCAATAAAGAGCGGTGGAACGAAGAAATAGCACCGCTCGGACTTCCTTATCCATCAAGGTGGCAAGATTTATTAAATCCAGTATATAAGGAAAAGATTGTCATGCCAGATCCAAATGTTTCAGGAACAGCATATACGTTTTTTCAATCACTTATTGATACTGTAGGTGAAGAGGAAGCGAAAGAATATGTTAAGAGTTTTGCAGGGCAAGTTGGTGAAGTAACGGTAAATGGTTACATGCCTGTAGAGCTTGTTGCGAGCGGTGAGTATATGATCGGCATCAATTTCATGGGAGATCAAAGAATGCTTCAAAAACAAGGCTTTCCAGTTGTAAGTATCGTACCTGAGCAAACAGGGTTATCTGTTAATGCGATTTCGAAACTAAAACGTGCGCCCAATGGTATTATTGCGGATTTATTTATTGATTATTGTTTATCAGAAGAAGCGGGTCACATTTTAGAAAAGGTTTCGTTTGGCGTGCCAACGATGTTTGCGAAGAACGAGAAAGAAATAGAAGGACAGCCGGTTAGAAGAACAAACCAAAATATATCAAATAGCGGAATAATCGAGATATGGAATAGACAACGTCTCTCTCAGAAGTGAGAAAAGGAGACGAAAGAATATGTTTAAATGGCTCAAGCCAGCACCTGCAATTGAACGTTTACCAGCGGATATGATCGACCGTGTGTATCGATTACTACGTATTCGCGTGTTAATCGGAATTTCAGTTGGATATGCTGCTTATTATTTAGTTCGTAGTAACTTTACGTTATCAAGTACGTACTTAGTACAAGAATATGGTTTTAGTACAGCTGAAATTGGTCTACTAGGTTCAGTAATGGCAATTGTTTATGGTTTTAGTAAGTTCTTTATGGGGAATTTATCAGATAAAGCTTTCGCCCAGCGCTTTATCGCAGTCGGTTTATTTTTATCAGGGCTTGTTAATATTTGCTTCGGTTTTGCATCTTCATTTGGGATGATTGTTACATTACTTGTTGTTAACGGTATTGTACAAGGTATGGGAGCACCACCTTGTAGTATTGTTATGACGAAATGGTTCTCGAAGAAAGAGCGCGGTACGAAAACAGGTATTTGGAATATTTCACATAACGTTGGTGGAATGCTTGTGCCACCACTTGTTGGGATTGGTGTAGGTATTTTTGGTGAAAATCATTGGCAAGGCGGCGTGTTTATTTTCCCGGCGATTATCGCAATGATAATTTCAGTCCTTGTTTGGATTAATGCGAAGGATACACCGGAATCAGAAGGTCTTCCTCCAATTGATGAGTATCGTAATGACTATGAAAACCTTGAAAAAGCAGATCATGCTAACAAGATGTCACCAAAAGAAATTTTAATGAAGTATGTAGTGAAAAATAAATTTGTATGGTTCTTATGTATTGCAAATGCATTTGTTTATTTAATTCGCTTCGGTGTTATTAACTGGGTTCCACTTTATTTAACGACAGTTAAAGGGTTCTCAAAAAATGAAGCACACGCGGCGTACGCAATCTTTGAAGGTATGGCAATTCCAAGTTCATTAATCGTTGGTCTTTTAAGTGATAAATTATTTAAAGGAAAACGTATGCCATTATGTATCATTAGTATGGTCGGAGTTGTTATTGGTACGTTTGTATATTGGCAAGCAACTAGCATACTTGTTGTAAGTATTGCAGTTTCTATTATCGGTTGTTTAATTTATGTACCACAGTTCTTAATCGGTTTAAGTGCGATGGAATTAGTACCGAAATTTGCAGTAGGTACGACAGTTGGTATGTGTGGTCTGTTCGGTTATGTAGGCGGAAGTCTTGTAGCAAACGCAGCAATCGGTGTTATTGTTGATCGTTCTGGCTGGGATGGTTGTTTCATCTTACTATTAACAGGTGCCATTTTATCAACAATCTTCTTGTTCATCGTTCAACGTGGACATGAGAGCAAAGCTCCTAAAGCGGCGTAATATTTTGTTTGAAAAGCTATCCAATTATCATTTTGGATGGCTTTTCTTATATTACTATAATCTTTCCTTAAATCTATCTTAAAAGACATAATGTCATATTTCTAATCATTGGAATTTTTGTTACAATATAAATGGATGTGTAAAACTTTGTAAAAAGAATGTAATAATATGTAATTCGTTTTCTGAAAGTTTTATACAATTGAATGTCTGTTAAACTACTAATTTATAAAAGGAGAGTTAAATAGTAGAAGACTAAATAATTAATGTGCCTGTTAAAGCATTGAAAGGTTGGGACAATCAAGTTGTTTTAGATATCTACAGAAATCAAAAGGGAAAATAAAAACATTATCTCCACAAAGAAGAACTTGTTCAAATTTTGATATCTATCATTCATGTAGTTGCAGGATATATGGAATGAGAAAGTAACAAAAGAAAAAGTCGGAGGTTAAAGAGGTATGAGAAGAGCCTATTTGATAGAGATAAAACCGACAAAAGAACAAATAGCCAAGATAAATCAAACGATTGGGGTATGTAGATATGTTTACAATCTTTATATCTTTAAAAACAAAGAGATGTATGAATCCAAGGGAAAGTTTCTAAGTGGCTATGATTTTTCTAAATGGCTAAACAATGTCTATACAAAAGAATGTGATCAATGGATTAAAGAGGTATCTAGTAAGGCAGTAAAACAGGCAATTATGAATGGAGATAAGGCTTTTAAAAGATTTTTTCAAGGTTTATCTGGATTTCCACGTTATAAGAAAAAGAAGAAGCAAGATGTCAAATGCTATTTTCCTAAAAATAACAAAACAGATTGGGCAGTAGAAAGACATAGAGTAAAAGTCCCAACGATTGGTTGGATGAGGTTAAAAGAATATGGGTATATCCCTCAAGATGTGATTGTAAAAAGTGGAACGATAGGTAAAAGAGCAGGAAGATATTTTTTATCTGTGCTTTGCGAATTGGAAGAAATAGAAACGAAGCTAACTCTCAAGCAAACGGGTTTAGGTATTGATTTAGGGGTGAAGGATTTCGTAATACGTAGCGACGGCATCATTCATGAAAACATCAACAAAACAATGCAAGTAAAAAAGTTAGAAAAACGGTTAAAACGTGAGCAACGTTCTTTATCGCGTAAATTTGAAAATATAAAAAAGAGAGGTGAACAATCTGTTACTAAAAAAAGAGCGAATATAGATAAAAATGTTCTTAGAGTGCAAAAGTTATGTGCTCGATTAACGAATATTCGACTAGAGTATGTAAAGTCTATTGTAATCAATGTGGTGAAAACCAAGCCGACATTTATTACAGTGGAAGATTTGAATGTGAAAGGTATGATGAAGAATAAACATCTATCTAAAACAATTGCAGCACAATGTTTCTATACATTTAAAACATGGTTATTGCTTAAATGCGAGGAGTATGGGATTGAACTACGTCAAGTAGGTCGGTTTTATCCTTCGTCAAAGTTATGCTCATGTTGTGGTCACAAGAAAGTAGACTTGAGGCTGTGCAACCGAGTATATGAATGTGACTGTGGAAATGTAATGGATAGGGATTTGAACGCGTCAATCAACCTGTTACAAGCAAAAGAATATACAATACTAACGTAAATAGATTGTATATATGTACGGTGGGCTACATCGGAATTTACGCCTGTGGAGTGTTGTATCAAACTGTAGTAGCGAGTTAATGGCGAGACAGGACACATAGAAGCAGGAATACTCTAAGAATGTATATTTTTCTATATTTTTAGTAGCAGAGAGAATATGGTACCAAATACGGTTCGTACTCCAAACAAGAAGAAGAAATGGATTATTATCGGAGTTATTGCACTAATTGTTATTGTAGCAGCAGTTAATATTTTTGTAATGCAAGGGAAGAAGAAGGGTGCATCAACATCTGCTGAAGCTGTAAGTTTTGAGAAGGTAACGGAGCGAAAGCTGAATAATACGAAGTTAATTTCTGGTCAGGTAAAGCCTGGGAATATCGAAAGTTTCTATGCGGATCCGACTAAAGGAAAAGTGAAAGATATTGAAGTAAAAGAAGGACAAGAGGTAGAGAAAGGTACAAAGTTATTCTCTTATGATAATGAAGAGATTAATCTTCAAATGAAGCAAGCTGATCTTGATCAGAAGATGGCTGATATGCGTTATGATCAGGGGAAGAAGAAGATTGATTCGTTGAAGAAAGAAATTAAGAAGGCAAAAGATAGCGGAGCTGGGAAAGAAGTAACAGATCCGATGGAAGAGCAAGTAAGCGAGTTGGAGATAGCGCAAAAGACAACGGATCTTGAGAAAGAAAAAGGGAAGTTGCAGAAAGAAGAGTTAAGTAAAAAGCAGAAAGAGCTTACGATTTATAGTAATTTTGCTGGTGTTGTTCAAAAGTTAGATAAAGATGCGGCGCAAAGTTCATCTCAAGCGTTAGGTGGTCAAGGGAAAGCCTTTTTACAAGTGGCTTCTAAAGATCCATTCCAAATTCAAGGAACGTTAACTGAGCTTCAAAAGTCACAAATTCAAAAGGATCAAACATTTACTGTAACTGCGAAAGCAAATAATAAGAAGAAGTGGACAGGTAAGATTACAGAAGTAAGTGAATTCCCAACGAGTGCAGAGATGGCGCAAGCCGGCGGTATGGGTGAAGCGACTCAAAATATGTCTCAATATACATATAAAGCAAGCCTTGATAGTCAAGATGGTTTATCTCCAGGTTATCACGTTTCTCTGCAAGTAAATTTAGAGAATAAGACGATGGTTGCTGTTCCGACTAAGAGCATTGTAGAAAAAGACGGTGATACATTTGTTTATGTTGAGGATAAAGGAAAGCTTCGTAAACAAAATGTGAAAAAAGGTTCTACTGATGGAGACTGGACAGAGATTACTGAAGGCGTAACAGTGGGGCAAAAGGTGGTTAAAAATCCTTCCGACGATGTGTATGACGGAATGGAAGTGAAAGAGAAATGATTACGCTAAATCATATTGCTAAAACGTATTATCAAGGAAAATTGGCAGTGCCGATTTTGCACGGTATTAGTTTAACGATTCAGAGCGGCGAGTTCGTTTCGATTATGGGACCGTCTGGTTCTGGTAAATCAACGCTTATGAATATTATCGGTTGTTTAGATCGTCCAACAGAAGGCGAATATATGCTGAACGATGTGAATATCTTAACAGCAGACGAGTCAAAGCTTGCTTTAATTCGTAATGAATATATCGGTTTTGTGTTTCAGCACTTTAATTTGCTTCCTCGTCTTTCGGCAGTCGAAAATGTTGAGCTTCCGCTCGTATATGGCGGCATAAAGAAGGCAGAGCGTCGCAAGCGTGCTTTAGAGGCGCTTGGTAAAGTCGGATTAGCAGACCGCGTGCATCATTTACCGAACGAATTGTCAGGTGGACAGAAGCAGCGTGTCGCAATTGCAAGAGCGATTGCGAATAATCCAACGTTCATTATGGCCGATGAGCCGACTGGTGCGCTTGATACGAAGTCTGGTGAGCAAGTTATGGATATTTTCACGAAGTTAAATGCAGAAGGCACGACGATTGTTATGGTTACGCATGAAGAGGAAGTAGCAGCGTATTCTTCCCGCCGCATCGTACTGCGAGACGGGAAAATTACAGAAGATAGAAGGTGTGCGGTATGAGTTTACTAGATAGTATAAAAATTGCCCTCTCTTCTATTTTAGCTCATAAACTGCGTTCAGCTCTTACGATGCTCGGTATTATTATCGGCGTTGGTTCGATTATTACTGTCGTTGCAATTGGGCAAGGCGGGGAAGCGATGCTGAAGTCAAAAATCGCAGGTTCTGGTAATAATCTTATGCCAATTCAGTTTAAACCAGATATGAATGATGAGTTTGCTATAGGTGGATTTGAAATACCGAAGTTAACGGAAGAAGATATTATGGAAGTAAAACAAGTGAAAGATGTTTCACATGTTATTACGACAAACCAGACGACAGAGGTGCTTGATGTAAATGATAAAAAAGCAAATCTGAATGTTATTGGTCTTGATAATGAATATTTTGCAGTTAATAAAGTAAAGGTCGTAAAGGGACGTACTTTAAACGAATCAGATATTTCTCATGCAAATAACGTTGTGATGATTAGTACAAAGACAGAGGAAACGTTATTTAAGGACGTGAATCCAGTCGGACAAATTATTGAGATGAAAGGACAACCGATGCAAATTATCGGTGTGTATACATCTGATAATGAGTTTATGGGATTTGAAATGGAAGAAGGGTTAATTCCGATTACGTTATGGCCTGTTTTATACGGAACAGATGAAATTCAAAGTATCGCAATTCAATCTAAAAATGTAGACGATTTAGAATCAGCAGGGAAACAAGCTGTTGATGTACTAAATAGTCGTAAGCCAAGTGAAATTCCAGGTAAATATGAATTAGTAAACTTGAAAGAATTCCAAGAAGGAGTTTCTAAAGTTACTAACATTATGACGATGATCATTGGTGGTATCGCGGGTATTTCATTAGTCGTTGGTGGTATTGGTGTTATGAACATTATGCTCGTATCTGTAACGGAGCGTACGCGCGAAATTGGGATACGTAAAGCACTTGGAGCAACGCGTAGTAAAATTTTATTACAGTTTTTAATTGAAGCAGTTATGTTAACGCTTCTAGGTGGTTTGATCGGAATTGGTCTTGGATATGGCGGAGCATATATCGTTTCCACATTCGCAAAATGGCCACCACTCGTTTCATGGGAAGTTGTCGTTGGAGGCGTACTGTTCTCTATGACACTCGGTATTATCTTTGGATTAATTCCAGCAAACAAAGCTGCGAAATTAGATCCAATTGAAGCACTTCGTTATGAGTAAGTAATCGTGTAGTAGAACTACACACTACCGTTCTAGTGGGCGGTTCGTAGCCTCTATATGAGGAAGTGAACCGCCCGTTAGAACGGGTTATATAAATGGAAGGAGGCGTTATAATGGAGGCAAATGTAAATACACAAAAAGCTGGCGGCGAGAAGCCATCATTGTTTGGAATGATTACTTCCCCTGGTTTACAGTTTGAGAGAATGAAGACGAGCGAGAAAGTTTGGGGTATGTTCTTCTTAATGGCGCTATTACAAGGGCTTTTAAGTGGTCTTACTACGTACGTTACGAATACGTCACCTGAGATGGTTAAAATGAAAAAAGAATTAGGTGAATTTGCAGTACAGAGTTCACTGACATCCGACGTTATTTCTGGTATGGTGTCGGGTGCTGTAGGTGGTATGTTTGCAATCATTGTTGTAGCAGCTATCTATAAAGTATTTATGATGTTCTATGGGAATGATACCTCTTATAAAAAACTAGTAACGATTATTGTATATGCGAACATTGTTGCTATTATTGGTGGATTTATTAATGGAATTATAGCTTTAATTTTAGGTGAAGCACCAAATGCATATACAAGTTTAGGACCACTATTTGAGCAAGGTTCACTAGCTTATGGAATCGGTAATACAATTGAAGTGTTCTATTTATGGAATATCGTTTTAATTTGGTTAGGACTGCAAATTACAGCAGGAGTAAGTAAAGTGAAAGCAGCAATTCCAATTATCGTTTTATTCATCCTTAAAGCGTTATTCTTAGCGGCGATTGTTATGTTAATTGCGGCATTTTTACCAAATATGCCAGTATAAATAAGGAGGCGTTATAATGGAAGCAAATATTAATACGCAAGATGCAGGTGGAAAGAAGCCGTCATTGTTTGGGATGATTACTTCTCCAGGTGAACAGTTTGAGAGAATGAAGACGAAAAGTCCGGTCTGGGGCGCATTTGTCTTATTTATTTTATTGGGAACGATTATGGCAACAGGTGCAGCATACTTAACATTAATTAATACGCCAGAATTGGCAAAAGAATTGAATGGTGAAGCAGGGGCAATGGTAAAAGGATTTACCCTTGGTGGAGGAGCACTTGTTGGTGTGTTAGGTACGCCTATAGGTCTATTTATTGCAGCTGGTTTTTATAAAATTATTATGATGTTTATGAGCAATGATACTCCGTACATGAAGATATTATCTATTTACTTATATGCTAACCTTGTTTATTATCTCGGCGGATTGTTAAATGTAGCATTAGGTTTTGTATTTGATGGAAATGGTGTTGATGTTTATACAAGTTTAGCTCCTTTATTTGAAAAAGGAACAGTGTTACATGGAATTGGCTCTTCAATTGAAATTTTCAATATTTGGAGTTTAGTTCTAACGGGACTAGGGTTACATATTGTAGCTGGCTTAAGTAAGAAACAAGCTACAACATTAATTGTAATCTTCTTCGTTCTAACAGTTGCATTAGGTGTTGTAAAAGGTTTAGCTGGCATTGGTGCATAATATATTTGTTAAAAAAGGTGGCTCTTCGGAGTCACCTTTTTTATTTTTACCCCTATTTCAAATATCACTAACAGAATTTCAAATTCTACTTCATGTAATTTGAAATTCAGTCGGTAGCATTTGAAATTACCCACAGTGAAATCCTTTCTTTATTTTTATATTGTGAAGGTACCGCGGAATACTAGAAAGGTATACCTTTTAGAAACGGGTACTGTGTGAACCCAGCGACTTTTACAGAGGCAGTTGTGTTGTATGAAGGTATGATTGTGAATCAAATAAAGAAGTTAGGGATTTATCAAGATTATGAAGAGTATTATCAATGTGGGTTAATCGGTCTTTGGCATGCGTATGAAAGATATGATGCGAAGAAGGGAAGTTTTCCTGCATATGCAGTTGTAACGGTACGTGGTTATATATTAGAAAGATTGAAAAAAGAGTTTGCAGTGCAAGAAAAGTGTGTATGTGTAGGAGAGTATAAGAATCACTTTTATTTTGAAGATATTGAAATGAAAGTGAAGGATTTTATGAGTGTATTAGATGAGAAGGAGAAGTATATTATTTTTGAACGTTTTTTTGTAGGAAAGACGATGGGGGAAATCGCTTTAGAGACAGAGATGACCTATTATCAAGTGAGGTGGATATATCGGCAAGCGCTTGAGAAAATGCGAAATAGCTTAAGAGGATAAATAGTATCATAAGAATGGAAGGCAAAGGATATTGCTTTCCATTCTACTTATTTTGTTAAGGTAGTAAATGTAATAAGAGGTTTTTAAATTGTAGTGAATCTTGCATGTTCATACGTGATAATACATATCCAGCTTTTAATAATTGTTGTTTTAACTTATGGGGACTGATATGTATAGTTGTAGTTGTGCCATTTGAAAAATGAATGGTAGCTTTTTTACTTTTTTTGAAAAACTCTATGTCATCTATATGGTTATAAAATAGCCATATACAGTTTGGAGAAGAAGGAGACTCTGTTGGGAAAGCACAAATATATTCTCTATGATTAATTGGAATCGGGACATTTTGTTTGAAATGAAAGTTTGTTTGAACTGCTTTCCGTCTGCCTTGATAAGTAGAGTGAACATTGGTTAAACAAGATTTTTTTATGAGCTGGAGAGCGGTTTGACAGGAGTAAAGATGGTTCCCACTACTGTCGATCATTTTTGTGCAATAAGAAGGGTGCTTGTAAGGCTCTAACATCATTGTAGAATTAGAAATAATAATAGCATTTTCGTCATTCATAAATTTAATTCCCCCTTTATAAATGATAATAATTCTCAATATAATTATATACGAATTAAGTAAATTAATTGTTAATCTTTTATTTCATATTGTAAATTTTAGCTATTCGTTTACAATCAATAGATGTTAGTCTTTCTAATTTGCATCGCTTGTACATATATATGAAAATAGAAAAGAGTAGGCGGTGAGATAGTATGAAGAAAAGGTATATTATTATGGCTCTAGTTGTTGTTCTTTTAGTATATTTAGCAAATAGTAATCCAAGTAAAGGTGAATATACGGATTGGGCAGCGAAGCAGTTTATGAAACGTAATGATGTAAGTAAGAAGCTAGACGAAGTGCAAAAGGAAAATGAAGAGGGGCTCCTTGGTGATTTAGCATCGGCTGGTAAGAAGTTGGCGAAAAAATATGTTGAGCCGCAAGTTGGATTGTTAATCGATCATTATACGAAGCGAGATGATTATATATTCTTCTCAACATATAAGACGGAATTTGATATCGGCGGAGAACATTATAAATATGTATGCGTCGGTTTTTCAAAAATCTTTATTCCAATTGAAATGCCGAAGAAAAAAGACGAATCTGCAAAATGATGCAGATTCGTCTTCTTGTTTATAAAGTAATGGGAACTTCAGATACATTTCTTTCTACGAGACGAGCTCCCTTTTTTCGGGTATTTTCGTTAATTGATGAAAATACAGATGAGGCAAGGATCGTATCCATTACTTGATTTACGACTTGTGCATCGACGGGTGTGATTGGTTTCTCGATAGAAAAAACAACCGTTTTCCCGTCTTCTTTCGCGAAAATCAATTCTAGTACTTGCATATGTTATTTCCTCCTTTTTATTGGTCGAGCTGTGAGTGTTGATTAAAGTTTCACCTTATAGGCTAGAAAGATCTGATGTGCTAACAAGTTGTACAGCGTGAAGTGGTGATGCTTGTAAAGAAGCTAGAGCACGAGCTACGGTTTGTACTTGCTCTAAGTTTGCGTTTGTTTTTACGCGCTTAAATTGTTTGTTCTTAAAAACTGTTTTTCCGTTCTTATCTAATCCATTGTTTAAGACAAGACGTAAAGTTAAATCCATTACGATTGTTTCGACTGCCATGTTTATCACCCCCTTTCATTATATAAATAGGGCGTGAATGTCATGTTTTGGCGTGAAATTTATTCTTTTTTTTGGTACTCTTAAAAGAATAAGAGAGGGGTTTCGGAAGAATGAATCGTAAATGGTTATTTTGGATTCCTGTTTTACTATGGATGGGGCTGATTTTTTATTCCTCGGCACAACCATATAAAAAGCAGGATATGCGTTCAGATATTGAACAATATGTAAATGTTGAGTTTGTGAAAGAGCATTTTTCATGGGTATCTATCGATTACGGCGGTGGTACACCTGTTAGCATTGCAAATAAAGGTGTAGGCGGATTTATTGAGTTTTTCCTTCGTAAAGGTGCTCATTTTATGGTGTTCTTTATGCTCGGTTCATTGACGTATTATGCTTTTCATCGATCGGGTTATTCGAGAAAAAGGTGTTTCCTATACGCTCTTCTTTTCGTTGCAGGATATGCAACATTTGATGAAATTCATCAATGGACTACGGGAGATCGTACACCGATGTGGCAAGATTCATTACTGGATACGTGCGGCGGATTAACAGGAATTATAATAAGTAATTGGTTTTGGAATAGAAAAAGGAGCTAATCTTTTGAGATTAGCTCCTTTTGTTTATACACCGAGCAATTCTTTTAGTTCATCTGTAGATAGTTCGGTCATCCAACTATCGCTTGTAATGACGGCGTTGTTTAATGATTGTTTTCTTTCTAACATTTCATCGATTTTCTCTTCAAGTGTCCCGGTTGTAATAAGTTTATGAACGTGAACGAAGCGTTTTTGACCAATACGATATGCGCGGTCTGTTGCTTGGTTTTCTACAGCTGGATTCCACCAACGATCGTAGTGAATGACATGGTTGGCAGCTGTTAAGTTTAAGCCAGTTCCACCTGCTTTTAAAGATAAGATAAAAATGTCATACGTTCCGTTTTGGAATTGCTCGATCATTTTGTCACGTTCTTTCTTCGGTACACTACCGTTTAAGAAGAGGACGCGCTGACCGAAATGTTCTTCTAACACATTTTTTAGCATGTTCCCCATACCAATATATTGTGTGAAGATTAAGCAACTTTCATTTTGATCTTTTATATTTTCAATGAGTTCCATTAGCGTGCTCGTTTTCATGGAGCGTTCTATAATATCTTTTGGTTCTGTTTCTTTTAAGTAAAGAGCAGGGTGATTACAAATTTGCTTGAGCTTGTTCAGCATGAGTAATATAAACCCGCGTCTTTCAATTCCGCTTAATCCTTCTACATTTTGCAATGTATCTTGAACAAGTTGTTCATATAAGGAAGCTTGTTCACCAGTAAGTGGACAGTAAGCTTTTTGTTCTTGTTTATCTGGTAAGTTTAATGCGACTGTTTGATCTTTCTTCGTACGACGCAGTAAAAACGGCGAGATAAAACGTTGAACTTGTTGGATTTTTCCTTCGTCACGGTCTTTTTCAATTGGTGAGACGAAGCGGCGCTGGAATTGTCCTAAGCTGCCAAGATATCCATGATTAATAAAGTCGAAAATAGACCAAAGCTCGGCAAGGCGGTTTTCCATCGGTGTACCGGTTAAAGCAATTTTGTGATTTGCTTGCAAGTTTCGCACTGCTTTTGACTGTTTCGTATGTGGATTTTTAATATTTTGTGCTTCATCCAAAATAACAGCATCCCAGCATAGCGTACTAAGTTCTTCCTCATCAAGCTGAGCTAATGCATAAGATGTTAATACAACATCTGCTGATTGAAGGAAGTCTTTAAATGATTCACCTTTCGCCCTATTACTTCCATAATGTAACTGAACACGTAAATTCGGTGCGAAACGCTCAAATTCTTTTTGCCAATTTCCAAGAACAGATGTCGGTGCCACGATTAAGGCAGGACCTGTTTGGAGATTATTCTCTATTATATATAGTAAGTAAGTAATCGTTTGAATACTCTTTCCAAGTCCCATGTCGTCAGCTAACAATGCGCCGAATCCAAGCTTTCTTAAATATAATAACCACTCAATGCCATGTTGTTGATACGGACGGAGTGTGGCGTTTAGTGAAGAAGGGACATCTACTTTTGGAATATCTCCAATGTGCAATAGTTTTTGGAATAGATCCTCATAATATCCATCTAGTTCAATTTCAATATCGGTAAACGGACTATCCTCTTCTACAATTTCTGTTTCAGCGGTATTTGATAAATGTTGCTGAAGGACATCTTTCATCTCAAGTCCATATTTATCAGCACGGTTCATGAGCTTTCTTACTTCTTCAATAAAGGCTGGATCTAGTCGCATCCATTGACCATTTATATTGAATAACCGTTTGTTTTGTTCAACGAGTTCAAAAAATTCGCTTTCAGATAAATCAATACCGTTTGTTGAAATGCGCCAGTCAAAATTAACGAGTGTATTCATGCCGAAGAAAGATTGCGTTTGCGTAGCATTTTGCTTCAGCTGCACACGTAATTTTGGTTTTGTCGCTTTTAAATTTTGCCACCACGATGGTAATAAGATTGTAATACCTGCGGCAAGTAATTCGTTACTTGCTTCTGTTAAGAAGTTCCAAGCTTCTGTTTCAAAGAGTTCACTTCGGAATGTATCCCCGTCTTTTAACCACGGTACGAGCTTACTGAAGCCTTCTTGTGTTTCAAGAATACGTTCTTCATAATCGTGCCATCGTTTTGGTAAAGAATCGATACTCTCATATACATATATGCGATGTGCCCCGCGCTTTGGTGTAATAATTGTTTCAAGCTTCCACATTTCAAATTCTTCTTGCGGCTCTTGTAGTCGTAGTCCGATTGTAAAGGGAAGGTCATCTTCAATGTAACCAATTTTTCGAAGCCAATCTTCTTCATGTAGTGCTGCGTCTAATTGTCTTTTCGTAAAGTCATAATGTTCATAAAGTCTCTTTGCATCTTCCCATCCGTCGTTTGAACGGTTATCTTGTAATATGCTTTCATTTACAGCCGCCGAGAAAAGAGATGCTAATGTGTCATCTTCAATCGGTGTATGTTGTACTTTCCAAGATGGTTGTTTGGGCCAATGCTCCATATCAGGTACGAAGCTACCGTTTGTGAAGGCGTCCCATAATTCGTTCGCATCTTCTGTAAGTGCTGTAATAGGGCCGTTCATTTGAATACGGGCAAAGGAGTTCATCGGTTTATTAGCGATGTATTCAAATGCTTGTGCGTTTGTTAGCATAACACCTTGTTTTCCTTCAAAGGTTGCTTCTTTTAGAAACGTGCCGTAGAAGGAAGTGGAGTGCCATGTAAATGCATTTCGTTTCCAACTTGTTACGGATAATGGAGTACCGCTGTCATCTTCTCCCCAAAGGAACCAACCTTGACTAACATGCTGGAGCCTAATCGTTACTTCAGTTTGATTGATCATCGATTAATTTTCCTTTCCGTAATTCCTCTTGTAGTGCACGCAGACGTGAATGTAAGTTTGCGATGTGAATAATGAAAGCATCCCATTCATCGGTACGCTTTAATCGTTTATACAATGTACGTAATTTCTTTAAGTAACGAACTGCACGTCTATATGATTTGCGATTTCGCTCTTCAATGGCCTCGGTAGCAGCAAGGTGATACAGAGGAAGTGCGGCTTCTGGTGCTTCCTTTTCAATATCTTTCAGCGGCTCTTTCAAAAGTTCAATCGCTTCAAAACCGTGTAAGAGCTGAAGTTCCGTCCATGTGCGATACTGCTTTTTCGCGAGTACGTATTGTTCATAGTTTGCGAAACTATATGGTAATAGCTCTTGCAAAATCATTTCGAGTCCAGCTTGTTCATTTGTATGGGTTGCATACGTTTCATACATGATAACAAATAAGCGAACGATATCTTTTATGAAAATCGTATTTTCTTGCTCCTGTATCGTTGTTTTTACTTGTTTATACGTAAAGGAAAGCCAGTTTTTCGCGCGATCCCACTTCATTGTATTTAATAACTCTTCTAACCAGTAAAAGTACAGACTTACAACAGAAGCAGGCTGTTTTTTTAATAAGTCCATCGCTAATAGATCTTTATCATTTAAAAAGAGTAGATGAGAAGATGCTAACGCTTTGGAGAGTGGATTCATTTTCGTATCGATTCGTTTTTCTTCTTCACGAATTTGCTCTTTATTGTGTAAAAGTTCACTCCATATGTGACGATAAATAAAAAATCTCTCTTGCGTATAGGCATCGGTCGAGAAGAATACTTCATGAACGAGACGAGCTGTTTCTTGCAAAATTGCTTCAGACTCTGAAGAAGTCGCTTCTGATTGTAAGTCCCGAACGATGGATTCCACTTTATCTACAAAGAGACGAACGACGTTAACAGGCTGGTGATAAGAATACGTTTTATTTGTTTCAAATTCCTGAATTTCTTCTAATAATTTTTGAAAGCAATAAAGTGCTGCATGTAGCCTGAACAACTCATGTATCACAACGATACGTGGAGCTTTCCGCTCGAGTTTTGTATAGAAGTCCGTAAAAATACTCATAAGAAAATACATTTGTTTATAAGTAAGCCGAGCTTGTTCTTTTTTAAATGATTCATATTCGTTATCAAAATACGATTGCCAACTTTTATAATCCGTTTCTTCAAAAGCTGATGATTGCAATACTTGTCTTGCAGTTCGAATAGGAGGAAGGGAAGGTTTCGTATTATTTTTAAATAAAGTTAATACATCTCCTACTTGCCCGAAACTAGATGCTGCCGATAGTAACACAGCGAGCATATGCTCACATTGCGTTGGTGCGAAGCAATCGCAATAGCTTTCAGCGACGTTGCGAATCGGGATATGGACGCTATATACGCTGCCTTCAGCATCTACAGTTCCTGATAGCGTATAGCCATCAAAGTCAACGTTGTAGACAACACCACTACGATATAGGTGCCGAGCTGCAGCGACATGTTCCTGATCAGCTGTTTGCTGTGGATCTAGTCCTTGAACGAACTCATTCGCAATCATCATAATTTCATCTTTCGTAATTGAGTGTTGCAGCATAATATTCCTCCGTACACATATTTCTTTCCTTTACCATTATAAACAAAAAATGCTCAAAACAGAAAAAATGAAATTTAGATTACATTACTTGAAAATCATGGTAATATATAAAATGTTAATTTTATATATTACTATATATTTATAGGAGGAGAATAGGTTTGTCAGATTTACAGACGAAGTTAGGCAGTGGAATGAATAAGTTACAAGAAGGAATTGAGCAAGGGAAGATGAAGTTACAAGTTGCACAAGAGATTGCTCAATTAAAAAAGGGAATGCAAGTGCAAATGCAGAAAAAGGCAGAGGTTCTATTAGAGGTTGGACAACAAGTATATGTTCAATTAAGAGGGAACGGAGTAAAAGAAGAAAGTTTGAAAGAGATGATTGCTCCAGTTCAAGAATTTGATGTGGCTATTTATCAAGCGAGAAAACGCATTGTTGAATTGCAAAAACAACAAGGCGAGAAAGCTACATGTGAATGTGGTGGACCTTTATCGATGAATGATAAGTTTTGTGGTTCATGCGGAAATCCTAACCCAATGTTAGCGGTAGAAAATGACGGTGAAACGGCAAATTGTATTTCATGTGATGAGCATATCGATAAAAACTCTACTTACTGTCCGGTTTGTGGAATTAAGCAAAGTGGGGAGTGAATAAGATGTATTGTCGCACGTGCGGAAAGCAACATGGTGAAGAAGTAAATTATTGCCCAAATGAAGGTAGTATGGAGATGGCTGGAGCTACTGATGTAGTAACGTTAGAACAAGATAATGCGAAATATTGTAAAGGCTGTGGTACCGAAAATGCTCAGCAGAATTTATATTGTCAAAAGTGTGGGCACTCGTTATTTGTTGTAAAGAAAAAAGAACAGGCTATAAAATTACCTACGATGGACGGTGCTCCTAATGTTGAATTCAAAGCAGATAAAGCCGTGTTAAAAACAGGTTTTATTGGTGGGGCTGTTGCAAGTATTCTCATGTTAATTGCAGGATGGATTGGTAGTGTATTATTTGCGTCTATATTAAGTGAGATGATGAGTAAATTTGCGAAAGAGTTAGAAATGTTGCCGAGCTTTTATGCAAGTACAACTGCTACGTTGTTAAATTACCATTTACTTGGTTTTACAGCTAGTGATGATAGTGGATTGATATTATCTTTATCTTGGCATACTCCATTTACATTATTATTAATCATTCCATTTATTATTTTAGCTGGAACAGGAATATGGTTAGGAAAACAGCATGTTGCAAAAACGATTAAAGATCAAATTTTTATAGCGGCAACAGTTGGTATTATTTACGGCGTCTTTTTATTCATTATAAGCTTTATAGCATCACAATCTGTTACAATTCCATTCTCGGATGCAGGTAAGATTACAGTTGGGTATTCAGCAATTAAGAGCTTCCTAAGCGGTTTTGTATGCGGAACGTTATTTACTTTAGTAGGATTTATTGCTCATACAAGCAAAAACAATATGGCAGCAGCATTTCAAGAGTTAATGCCATATGGAGCGTCTATTTATTATGGAATTTCATCTATGATAAAAGGTTTTTTAGTGACAGCGGTAGTAATGTGCATCTTAGCTGTAGCGTTAGTAAGTAATGTAGAAGACGGTGCTACACCGTTAAAAGAAATGAAAGAATCTAAAACACAAGGTGTATTATTAGCGCTAGAATTAACACCTCAATTATGGAGTATGGCTCATTTTTCTCCATTAGAAGTAGAAAGTCCAGCATTGGATCATGAATTTAAAAAGTTTAGTAAGAAAGCATCTGATAACAAATTAGTATTTTCATTTGTGTCAGGTATTTCTGTAAATGGTATCGGAATGAAGGATATTGTAGTTGCACAAGGCGGAAATCAAGAGGATCTCGCTGAAGTAGAAGAAGTAAATGGTACATTCCATTACGGTTTATTGCTACTTATTATTCCGGTATTCTTTATGTTCATGACTGGGAGGAAATTAGTGAAATTACCAACTGCGAACATGTATATCACACTAGCTGTTTGTAGTGCTTCTTACACAATTATGATGATTGTAATGAACATCATTTCTAAGTTCCAAATTGATGTATCTGGAAATGTAATGGATTTATTTGGAGCGGGCGGTACTGTATTATCTATGCAAAATTCATTTATATATTTAACTATGTTTAGTTTTATTGTGACATATGTGGCGGCATTTGCTGGAATGAAATTAGCTAAAAAATAGGGGGAGAGCATGTTGAAGTTTTGTGGAACATGTAAAAAGAACGTTGCAGACCATTTGAACTTTTGTCCTGAATGCGGAAGCAAAGTTGAAGTAATTGTTGATAACAATGCTGCTTCATACACAGAAGTACAAAATGAGATAAAACCAGCGAAAAGTAAGAAAAATTTATTTTTCCTCATCGGTTTCCTCATCGTTGCCGCTGTATTATTGGGGGCTTATAAATTTGGAGCAAATAAGTTTTCAAAAGAAAAGCAAGTGAATGTGATGATTGAAGCATTCCAAAAGAAAGATGTAAATGCAATTGATGAAATTGTGAAAGCAGATGATCCAAGCTTAAAGATTAAGATAGAAGATATTAAGGCGTACATGCGTTATTTAAAAGAGAATCCTTCGTATAATAAAGAACTACTATCTTATTTACAGAAAGAGACTATAAATCAAAAGTTAGTAAAAGATAAAGCGTCCTTTAAAGATGGACAAATTGTCGAAGACGGAAAAGAGTGGTTTTTATATCCGAAGTATAAGTTCAGTATGAAATCTTATTACATGAGAGTTAGCACAACTGCAAAAAATGCTGAAATATATGTGAATGACAAAAAAGAAACCGAACTTTCTAGTGATAAAACTTCGAAAGAATTGGGGCCATACTTCCCAGGTACGTATGTTGTAAAGGCGACTGCGAAGACTGAACTGACTGAATTAGAAACAGAAGAAGTAGTAGATTTAGCAGATGAACAGAGTGGGAAAGTAGAAGTCGAGTTATCACTTGAAGGAAAGTATGTAACAATTTCTTCTGATGAAAATGATGCAACTGTATTTGTGAACGGTAAAAAACGTGGGAAATTAAATTACGGAAGTTATAATCTTGGTCCTGTATCGACAGACGAAACAGTGGAGGTACACTTAGAGAAAGCTACTGATTTTGGTGTAGTGAAATCTGAAAGTATTAAAATTGGAGATCAAAGTACATATTACTTAAAATTCCCGAAAGAAACATCAAGTTCGGCTGTCGGTGACTTTGTACGAAATCATCTTTATGATAATGTGCGTGCGATTTCATTAAATGATTTTAGCCTAATTGAAAATAATTATGATAAGAGCGGGAAATCGTACAAGGAAGACCGTGATTATATACAATATTTACACAAAAAAGGAATTACAGAAGATTTATTAACAATGGAAATTCGTAATGTAGAGCGTCAAAGTGCTACGAAATATAAAGTAACAACATATGAAGAATATCATATTCGTTACGGTGATGGCTCTGTGAAGTTCAAAAGCTTTAATAATGACCATATCGTTACTGTGAATGGAAATGGAAAGATATTGTACCATTCTCTTGGAGCGAATAATACGCTTAAGTCAGAGGAAATATCTGGTCCAACTCGTTAATATGAGAGAGGTTGTTCAATATTTGAACAGCCTCTTTATTTTGTAGCTACTCAATATTTCGTGTCAAACCGTTGATATATTGTAAGTTATGATAGATATAAGTGAAAAATCGTTGATATATTGCGATTTATGATAGATATATTCGGAAAATCGTTGATATATTTTTTTTACAATTATGAGCGCGTCTCTTTTAATATCGCTTGTACATATGGATCATGTAATATTTGTTCTATAATTGGTACCATATTGTGTTCAAATGGAATATCGATAGGGAACGGCTTTTGTGAGCCGGGTTTGATTCCATATTGGACAAATTTGTAATGTGTATTTTCTTCAAAGCTGAGCACAATTAATTTATAGCGGTTGTCATCACCGGCGAGTGAAAAGTCAATGGAAGTAGCATCATATGTTACTTCATCTTTATATATATACGGTTTTGGTGTACCGATCCAGTCTACTTTTGCTTGTACATTCATGAGTATAGCCTCCTTATAGCTATTATAAAAAAATAAAAGCCAGCTCTCAACAAAGAGAACCGGCTTTAGCAGTCATTGGTTATTTTAAAATTTTCACTTTAACAGTTTTGCGTCCCCATTTTTTAGCGGCGCTGTCTGAGCCAAGTAAGATGTCGATACGGTTACCTTTAATTGCACCGCCAGTATCTCCAGCGATAGCTTCTCCGTAACCTTCTACCCATACTTTAGAACCTAATGGGATTACTTTCGGGTCAACAGCGATCATTTTCATGTTTGGGTTCGCTGTTAAGTCATGACCCATTGCAGTTAATACACGGCCGCCGTATGTGCCACCGTTTTCGCTCGGATGAGCTGTATATGCTGTAGCTACAACTGTTAACTCACGACCACCAGCAGGTGCGCTAGTGTTAGCAGCTTTTACAGCAGGCTTAGCAGCTTGTTTTGCTTGTGCTGCAGGTGCTTTAGCTGGCGCTACAGCTTTAGCAGGAGCAGGTTGTTCTTGTTTCTCAATAACAGGTGCTGTACCTGTTAAGAAAGGAACGTGAACGTAAGCTGTTTTCCCGTTATATTCAAATTGTAACCACTCATTTTGTACTTGGTTCGTTGTTTCGATCATATCATCTTTCTTCAACGTTCCAAGAATTTCTGAGTCTGTGTTCGCTTCAGCACGTACGTTTAATACGTTAGCTGTTACGTAGTAGATGCTTTTTGTGAACTCTGCACTTACGAATGCGTCTTTACCATCTAAAGTGATTTTTGACCATCCGTTCTCTGTATTTTGAACATCTATTTTATTACCGTTTAGTAATTTACCGACAACTTTTGATTCAGTAGTAGGGTTTTCGCGTACATTTAGTACGTCTGTTGTTACAACAGTTTCTGCATTAGCAGATGATGTGAAAATCCCAAGACCAAAAACTGCTGCTGTTGCTATTCCAATTAATTTTTTCATGATAGCCTCCATTGCGTTTGTTTTCGTGTCCTCATTATAGCAACAGATTTTTTCGGATTTCGGGAAAACACACAATTACAAACCATTCGTAATAAGTCGTTAACATGCTGTAATATAACAAAAAATATAGGAAAGCGTTTTTCACTCTATATGATTAGTAGGTTTCTACTTATATTCAAAATATTTAATACAACATATTGTTTTCGGCGTAAATAAAAACATTACAGGAGTGTTACATGATGTTTACTAAACGATTACATTCCTTGAGTATTTTACCGTTTTATGGGTAATATAGTTATATAAACATAAACATTTCATTTGTGAAACTATAAACACGTGCTATATACTAGCAAAAAAACCGCATAATTGTTACAAAAAGAAAGGGTTGCAAGGAAGAAAAATGCCCTTTTTTACATCTGTAACACACCTTTTTTGGGGGAAATACATTCCCATCCGCATTTTTCTCGCACAATTTGACAGCAGTATTTCGATCTTATAGCTCTTGCAGAGTGAAAAGGTTATACGGAAGGTAAGGCTGTCCATAAGAATTCGAATTGGTGAAGGTGAAAGTAAGAAAATCACCACAAAAATCATAGTTTTCTATCCGATTTTACATATCGGAATTTATGTTATTTACAAAAGTGAAACCTACGAAGGGGGATTTGATGAGGAAACTGACAAAAACATTCATCGTTTCATTAACATTATGTATTGCATTTACACTTTGGGGGATTATTCCCGAATCTATTATTGGAAAAGGTAGCCTGGGAAATGTAACAACCGCAATTCAAACTGCATTAGTTAGTAAGTTTGGATGGTTCTATATTATTTCTGTTTCTATTATTTTAGGTGTGTCTATCTTTTTAATTGTTTCGAAATACGGTTCTATTCGTTTAGGTAAAGATGATGACGAGCCTGATTATAGTTATATGACATGGTTTGCTATGTTATTTAGTGCTGGTATGGGTATCGGCTTAGTCTTCTGGGGCGTTGCGGAACCATTAAACCATTTGTATGCACCTCCGTTTGGAGAGAGTGCAACTGAGGAAAGTGCACGTCTTGCACTTCGTTTTTCATTTTTCCATTGGGGATTACATCCTTGGGGACTATATGCATTTGTAGCGCTTTGTATTGCTTACTTTACTTTTAGAAAAGGAAAAGCAAGTACAATTAGTGCGACAGTAGGACCGTTATTTAAAGGCGGGGACCATGGACGTATTGCTCATTTATTTGATGTGTTAGCTGTTTTCGCGACTGTGTTTGGTGTGGCAACATCATTAGGTCTTGGTGCGAAACAAATTGCAGGTGGTGTTAGTTATTTAACATCTATTCCGAATTCATTAACGACTCAGTTAGTTATTATTGCAATCGTAACAGTGTTATTTATGTTATCTGCGCAAACAGGTCTTGATAAAGGAATTAAATATTTAAGTAATACGAATATTATTTTGGCATTTGCACTTATGATTATTGTATTATTTGCGGGTCCAACAAACTTTATCATGAATTACTTCACCTCAACGATTGGTGCTTACATTCAGGAATTGCCAAGCATGAGCTTCCGTTTAAGTCCATTAGATGAAGGTGGAAACCAATGGATTCAATCGTGGACAATTTTCTATTGGGCATGGTGGATTGCATGGTCACCATTCGTAGGTACATTTATTGCTCGTGTTTCACGAGGACGTACCATTCGTGAGTTTGTTATCGGTGTGTTACTCGTACCGACCGTAATTGGTGCCCTCTGGTTCTCTGTTTTCGGCGGAACTGGTATTCATATGGAGCTGTTCGGTGATGCACATATTTTTGAAAAAGTGAAAGAGATGGGAACAGAAGTCGGGTTATTCGCTATGTTTGACCAGATGGGAAGCTTTGGATCAGCTTTATCTGTACTAGCTATTCTTCTTATTTCTACATTCTTTATTACATCTGCAGATTCAGCGACATTCGTTTTAGGGATGTTAACGACACATGGTAGTTTAAATCCGCCAAACCGCATTAAAATGATCTGGGGTATCGTTTTAGCAGCCCTAGCTTCTATCTTATTATATGTAGGTGGCTTAGAGGCCTTACAAACGGCAGCTATCATTGCAGCATTCCCATTCGTCTTCGTTATTTTCTTTATGATGGCAGCCTTATTTAAAGAGTTACAAAAAGAAGGACGTATGAAGCGTCATAAATAATAGAAGGAAAAAGAGCTGATTATGTATCAGCTCTTTTTTATATAGAAGGGACTTGAACTGCAAGTAAGGGAAATAAAATACTTTACTATATTAGTAGTATGCCTTTTATACGAATGAAAATCGATATATTTCGACAATGTTCGATGTTTTGCAAATTCTATTCGTATTTTTGACAAAAAATTGTCGGAAATGTGTTGTCACGTTTATATATATGTGCTATATTATTTCCTGTAAGCGATTTCAAATAGTTTTAAAGCGTATTCAAGGGGGACATCTAGAATAATGAAACGTTACGAAAGAAAGTGGAAGCATATTTGTTTGAAACGTGTGGCACATCGTAGTGTCCAAGAAAGCACGGAACCTAAGACTGAAACGCGTAAAGAGCAACAAGAGAAGCAATTGGTTCTACAAAAATAGCAATCACTTTTTCGTATATAAATGAAGGTCGATCGTTCGTTGGGGGATGGACGTGAAATTACTTTCAGCTAAGGGGTATTGTCTGATATATATTTTATACGGCAATAAATAAGCACAGAGCATACGGCGCTCTGTGCTTATTTTTATTATTTATCTTTTTTGAATCGAACAGTTTTGTCCCAGCCAATGACTTGTTTCTTGCTCTTTGCACGTAAGTATAAAATTAAGCTACGAATGAATAAGTACGTAAAGAGCTGTGCGTACGTAAAGTACATGATAACACTAATAAAAATATTAGTTGGTGTAAAGGTTCGTTCCACACTCTGGGCACTAAATAATTGAGAAACATATGTAATATATGCGACATACCACATGAATAGTAGCGGAATGCTATATTGAATTTGGAATATCCCGAGTAACCCAATTACAAACCAAACGTTCGAAATGATTAAGAATAACCAAAATACAACATACACTAAAACTTGTTGTAAAGAATGGACGAGAAGTTTTCCTTTAAAGAAACTTAATGAAGAAAACATTTTTTCTAAAATGTACAAGTTCCCTTGGAGCCAACGTGTACGCTGCTTAATAAGGATTTTTAAATGTTCAGGTTCTTGTTCCCATGTAACCGATTCTGGAACGATTGGTAAAAGATAGCCTTTTTGTGTAATTCGTAATGTTAATTCAGCGTCCTCTGCAATTGCATAAGGATCATAGCCGCCAAGTTCCTCTAATGCAGCGCGGCGAAGAAGCATGTTTGTTCCTGTTAATGAACCTGTTTGGAATAGTAACCAGCGTCCGGATTGCATAAGGAGCTGGAAGATTTGAAATTCTAACGAAATCATTCGTGTTAGCCAGTTTCTGTTTTCATTTACAGTACGAACATGTCCAACAGCTCCAACAGCATCCTCGGTTGTTTCAGCGTGTTCTACGAGCATTCGTAGTGCATGTGGTTCAGGCTGGTTATCTGCATCATAAACACAGAAGTATTCACCATCTGAAATACTAAGGCCATAGTTTAATACACGTGATTTTCCTTTTGGTTCACCAGGTGGAACGCGAATGTGACGAATATGAGCATAAGCTTTATCAAAATCATCGCCAATTTCAGGTGTCTCATCTTGCGAGTTATCGTTCAATAAATAAACAGTTAGTTTGCCTGGATATTCAATCTTCGCCATCGCCTCTAAAGTATCTTTAATAACAACCCCTTCATTGTGAGCTGGTATTAAAATGTCGACGCTTGGGTAATGTTCTAGCGTACGATCTTTTCGTTTACTATTTCGGTGAACTAGACCTGCAAGTGTTAAGAAAGAATAGTAAACAAGTAAGCCAGAGAATAGAAAGGCTGTAAAAATAAGTACATACTTAATCGAAAATGTGATGCTAATCCAAAAAACAAGTACGCAAAACAGGAGGAATAAAAGAAGTATAACGAGTGTCATCATAATAACGTCTGTCCTTTGTTTCCAATTTGCTCGCGTGAAATTTTTATATCTTGGATTGCTTCAGCAGCAAGCCATTGCTCCATTTTTGGCTTTAGGCGGTTCATTACAATGTCAGCACCGGCTTCATTTGTATTTTGTAATAAAATAACGAGCGTATTATTATCATATTTAGCAGCAAGGTCAAAGTCAGCTCTTATCGTTCCAACTAATAATGAAGCTACGCGATCCATAACACTTTCCTTCGTATATTTACTAAAGGAAGTGAAGTCAAAATAAATCATAACGCCTGTTTCATTACGACGATTCATTGCATTGATTAATAATGCTTGTCGTCTTTCGAATTCTTGTCTTGTTAATAATTTCGATTCTCCAATGTATTGTTCTAACGTTCTCACACGTTCGGTTAATTCTTTATTTTCATGAATAACCTTCTTTAATAGATGAGTGGAGATATATACAATGAAGAAGTTTGCTGCCATTAGGAAGTGAGTAATAATGTATTGCCATTGATCTGATGTGCTCCATAAGTAAAGCCATGCTTGGTAGAATAGGTAGAATACCGAAATAATGGTTCCTAATATGAAGAGAACAAATGCAGTTTTATCAGGCAAAAATAGAAATAGTACATTAACAATTACATATATGATTGTAAAAATGAGAGCATGCTCATATTGAGTTACATGTACAGTTGTAAAATAAAATAAAATTTGTAAAATCCACATAGAGAGGACTTTATAGTAGTTATCTTTCACAAAACTTTCCTCCTTAAAGGTAATTCATGCAAGGATACTTGTAGTATGCGCAATTATTAAGAAATAGACCGGATGACTAGGTTATTTTGTAGAGCAACAACAAGTAGTATCTCTCTTTTGTAAGAAAAAATAAACAGACTTACTAATTATTGTATCATAATGTCTTTATATTTCTACATAAAGTATTTAATATATATCGAGAAAATATAAAGCAAAGTCCCCTCTTTAGAAAGAGGGGACTTTGCTTTATTTTATAGGAACATCATACCTGCAACTGCTGCATTTAAGAAGTTTGCTAATGTACCAGCGATAACTGCTTTAATCCCTAATTGTGCAATTTGTTTACGGCGAGTAGGAGCCAATGTTCCTGTTACACCTAATTGAATTGCGATAGAAGAGAAGTTTGCGAATCCACAGATTGCGAATGTTAAAATTAAATTTGTTTTGTCAGAGAACTCTGCCATGTGTGGTCCTAAGTTTGCGTATGCAACGAATTCGTTGATTGCAAGTTTTTGACCGATAAAGCTTGCTGCTTGTACAGCTTCACCAGGAGAAACCCCGATTAAAATTGCAAATGGTGATAGTAAGTAACCGAAGATTAAATCAAGGCTAAGTTTAATATCAAACAGAGAGCCAATTAATCCTAATAAACCGTTTAATAAAGCGATTAATGCGATGAAAGCCATTAACATTGCTGCTACGTTAATAACAAGTTGCATACCTTCAGATGCACCACGTGCCGCAGCGTCAATAACGTTTGCATCTTCACGTTCTGTAGAAAGTTCAACGTTATTATCTACTTTTTCTGTTTCTGGCATAATTAGTTTCGCAATTAATAAACTTGATGGAGCTGCCATAATTGCTGCTGCTAATAAGTGTTCTAACGGAATACCCATTGCTGCATAACCGACAAGAACTGATCCAGCAACAGCTGTCATACCGCTTACCATAATAGCGAAGAATTCACTATTTGTTAAACGTGCTAAGTAAGGTTTGATTAAGATTGGAGCTTCAGTTTGTCCTAAAAATACAGTTGTTACTGAGTTTAAACTTTCTGCTTTAGAAGTTCCAAGAAGTTTACTTAATGCGCCACCAACGACACTAACAAATCTTTGCATAATACCGAAATGATATAAGATTGCTACTAATGAACTAATAAATACGATTGGAAGTAGTGCTTGAATGAAGAAAACAAATCCCCAAGGGCCTTTTGCGTTGACTAAATCCCCAGCAACGAACTTAATTCCCTCGTAAGAAAAATTAATTAATCCTTGAACGCCATCTGCAGCGTGTTTTAAACCTGCTTTTCCAGCATCCCAGCGTAATACGATAAATGAAAATGACATTTGTAATGCTAGCGCGATTAAAATTGTGCGCCAATTAATAGCTTTGCGGTTGGAAGATAGTAAAAAAGCGATTGCTAATACTCCAATCACGCCGCCAATTCCCCATAAAAGATTCATGCAGTGTATGCTCCTTCCTCATAGTAAAAAAATGTATAAAACAGTTGTCTATACTTCTGCAAATATAACATCTTAAGTAACTTATCATAATGGACATCGGAGGTCAAACGTCTAACGAAAAGTTTAAATAAAAAGAAAATTCTTTAAAAAAACACATATAAAATGAATAGGCATGAAATAGGTTATGTTTTTTATGTGAAAATATACATTATGATAACGTTATGGATCATTATTGTAGAATATAGTGTATGAAATAGGAAAATAGATACATTATTTTTTTGAGGGATAGGTGACACACATTAAAAAAAGCCTTCTAGTAATCTAGAAGGCTTTGAAACTATTAATTAAGGTGCTTTCGTGTATCCTAAGAAATGGCTCTTCCAATAAGAGTTACTTAACGAAGCGATTGCTACACCTTTATCTCCAGCTTGAATAAATGATCCGCCCCCAAGGTAAATACCCATGTGAGAAGGACCCGATTTATAAGTGTTTTGGAAATAAATTAAGTCGCCTGGTTGTGGATTTGAAGTTTGTGGTAGGCTACCCCAATATCCCGCAACACTTTGACGGCTAATGTTATGACCAAATTTCTTAAATACGTGGTAGATGTAGCCACTGCAGTCCACACCGTTAGCAGAAGTTCCGCCCCAAACGTATGGTACGCCTTGCATTCCTTTTGCATATGCAAGTATGGAAGAACTGTTGCCGCTATTATTACCTGTATTGTTGTTATTGTTTTGATTGTTATTTTGGTTGTTGTTAGGCTTATTATTATCTACAGCGCCTCCAACTGGTGTTTTAGAAAGGTAACGTGTTCCGATATAACCAGTTTGACCGTTGTAATTAATTTTGCTCCATCCAGAGTTTTCAGAGATTACTTGAACCTTCTGTCCTTGTGGAAGTGCGCCTATGATTCTATAATTTGTACCTTCACCACTACGTACATTTAAGGCAGAAGCATTAATGTAGTAGTCACCAATTGCACCTTGATTAGGTTGTTCAGGTTGTTTTGGTTGCTCAGGAGTAGTAGTGCCACCTTTAACGAATTTCATGAATTCGCTACTAACGTAGCCTGTTTTTCCTTGATAGTTAACTTTAAACCAGCTACCTTCAGAGCCAATTACGTTTAATGTCGTACCATTTAATACGCCACCAATTACGCTATGGTAAGTAGCAGGACCTGTACGAACGCGTAGAGATGTTGCGTTAACAACGTAAGTACCACCAGTTTGAACAGTTACATTATTGTTTTGGTTATTATTTTGGTTGTTTCCTTGTGTAACGTTATCGCTAGAACCGCCTTTTGTTACGTAGTCTTTACTTACGTAAGCCGTTTGACCTGCATAATTGATTTTGAACCAATCTTGCACTTCGCCAACAACTTGTACTACTTGTCCTTTTGTAACAGAACCTACAGTTGTGTGAGAAGTGCTAGGGCCTGTACGAACACGAAGGGAAGATACATTTACTGTATAGTTTCCGCTTGCTGGTTTTACAGACTCTTGGTTGTTATTATTCGTATTGCTGTTTGAAGAACCTGCATTAGAAGAAACACCAGATACGAATTCGCCACTTACATAGCCAACTTGTCCATTATGATTGATTTTTACCCAACCATTTTCTTGACCAATTACGTTTAATGTTTGTCCTTCATATACACGTCCTGAAACAGAACTAGAAGTGTTAGGAGCGGTACGTACACGTAATACATCAGCAGTAACTTTATTGTTTCCACCTGTTGTACTTACATTTGAATTGCTCGCACCATTTTTTGATACAAATTCACCACTAACAAAGCCTGTTTTTCCATTAATGTTAATTTTGTACCAACCATTTTCTTCGCCAATCACGTTTAGTGATTGACCGTTATAAACGCGAGAGATGATGTCGTGAGAAGTACTTGATCCTGCACGAACATGTAATACGCTAGCGTTTACCGTATAAGATGAGCTGTTTGATGCAGAAGCTTGGACAGTTGTAGCAGTTTTTTGTGTATTTTGTTCAGGGGCAGCTTGAACACTATCAAGTGTAGGTGCTGCTCCTCCTGCTACAGACACTGCCGCAAGACCGGCAAGGTATTTTTTCATAATTTGTCGATTCCTTTCTGTCTGTAATGTAGTGAAGAAATATTTACCAACTGTTAAAAATTCTAAAGAGCATGTCGATTACTGTCAAGACTTATGCGGGAATCTGAATATGACAAAACGATTACAAGAAAAAATCAAGGCATAAATCTATACCTTGATTTCCATTTAAATACATATATTGAATGTAGAAAGGATAGAAATTATTCGTGTTTAAGAGGATGACATGTTGGATTGTAACAGACTTTGAGAAAATGATCTTTGCAGCATTTTAGTGATAGGGCCAACTTGACCATCTTGGATTGCGGTTCCATCAAGGTGAGTCATCGGCAAAATTTCAATCGTCGTTCCTGTAACGAAACATTCATCCGCTTGATAAACATCACGAATGCTGAAAAGCTCTTCTTGTACTGGAATACGAAGGGTTTTCGCTAAAGAAAGGACATATTGACGAATAATGCCATTTAAAATAAGGTGATTAGCTGGATGTGTGTAAAGAGTTCCGTTTTTAATGAGAAAGAAGTTAGAGTGACTTCCCTCAGTTACAGTACCATTTCGTACGAAAAGGGCTTCTTTACAACCTTTTCGTTCCGCTTTCGTAGCAGCTAATATATTTGGTAATAAATTTAATGATTTGATATCACAGCGTAGCCAGCGCGTATCCGGTTCTGATATAGCACGTACACCATATTCAATCCATAACGCTGGTCTTTCTTTCTTTGTAATATAAGCATAGATTGTCGGAGGGACGTCATATGAGAACGTATGGGTACGAGCTTGTACACCACGAGATACTTGCAAATAAATCGTTCCATCTTCGTGGAAATTATTATTTTCGATTAGTTTATAAAGTAGGGTAATCAGTTCTGCTTTTGAGAAAGGGAGTGTTAATTCTATTTCTTCCATGGAGCGATATAATCTTGTGATATGCGGATCTAATAAGTGAAAGTTCCCTTTATATAGACGAATAACTTCGTAGACACCATCTCCAAACTGCAAGCCTCTTTCTTCAAGTTCTATGTACGTTTTTTGTTTCGTTGTATCAATAACTGCATCATTCCAAAGTACAAATCTTTCATATGCCAATTTCGATCCCATCCTTTCGTAAGTAAAGAAGTCACAATACTAATTTTTATGTAAGCAATTCTCTACATATGACGTATATGTTTTGGTAAATGGTAGAGAAGTAGTAGTGATTTACAACATTTCGTATATACAAATTCGAAAATAAGAAATAAGAATCCTGCTTTTAAATAAAAAAAAGCAACATTCTTATGGAATGCTGCACAAGGAGGGTAGCTATCTTTCATAGGGACATCGTCTTATTGAATGTTTTGTGTATGGAAACAAAACATATTGAAAGACAATTATAAGAAAGTAGAAATAAACGATTCACATATTTCTTTAAGGGATCTTATTACAGATGAGAGATAAGAAATATATAGAACCTTGTTTACATATTTTATTATAGAGATGTTTCATTAACTCTATGTGAATATTTGGTAAAGATTATGTAATGTTAAAGTTAATGAATATAAGTGATTGTATGGTGAAATATAAAAAAAAGAGGCTGAGATTACTCAGCGCTCTTCTTTTCTTCTTTAATAGCTGTCTTTACTTCACCAGTTTTTGTCTTGTTGCTTTCAGAGAAGCGAAGTAAGTCACCTTCAATGATTTTGTCAGACATGTTCAATTCATTTTGAGCACGATCAATGAGTGGTTGAGATTCTTCTTTTGGTAATTGTACAACTTCGCCAGTAGCACGGTCGTAGAATGTACTGTTCGTATACATGTACTTATCTGTAACGAAGCTACCATCACGAAGAACAACAAATCCTTTATTTTCTGGTGAGAATACATCATGACCAAATTGAATTTGATTCGTAGAATCTATACCAAGTAAGTTTAGAATTGTTGGTTTAATGTCAATTTCACCAGTTGGTTTTGAAATTGTTTTACCTTCTTTTTGACCTGGAACGTGAATAAACATCGGTGTTTTTTGTAAGTTCATATGGTCAAATGCAGTAATTTCTTCTTTTCCTAAGAACTGTGCCATTGCACGGTTATGGTTTTCAGAAATACCGTAGTGATCACCGTAGAATACGATAATTGAGTTGTCGTAAATCCCCTCTGCTTTTAGACGCTCAATAAAGTGTTTCATTGCTTCGTCTAAATAGCGAGCAGTTACCATGTAACGGTCAAATACGCCATCACCAGAATTGTATTCATCGATTAATTTTGTGCTTTCATCATAAGTGAATGGGTAATGGTTTGTTAACGTAAGGAAGCGAGTGTAGAATGGTTGCTTCACTTCTTTTAACATATCGATAGATTGATCGAAGTATTCGATATCTTTTAATCCCCAATTTAATTTTGTTTCTGGCGTAATCTTGTAGTCAAGCTCGTTGTAGTAACGGTCATAACCAAGTGCCGGATACATAATGTTACGGTTCCAGAACGTTGCGTTGTTCGCGTGGAATACAGATGTGTGATATCCTTGCTCACGTAAAATTTCTGGAGTTGCTGTGTATTCGTTGTTACCGTGTGTGAAGAATACAGCACCACGGTCTAGTGGATACATGGAAGTATCTACTAAGAATTCAGCGTCAGATGTTTTTCCTTGCCCAGTTTGATGGAAGAAGTTATCGAAGTAATAACTTTCTTTCGTAAATTGGTTTAAGAATGGTGTAACTTCTTGTCCGTTAACTGTTGCACCAATTAAGAATGTTTGTAATGACTCAAGAGAGACAACAATTACGTTTTTCCCTTTTGCAGTACCAAACATATTTGGATCTGGTTTGCTTTGCGTTGTTTTTACGTAGTTCTCTGTTTCCTGTAACTTACTACCGTCAGCAAATGCTTTTTGTGAACTTGATTTTGCTTGTAAGCCAAGATCATACACTTGGTGTACATATAAACCTAAGTTTTTAACAAGCATAACGCGGTCGAATGAACGTGTTAATAGTTCAGGACGCTCAGCTTCTGCCAGTCCTAAGTTTGCGAAGAAAATAGCAATTGTTGACACGAAGTATAGGGAACGCATTGGGCGTGCTACACGTTCTGTCGGTGCAAAATTCTTCATCTTCTTCAATAAAATGAAGAATACGATAATATCAGCAAATGCAAGGATGATTTTGTAGTTAAACAATTCTTTTACACTAGAACCTAAACTTCCGAAGTTAGATGTTTGTCCTAGTACTGGTAAAGTAACGAAGTCATTATAGAATCCGTAGAACATTACGTTACCAACAAGAATAATTGTTAAAACAAAATTAATTCCAAGTGCTATATAGTTACGTTTTTTCCCTTTTGCAAATAATGCAAGACCAACAAGCAGTAATGATGCTGCTAATGGGCTAAGGAATAAAATGAATTCTTGCATGAAAGATTCAAGTTTTAAATCAAAGCTTGTGCGTGTAATAAGATATGTCTTTAACCATACGGCTAAAGCTACGAATACAGTGAAACGCACATTTTGAAATTGTGATTTCAAGGTTTCTTTCATTCATTTCCACCCTTTCTCTATCAGGCTTGGTCGATTTTGGAGCGAAAAATGCTAAAATAAAAAATACATAGTTTTCTTGGCCATAATTAGAGGTTCTATATTCACCCATATACGACTATAACTATGCATACCCTTTTAGTTTCTTGTGTTGCTCATAAGCATAACGTCATTTCTGTATTATACAACAAAATTCATTTCTGAGAAACACTATAACATTTTACATTTTTTGTATGATATTTGTCACTACCAGAGAAAACTTTAACATTCGTTTATATGTCCGTCAACTAGAAAATATAACAAAGGTAGAGCAGAATGTTAAGTGAAAGTGAAAATTTTCTTTGTTGAGAAATAAGAAATGACAACGGGGAAGTGGTTATCTAGAAACCTATTATATGAAGGGAAGTATGTAAAAATTAACGAACACTTGTTCTTTTTTAGTTTGTTTGTTACAATGAAAGTTCATTGATAGATTATGTGTAAATTTGATGAACTTTTACTGAAAACATATTGTAGCTTATTTCTTTTAAAAAATAGGGGGGCTTTTACATGGAACAAAAATTTTCAGTTGAATCGTTTTGGAAGAAAGTAAAACATGTTGCAAAGCAGGCAGGACAGTCGGTCATTTATGCAAGTTTACTATTGTTTTACGTTTTGCAGAAACCGGATGTTCCAAAACGAGTGAAAATTATTGTAATTGGGGCACTTGCTTATTTTATTGCACCGATTGATGCGATTCCAGATTTCGTTGCTGGAATTGGTTATACGGATGATTTAGGGGCGTTAATGGCTGCTCTATTACAAGCTTCGTTATACGTCAATGATGATGTGAAAGATAAGGCACGAGTAAAGTTGGCAGAATGGTTTGGTTCTGATATAGACACATCCTTTATCGATCAGAAATTAGATCAATAGGTGAGAGCTGTCACATGGTGACAGGGCGAACGTAAGCGAGGAAGTGCATTATGCCATCAGGAAGAACGCATACGAAAATAAACTTAATATCCCTTCCGGTTGTTTTGTTTCTGCTCTTTTCGTATGGATTAACAAATTTTGATTTTTTATTAACTTTTGCAATTGGCTTTTTAGTAGGTACTACATTTTTAACACCGGACTTAGATACGTATAGTAATGCGTATAATAAATGGGGATTCCTGCGTATATTTTGGTATCCGTATAAGAAAGTGATGCCGCATCGCTCTTTCTTTACACACACAATTATACTTGGTGATGTGATTCGTATTGCATACATGTTAATTGTGTTTTCTCCGTTTTTATTCCTATTAAATGTAATCGCGCTTGACGGGAATTTAATAGGAATTGCGAAGGAACATGAGGTTGAAATTGTAACGTTCGTAATGGGGATTGTTGTAGCAAGCACGCTTCACATTATAGCGGATAAAGTAAATACGCGACGCAAGAAAATGATGAGAAAAAAGAAGAAACGCAGAAGATAAAAAAACCGTCCCAAAAAGTATTTTGGGACGGTTTTTTCTTATTAATCAAACGTTTGTTTAAAATTAAGCTTTCAGTACTTTAATACCTTTCACGATGTTCCAAATGAAGTAGTATAAGCTAATGATTCCGCAAATACATAAGACAATCATTGTACCGATGCCCAGTGTTACATCCGGTTGATCAGATCCAAGACCCATAATTCCTAAAATAGTTACGCCAATGAATGTAGCGATACTTGGGATAATGTGTGTCCATAGAGCACGTTTTGCATGTGGTTTCGTTTCCGCATTGCCCACAATCCACACAATAATAGGGAATAAGATAGGGGCAAATAATACACTAAAGTATGATAAAGCTGCTAATATTTTGTTTCCGTTCATATATATCACCTCATAAATAATGTCCGTTGTTATACTATTATTATGCAATAGTTTTGGCAAGCTTTCTATCGATGAACATTACAAGAACATGACGATTTTGTAAGATTTTTTCGTTAAATAATAAAATTTTCAAAAAAATCTTTTTAAATAGAAATTGTTATGGTACATTATAAATGAAAGTTATTGAAAACGTTTTCTTGAACGTTTTTTATTTTTAGGCTTAAAGGTATGATGACCTGATAGTCTATTGATGAGGTTATTCTATTTAAAAGGGGATTCTTTAGGGGGAGAGAATAATGAACACATGGACACAAGTTTATGATCCGTTCGGAAACATTTGGATTTCGGCAGCGGTCGCACTTATTCCGATTATCTTTTTTTTCTTAGCTTTAGCAGTTTTCCGCATGAAGGGGTATGTGGCAGGGTTTATTACAGTTGTACTGACAATTTTAGTGGCGTTATTCGCTTATAAGATGCCGTTCACGATGGCAATGGCAGCGACCGGATATGGTTTCTTATACGGACTATGGCCAATTGCTTGGATTATCATTATGTCGGTATTTTTATATAAAATTTCTGTGAAAACAGGTCAATTCGATGTGATTCGTGCATCTGTATTATCCATTACGAATGACCATCGTTTACTCGTTATTTTAATCGGCTTTTCATTCGGAGCATTTTTAGAAGGAGCAGCAGGATTTGGTGCACCAGTAGCGATTACGGCAGCACTTCTTGCAGGTCTTGGGTTAAATCCTTTATATGCAGCGGGTCTTTGTTTAATTGCAAATACAGCACCAGTAGCATTCGGAGCGATGGGAATTCCAATTACAGTTGCTGGACAAGTAACAGGTATTGATCCACATAAAATTGGACAAATGGCTGGACATCAATTACCGTTCTTATCATTATTTGTTCCGTTCTTTATCGTATTTTTAATGGACGGGTTAAAAGGGGTAAGACAAACATGGCCTGCTTTACTTGTAGCGGGTAGTTCGTTTGCAATTACGCAGTTCATTACAGCGACATTCTTAGGGCCAGAACTTCCGGATATTACGTCAGCACTTGTAAGTTTAGTTAGTTTAGCGCTGTTCTTAAAAGTATGGCAACCGAAAGAAATCTATCAATCAGGGCAAGCGAATAGTGAAGCAGCTGCGACAACAGCGGCATCGATGCCGAAATTAACGATAGGAAAAGTTGTAAAGGCATGGTCTCCATTTATCGTGTTAACGGTTATGGTAGTCATTTGGAGTCAAAGTTTCTTTAAAGCATTATTTGCTCCAGGAGGCGCGTTAGAAAGTCTTGTGTTTAAGTTTGAAATTCCAGGTTTGCACAATTTAGTAATGAAAGCAGAGCCTATTGTAAATAAACCGACGCCTTACGAGGCAATTTTGAAGTTCGATGTATTATCAGCAACTGGAACAGCAATTTTAATTGCTTGTCTCATTTCCATGCTGATTTTGAAAATGAGTGTAAAAGATGCAGCAGTAACATTTAAAGAAACTTTAAGTGAATTGAAAATGCCAATCCTATCTATTGGATTTGTATTAGGATTTGCATTTATCGCAAACTATTCTGGACTATCTTCTACACTAGCATTAGCGTTAGCAGGAACTGGCGGGTTATTCCCGTTCTTCTCACCATTCTTAGGCTGGATTGGCGTATTCTTAACAGGGTCTGATACGTCAGCGAATGCATTATTCTCAAATTTACAAGCAATTACAGCACAACAAGTTGGTGTATCTGAAGTACTTCTCGTTGCAGCAAATACAACGGGCGGTGTAACAGGAAAAATGATTTCTCCGCAATCGATTGCGATTGCTTGTGCAGCAGTTGGACTTGCTGGAAAAGAATCAGATTTATTCCGCTTTACAGTAAAGCATAGTTTATTCTTCGTAATTATTGTTGGTATTATGACGTATGTACAGGCATATTATTTAACGTGGATGATTCCATAAAGAGCAAAAGAAATAAACTTTGCATTTTTCAGATTATCGTGTATGATGAGAAAGTATTGAAAATTAAATCAGTGATAAACTAGGGGTGCCTAACGTATGCGTAGGCTGAGAGAGAAGCGCGTGAACTTCTTAACCCTTTGGACCTGATCTGGCTCGTACCAGCGTAGGGAAGTTAACGGCTTTACATAATGATGTCTTTATGAGCCAGGTCCTTATTTTTTTATGGACCTGGCTCTTTTTATTTTGGCATACGCTGGCCATATCTCGTCCTTGTCACGTACAGGGGGGCAACAAAGGTTATGAAACAGTCTGTTTCAGCTGAGCAAATTGAATTGAAATCGAGTTTACCAGGAAGTAAGAAAGTGTATGTGGATGGACCACGAGAAGGTATGAAAGTGCCGATGCGTGAGATTGAACAAAGCGATACAAACGGCGTTCCGAATCCGCCAATTCGTGTATATGATACGAGCGGACCTTATACAGATCCTGCGTATAAAGTGGAGCTGGAAAAGGGGTTGCAGGCGCCACGCCACTCTTGGATACTGGAGCGTAATGATGTAGAAGCATACGAAGGGCGCGAAGTAAAACCAGAGGATGATGGTGTGAAAGTAGCTTCGAAACATACACCTATTTTTCCGCAGATGGATCGTAAACCGCTTAGAGCGAAGAAAGGTGCAAATGTTACGCAAATGCATTATGCGCGTAATGGCATCATTACGTCTGAGATGGAATATGTTGCGATTCGTGAAGGAGTAGACCCGGAATTTGTTCGTAAGGAAATCGCGGAAGGTCGCGCTATTTTACCAGCGAATATTAACCATCCGGAAGCAGAACCGATGATTATTGGGCGTAATTTCCATGTGAAGGTTAATGCGAATATCGGAAACTCTGCTGTATCTTCTTCTATTGCAGAAGAAGTAGAGAAGATGACGTGGGCAACTCGCTGGGGTGCAGATACGATTATGGATTTATCTACAGGTAAAAACATTCATACGACGCGCGAGTGGATTATTCGTAACGCACCTGTACCAGTTGGAACTGTACCAATCTATCAAGCGCTGGAAAAAGTAAACGGAATTGCAGAAGATTTAACGTGGGAAGTGTATCGTGATACGTTAATTGAGCAAGCGGAGCAAGGCGTAGATTACTTTACGATTCACGCTGGCGTATTACTTCGTTATATTCCAATTACGGCGAAACGTACGACAGGTATCGTTTCACGCGGTGGTTCGATTATGGCACAGTGGTGTTTATTCCATCATAAAGAAAACTTCCTATACACTCATTTTGAAGAGATTTGTGAAATTATGAAGCAGTATGATGTTTCGTTTTCTCTTGGAGATGGATTACGTCCAGGTTCAATTGCAGATGCAAATGACGAAGCACAGTTCTCTGAGCTTGAAACACTTGGTGAATTAACGAAAATTGCTTGGAAACATGATGTGCAAGTGATGATTGAAGGGCCTGGGCATGTACCGATGCATTTAATTAAAGAAAATATGGAGAAAGAGCTTGATATTTGTCAGGGCGCGCCGTTCTATACACTGGGGCCGTTAACGACAGATATTGCACCAGGTTATGACCATATTACATCTGCGATTGGAGCTGCGATGATTGGGTGGTTTGGAACGGCGATGCTTTGTTATGTAACGCCGAAAGAACATTTAGGTTTACCAAATAAAGATGATGTTCGAGAAGGTGTTATTACGTACAAAATCGCTGCACATGCGGCTGATCTAGCGAAAGGTCACAAAACGGCTCATCAGCGTGATGATGCCCTTTCAAAAGCACGCTTTGAATTCCGTTGGCGCGATCAATTTAATTTATCTTTAGATCCTGAACGCGCGATGGAGTATCACGATGAAACATTGCCAGCAGAAGGCGCGAAAACAGCTCATTTCTGTTCCATGTGTGGACCGAAGTTTTGTAGTATGAGAATTTCACATGATATTCGTGAATACGCAAAAGAAAATGATTTAGAAACGACAGAAGCAATTGAAAAAGGAATGAAAGAGAAAGCGAAAGAATTTAAAGAAACTGGTAGTCATTTATACCAATAATACGTTACACCTCTTTACTTGATTGATCACACTGTAGTACCTAACTTAAATATAGAAGAAGCCCGCTTTGCTAAGACGGTAGCAAAGTGGGCTTCTGTCGTTTATCCCGCTATTTGTGGGCAATAAGACCCCCATCTCAAAATTCAGCGGAAGCAAAGAAGTTAGGTCGGGGGTCGGGCTGCCCATAAAAGCCCGATTGGTTAGGGCTGATTAAAGTTTCACTTTATAAGGCGAAGAAGAGATGTACCCAATAGAATAAGAGAAATAATGTGACGACTGTTGTGAGCGGAATGACGATAAGGGATACACTTAAATAGTCTTTCCATTTCACTTTAATTTTGTTTTGTCTCAGGATATACATCCAAATGAGGGAAGCTAGCGTACCGATTGGTAATAATAGTGAACCGATGTCACTACCAATAATGTTTGCGAGATAGATCGTTTTTAATGTAATCGGGTCTAGTCCCATTTCAGTTAATGTAATAGTACCAATCATAAGTGCAGGGTGATTATTGAAGATGTTGGAGAGGAGGGAAACGAGTCCGCCCATTGCAAAGCTAGCATAAAGTAGATGCTGACTTACAACTGGTTCGAGCCAATTTACAAGTGCTGTTGTTAATCCTGCGTTGTGGAGCCCGTAAATAATGACGTACATAGAGAAAGCAAAAATTAAAATGTGCCACGGTGTTTTTTTCAAAATGTCGACAGGATTTGTTCGTAAGTAGTACCATCTCCAGATGAGAAGAACGAGTGAGCCGAGTACGGCAACAATTTCAATTGGGATAGATAAGAAGGATGCGACGAATAGAAGACAGCGCATAAGGAAGACGAAGCCTAATACTTTCAACATAAATCTTGTCCGTTTTTGTTTCGTATCAACAGAATTTTTTCCTTTTAATGGATGGAAGTTTTTCGTGAAGAATATTTCTTCGATATCATATGAAGAAACAGGCAATTTTTTCGGAAGTTTTTTCTTCAAAACCGTATACATAAGCCATGACATAAACAACAGCCCTAATGTTGCAGGTACAAACATCATAGCAGTATGCATATAAAGAGTCATATTCACGATATTTAATGCGATTAAGTTTACGATATTACTTACACCAATTGGCGCACTGGATGCAGTAGCGATTAAAGCACCGCTTAATAAATAAGGGATTTGTTGATGTGGTTTTAATTGAAGATTTTTTAGAAGAAGAATTAAAATGGGAGTTGTAATTAAAATACTACCGTCGTTATTAAATAAAAGAGTCATAAGAAAACATAATAATTGAATATACCAGTATAAACGGCGACCGGAACCTTTTGCTAAGTTTGCAAGTTTCGCCGCAGACCAGTGGAAGAAGCCGAAGCTTTCTAATATAACTGCCATAACGATGGTCGCTAATATTGTTATAGAGGCACCGCCAATTTTACTAATAATGTCCATGACGTCTGGTTTTGATACAAGTCCAGTAATCAGGATAATGCCAGCACCAATTGCTGCCGGCCACGCCTCATTTAAACCACGAGGTCGCCAAAAGATAACAATCATCGTTAAGAAGAATACAATAATAGTAATCCATATTTCAACGCTCATATTTTGCCTACCTTTCTATTTTCCCTTGAACAGATGTAGCTTGTCTCAAGTTTATAATGGTAGTATATTCAGCAAAAAGTAATAGGAACTAGACGTATAATGGGATGAAGCGAATATGTGTTTTTCGTGCTAGAGGACAAGTGTCACTACTAGTGAAATAACTATTATGAGATGAGTCTATAAATTACTGGGGCAGTAAGATAGTAAATGAAATTTATATGGGCGATTATGGAGATATATCGGCGCAACTCAAAATATATCAGCGATTATTGAAATATATCGGCGCAACTCAAAATATATCAGCGATTTTTAAAATATATCGATTTACCGACAAAACATGACAAAGGGAGCCCATCCCGAAATACCTTTTGGAACAGGCCCCCCACAATATTATTTTCCCTTCAAAAAAGTTCGATCCTTCAAGAATAAGTTCCAGAAGAAAATAAATCCTGGTAATAAAATTGCGATCCCAATTGCATATAAAATAAGCAATGCATAGAATGTTTCGACCGTTGTAAAGCTTGTAAATACAGTTACATCAGGGTAAATAATATACGGTAAATGCGCAACGCCGTAAGCGTAACTTGCAAATGCATATTGAGCGACGACAGCTAAAACAGCAATGCGAGGGAATCCTAGTGTACTATACTTCTTGTTTGTCCACCAAAGGGAAGAGTACCCGATAACGAATAAAACGATAGAAACTGTAAACCACGGGAATTGTTTTATTAGTCCTTGCATAAGCCAGTGTGTTTCTGGATCCATTACAACGAGGGCGATAATCGCCGTAACGAGCGTTGCAGGACCAAGGATGATCGCGTTTCTTCTATAAATTTTATATGCATCTTCTGAACCTTGTTCTCTCGCAAAATCAGCAAGAAAGAGAGAAGATAGAAAGAGTTCCGAAGTTAGTCCGAAGAGCATATAACAATAAATAACAGGACTAGAAAGAAGTTTTCCATACAGGAGTACTTCTTTTCCTTCAGACATTGTAATATAGGCGCCTTCTGTAACGGGTAAAACGGTAATTAATAGAGCTGGAATTAAGAGCCCTGTAATACCTGAAATGATACGAAGAAGGTGTTGGTACTTCGGCAGAGAATAAGCAAATACCATAAATGTACTGCGAATTGCCACGAGTACTAAAATTAACATAACGGGTACGAACATTACTGTCGCAAGAGTAAAGGCTGCTTTCGGAAAGAAGCCAAGAAATGCGACAACGACAAAGACGAGAAACGTATTTGTTACTTCCCAAGTCGGTGATAAGTATCGGTTGGCAAGCTTGGCAGCGAGCGTTGGATGTTTTGCGTATACCATGCCCCAGAAACCTGCCCCAAAATCGATGGATCCTAATATACTGTATACGAAAATAAGGGCCCATAAGATGATGATTGCAATACTTTCCTCATGCACGAGAATCGCCTCCTTCGTGATGTAAATCATTTGTAAGCGGATGTTTCTTAAAGAATGTCCGTAGCACAAAGACTGTTAAAATACCGAGTCCAATATATAAAATGATGAATAGAATAAATAAAGGACCGACAAAATCAGCGCGTGTAGAAGCGTCGACTGTACGTTGCATACCGTAAATGGTCCACGGTTGACGACCGCTACAGCTGAAAATCCATCCGAATTCAATGCCAAGCATCATAACTGGTCCACATGCGGCAGCTCCCCAAAGAAGCCACTTCGGTAGTTCGGCCCCTTTTTTTCGGTAAACAAAGTACCAATATAAGAGGGCAATTGCTGCAACTGCAAAGGTAAAGGCAGCAGTGCCAACCATTAAATTGAACAGTGTATGTGTGTAAAATGGTGGCCATGTTTCTTGTGGAAATTCATTTAGACCTTTTACGACGGTGCTAGGGTCTAGTCCCACTAGTAGGCTAAGCATGTTTGGAATTTCTAGTGCATAGTTTAGTTCAAGTGTGTTAGGATCTACAACGCCGCCGATGGATAACGGTGCATGTGATGTCGTTTCAAATAAAGCTTCAGCAGATGCCAGTTTTTCAGGGGAATGCTTATGTAAGGCAATTGCCGATTCGTGTCCCGAAAGCCACATCGTAGCGCCTGTAATAAATGTTACAACGAGTCCTAATAGTAACCCTTTTTTATGATACGCCACTTCACGTTCACTTAAATTCTTCTTTAATAATTTAAATCCAGCGATAGAGGCAATGACGGCAGCTCCAGTTGCGTAGGCTGTAATCACAACGTGGAATGCGCTTGTGCCAAAACTCGGATTAAAGAAAGCTTTCCACGGATCAACGTTAAAAACTGATCCATCTGGTCCCATTGAAAAGCCCGCAGGTGTATTCATCCATGTATTTGCTGATGTAATAAGCACGGCGGATGCCGTGGCACCAATCATGACGAAGAATAACGAGATTAATCTCATGAATGGAGGTAGTTTGTCAGCTGCATATACATAAATGGACATGAACAAAGCCTCTAAAAAGAAGGCGAAAATCTCAATTTGAAAGGGCACAGAAATAACCTGCCCAACAATTTTGGCAAAACCAGGCCAAAGAAGTGAGATTTGCACACCAACGATTGTTCCAGTTGGAATGGCTACACCGAGAAGGATGGCAAAAGCCTTTGTCCACCTTTTCGCCATAATGGCGTAGTCGGAATCTTTCTTCCAGTGATAGAGTATTTCACTTATAAAAATCATCAATGAAAGTCCGACACCAAGTGTTGCGAAGATAATGTGGAATGCTAGTGAAGAACCGAAAAATGCTCTTGCTAATGTTACCGTATCCATATGTAAACTCCTCTTCTTTTTTGCCATTATTTTCTGATTGAATTGGAAGATTTATTCAAAAAAACTACCAAAAATATATATGTATTTAAAAAGTGGATATGTTAATATGATGATTGAATATTATGAATAGAAAGAAGTTAATGTTTAATAATATTTTGTTTGTTTTTTAGGCAGGAATATTTTATAATCTTTTATGCGAACATAAGTTCTGTTTTTAGAGTGAAGAAGTTTATGTGAAATGGAGAGGATGTTTTATGTATCCTGAAGTCATTAAAAAGATGGCATTTTCAAAAGAGCATAGAGATTTATTACTGAAGCTATATAATAAAGAGATTACGCGTAGTGAGTATGATCGACTCGTAGAATCGCTATATAGACCTTCTAAAGAGGCTTGTGAGGGATAGAGGAACGGGAGACAATCTAATAGATTGTCTTTTTTACATTTACGTATGTTCTGGTAAAATTAAGGATAGCCTTACTAGGGAGGTGAAAAGTTTGCGGAAACGTATATATATAGTGATTGGAGTTATTCTTTTAATCGCTTTAGGTGGAATTGTATTTTGGTCAGCTTTGCAAGGAAACCGTACGGAGCATTTTATTTTAAGACATATGATGAATGAGAATGGGACGCTTGCTACATATCGTTTAGAAGATACAAAAGCAGGTACCGATGAAGCGAAAGGCCGTGAAGCTTTATCGGAATCAGCAGGACTTTGGCTACAATATACATTGGATAAAGATGATCAAGCGTTATTCGATGAACAAGTTAAGGTTATTCAAAATAACTTTGTACATAAGGACCAAATTGTTTTATGGAAAATCTCTGAAAAGGGAGAAATGCAATCAGCTACAAATGCACTTATTGACGATCTTCGTATTATAGAACAGTTATATCGCGCTTATGAAATGTACAAGGAAGAGCGTTATAAAAACTTGGCAGATCAATTGAGTGATGCTGTAATTCGTTATAATAAGAAAGATAATTATTATGTTGATTATTATGATGCAGATGTAAGGAAACAAAATGATTTTGCAACAACGTCATATATAAATCCGCACGCATTCTCTTATATGAAAAAGTATGGGAAAGTTTCTGCTCAGCAATATCAGGAAGTCGTTCAATTTTTAGCAGATTACCCAAGGCATGGATGGACATTCCCGAAAGAGTATAAAGAAGATGGTACATTTACGTACGATAAAGAAGTGAATCTTATTGACCAATCATACGTTGCATATCATCGTAGTTTAGGTGGCCTTTCATCAGATGCTTATTTGGAATTTATAAAGAAGAAGTTCCAGGAGGATGGAAAGTTATACGGTCGTTACAATTTAGAAACGGGAAAACAAACCGTGAAGTATGAATCACCAGCCGCTTACGGATTAACAATTTTGTACGTACTACAAACAGGTGATACAAAGTTTGCAAAGGAATTGTATGACCATATGTCCACATTCCGAAATGACAACGTATTTAGTAGATATTACGGTGGATACGTAACAGGTGAAAATAATAATACGCATATTTTCGATAACGTACTACCGCTTTTAGCTGAAATAGAATTAGAGAAAAGTGAACAATAGAAGGTGCCACCCTATCGGGATGGCATCTTTTATTTATTGATATCATTTTACGCCTTAATATTGGAGAAGTAATCAATCACGAATTCACGGAATTGCTGGGCGGTTTTCGATAAGTAACGTTTTTTGGACCAGCTTAAGCCAATCGTTCGCTTACAAACGGGTTCCATAATACGTAACTTATTTAATGCTAAAGTAGAGTTTTTTAATAAAGTTAAACTTGGGACAAAGGCGATGCCGAGTCCTTGCTTAATAAGATCGCTAATCACGGTTGGTTCATCTACTTCAAAAGCGATATGTGGAGTGAAGCCAGCTTCTTTACAAAATTCATCCGTTAAGTGTCGAAATCCGTAACCAGTGTTCATACTAATGAACGGTTCATCTTTTACTTCATGCAGATAGATACTTTCACGTCCTGATAAACGATGGCCTGAAGGGACGACTAAGAAAATTTCTTCTGTAATAAGTGGTTCCCAAACAATCTCCTCGCCTTCAATTGGCACAGAAGAAATGCAAAAATCGATTTCTATATTATCTAGTTGTCGTTTCATAGAAGGAGTAGATGCGAGAAACTGTTGGAATCGAACGTTAGGATGTTCTAGTAAAAAAGAACCGATTAGTTCTGGTAATATTCTTGGAATAGAAACAGCCAGCGTAATAGAGCTTTGTTGTAAGCCAGCTAAATCTTTAATTTCTCGTTCGCCTTCACTTAATTCATGAAAAATGCGCTCTACTCGTTTTAAAAATACTCTCCCGAAAGCGTTTAATGTAATTTGTCGCCCTTGGCGGTCAAATAACGGAACGCCTAAGTCCTTTTCTAATCTAGCAATTGTTTTGCTGAGCGAAGGTTGTGCGATATGCAATTCTTCAGCGGCTTTTGTCATATGCTCTAATCTTGCGACTGTTTGAAAGTATTTTAGTTGAAGAAGTTCCATTTTGACTCTCCTTTCTATAGACCAAAAGGAATGAATTGATAATTAAAGATGTATTATACAGTATGGAAATGGACGTGTATAGTAAATCTGTTAAACCATTCTAATGGTGTTAAATTTGGAGAAGGAGTATGTTTCATGAAGGGTATTCAACTTATATTTAAAGATTGGAAAGCGATGTGGCACCATAAACATGGACGTATCGCTTTAATTTTTTTATTAATTGTTCCTTTAATTTATTCAGGATTCTTTTTAGCTGGATATTGGGATCCGTACGGACGATTAGATAAATTACCTGTTGCGATTGTAAATTTAGATAAAGGTGCTGCAATGGATGAGAAAACAATTCATGCAGGAGACGATTTTGTAAAAAATTTAAAAGAGAATAAGGAACTGGCTTTTCATTTCGTATCAGAAAAAAATGCTGATGAAGGACTAAAAGAAGATAAGTATTATATGGTTGTTACGATTCCAGAGGATTTCTCTAAAAAGGTAAGTACACTTATGGATGAGAAACCAGAACCAGCGCAGCTGCAGTACAAAGTGAATCCAGGTAAAAACTTTGTAGCAGCGCAAATTGGAACGACAGCTGTTGAAAATATGAAAACAAAAATTTCAAATAGTATTACGAAATCTTATACAGAAGGTGTCTTTTCAAAGTTTCAAGACTTAGCACAAGGATTGAGTGATGCAAGTAATGGTGCTGGAAAGTTACATGAAGGAACGACAGATGCAAGAAACGGGGCAAATCAGCTTGCAGATGGTATTCATCGTTTAAGTGACGGGACAGCAAAAGTGAAAGAGGGAAGTGACAAACTTGCTTCTAGCAAATCTGCCTTAACTGACGGAGTAAATGAGCTAAGTCAAGGAGCAACCTCACTTCATAGCGGGATGGAGTTATTGACGCAAGGTGAAAAAACTTTACAATCAGGGGTTAGTGAGTTAAGTGCTGGTACAAATGAATGGGTGAACGGAAGTGAGAAACTTGCTGAAGGGCAAGTGAAAGCGGACAATGCAGCAAATAGTGTAAAACAACAATTAGAAGAGTACGTGAAAAGTCATCCAGAAGTGCAGCAAGACCCTGCTTTTCAAAAGATTATTGCTACGTCTAATGGATTAGCTAAAGCAACAAACACCTTAAATAATAGTCAGCAACAATTGACGCAAGGTGCAAAGAAGCTTGCGGATGGTCAACATAAGATGGAAGAAGGTATGAATACATTCGGAGTTAAGTTAAATGAGGCTACTGCTGGAATGAAAAAGATAGCAGATGGTGCGGCGAATTTAGCTAGTGGATTTACGAAATGGGGAACTGGATTTACATCATTACAAGAAGGTGTCAATCAACTTGCGAGTGGCGGAACAGAGCTAAATCATGGTGCTGATCAGTTAACGAACGGACTTGTTAAACTTGATGATGGTGCGAAAGAACTTTCTACGAAATTAGGAGAGGGCGCAGCGAAGATAGCAGATGTTCGCAATGATGATGCACGCAATACGATGTTCTCAGAGCCGGTTCAATTAGTGAAGTCAACAGTTTCTGACGTACCTAATTACGGTTCAGGTATTGCACCATATTTCTTATCGCTTGCGTTTTATGTTGGCGGAATTATGGCGTCGAATATTTTACCGCTTGGCCGTAGACAAAATATGAAAGTAAGTGGAACAGTACATTTTATTAATAAATTAGGATTGGTATATTTAATTGGACTTATTCAAGCATTGCTTGTAGATGTAGTTGTGCTAGGAGTTATGAAATTAGAAGTTGCAAGTGTGCCACTCTTTGTTTTATCAAGTATCGTTATTTCCTTTACGTTTATGACGTTTATTCTTATGTTAGTAACAGTATTTGGTCTTGTTGGAAAGTTCTTAGCGGTAACGCTTCTTGTCCTGCAGTTAGCGACGAGCGGGGGTACTTTCCCAGGAGAATTAAATATAGCTGTTCTTAGCAAAATTGGACAATTTCTCCCAATGTCTCATTCTCTTAGAGGACTACAAGATGTGATTTCTTTAGGAGATTGGTCGCAATTACAAATGCAAATTTTAATATTGTTATGCTATCTTGTTGTTGCCGGTGGAATTGCTTGGATCACGAGCCATATACAACATAGGGAAACGAATGCAGAACAAGTTTCTTAAAATGAAGGAAGCTATCCGTTTTTTTCGGATAGCTTCTTTTTTATTTGCGTTCCATTACCGCAAAGTAATTGTTTTCATTATCAGCAAAGTTAAAAGCTCTGCCAGTAGGTAAATCTACAACTTGTCCAACAGTAACGTTTTTCTCAGAAAGATCTTTATATAGTTGATCTAAGTTGTTAGAGAAGAACATAAGTGAAGGAGTACCTAAGTTTAATTCAGGTTGCATCTTTGCAATTAACGCTTTATCGTGAAGGACGATGCTTGTTCCTGCTTCTTTTGCTGGCGCAATTTCAATCCAGCGAAATCCTTGTCCATTATTTTCTTCTGCAATAATTTGGAACCCTACTGTCTCAGTCCAAAATTGTACGGCTTTATCTTGATTATTTACATATAACATAATTTGTCCAATTTGATTAATCATAGGTGTATCCTACTTTCTTTTCTTGTATGGAATTCTATTATATCAAAGATATGGTTTGAACACTTTTTCATGATTTTTCCGAAGTACGATCTTTGCCCATCTCACATTTGCCCTAGGAGACGGTCCTGTAATCCATGTATGAAATGGTAGTGTACTGCAAATGACCATTGCTGAAATCGAGATTGTGGCCGTTATTGTAAATAATAATAGGCTATATAATATTGTGTTTTCTTGCATTGTGAATAAAGAAAGAAACTTTGTACATAGTTGCAAGAAGAAAAAGTGAGCTAAATAAGCACCATATGTGTAATTTCCGATAAACCGTAAAGCTTTATATAAGAAACCGCGTCTCTGTACGATTGTAATAGATAGCACGTAAAGTATAATAATTTCGCATACGATATATAAAAACATAGACGGTTTTAAATAAGTCGAAACGGTTAAATGAATAGAGTTTGCTCCGTAAAAACTAAATAACTCATAATTGATGAATAAAAATAAGATGAAAAATAAGATTGTGATAAGCGGGATATGTTTCATGACGAATAGCCGCCATGTTTTTAGTGCTACAGCAGCGATTCCTCCCATGACGAAATAGAACGAATAGAAGAAGAAGGAACGATCTGTATAATGTAAAATGGTTGAGCTAGTCAATTTCTCTCCATTAAAAATGTAGTGCGAAGAATACCACATTAAGAGGAAATATAGACAAGCAAAGATGGTCATATATTTATATATGTCTTTTTTATTTTCTGTTCGTTTTTGAAACCAATAAAATAGTGTGCACAGCAAAGGGAACAATAAGTGAATTTGGAACATCATAATTACGTACCAAAGGTGAGGTGCAGCCGTTCCGAGTAATACACTTTTTATTCCGCCTTGTAATGTGATCATATCGTTTGTTGTTAATAAGTAAAGAATAGACCAGAAGAAATAAGGAATGAGTAAATGTGCGGCTTTTTCAGAAATATATTCTTTGTATACTAATTGCTTTGTATAGTGACGAATTAAATGAAATCCAACGATAAATATGAATGCAGGTGCCGAAAACTTTGCAAGGTTAAATAGCATGCCCATAATGAGAGATTGCTCAAGTAAGACATTTCCTTGATTCATTGTATATAATAACGAACTTTGCAAAACGACAGCAAGGAATGCAATGCTTTGCAAAACTTTAAATTCTGGTGCGCTTTGAGTCATTATTTCCATCTCCTTTTCCATACATGATTATAGTACGGAGAATGGATAATGGATGTGGAATATTTGTGAAGATTTTAACAAATTTGTGGCGGAGTGGCTTAACATCAAAAAAAGAGGATGCTCGTTAGGAGCATCCTCTTTCTATCTATTAAGCAAATTTGTTTTTGATCCAGTTCTTACCTTCTACAAGGCGAGCTGTCATTACGGCACAAGCGTTATCTGCTGTTACGTTTAACATTGTTGCAGGAGGATCAATGATTGTACTAATTGCTGCAATAATTGGTAATGCTTCTGGCGGGAATCCGTATAGAGAAACGATTAACATTTCACCAATCATACCGCCGCCTGGAATAGCGCCCATTACTGTTCCTACTAATAGAGAAACAACAAGTGCGATTGCTAATGTTTTCGGTCCTTCGAATTCCATGTTGAAAATACCGAATAAGAAAGCAATTTTTAATACGCCGCCTAAAACAGATCCGTCTTTATGAAGTGTAGATCCAAGAAGGACAACTGTTTCACGAACATCAGAAGAGATACCCATTTTCTTCGTTGCTTCTAAGTTCGCTGGAATACTAGCAGCACTACTACAAGTTGCTAGTGATGTAACTGTAGGAGAGACCATGTTCTTCCAAAATACTTGTACACCTTGCTTGCGACCTGCAAGGTATGCATAGAACGTAAAGAATACAAAGAAGTAAATGAGAGACGCTGGATAGTATACCATTGCTGCTCGGAAGTAAGTTCCAAGAAGTTGTGGTCCGAATTCACCAACTAATGCTGCGAAGTAAGCAGCAAGTCCAATTGGAGCGTAGTACATAATGAAAGATACAACTTTCATTGAAATTTCTGCACCAGCTTGTAAGAATGTAGCGAATGGTTTTCCTTTTTCACCAACTGCTGAAGTTGCAATCCCCATTAAGATAGAGAAGAAAATAAGTGCTAACATATTTTCGCGAGATAGTAACTTTGAGAAGTCAGATACTGTTAGAATACCAACAATTTGATCTGCAACACTAACCGCTTTTTCAGCTTTGTCAGGTTGTGTTAATTCTAATACAACACCTTGTGCTGGCGGGAATACTTTCACGACAATAATCATAAAAATAGCAGCTAAAATACTTGTAAATAAGAAAGTCCCAGCCATACTAGACATAATTTTACCGAAACGTTTTAATCCATCCATATTAGCAATAGATGACGCGATGCTAAAGAACACTAACGGTACAACAATCGTAAACATTAAGTTTAAGAAAATGTCACCAAGCGGCTTTAAAGCAACGGCATCGGCACCCATGAAATAACCAATGAAACCACCAATTAGGATAGAAGATAATAAAATAAGTGGAAAGCGATATGCCTTCATAAATATACCCTCCTATCAATCATAAAAAATCATACTGAATTATTATAGCGAGTTAGAGCCCTCTTTACTAGGAGAATACTGATAGATGGAATAGCGTGAAAACCGAGAAATTTTTGTTTTTAAGCTCGGCATACAGTTAGAAATCTAGACATATATATTTGTAACCTAGTGGTGGTAAGGGATGCACCATAATTTAGGTTTAGAAAAAGGGGGAGGGAAGCGGGATGAATATTTTGCTTTGCTGTGCAGCGGGAATGTCTTCCAGCTTGATTGTTACAAAAATGGAGAAAGCAGCAGAGGCAAGAGGAATAGAGGTAAAGATTTGGGCTGTATCAGGTTCTGAAGTAAATAGTCACATTGATGAAGCGGATGTACTGCTACTTGGGCCACAAGTACGTTATTTATTACCGAAAATGAAAGAATTATGTAAGGGGAAAGGAGTACCTGTTGATGTCATTCAATCCGTCCATTACGGACTTTGTAATGGGGAAGCTATCTTGCAAGCAGCGTTGTCAATGAAACCATGAGGAGAGTGGGATAGATGATACAGTTTTTAGAGAAATATGTAATGCCAGTAGCAGGGAAGGTTGCAGAGCAGAGGCATTTGCAAGCAATTCGAGATGGAATTATTTTAACGATGCCTTTTTTAATCATTGGATCATTTTTCCTTATTATTAGTGCATTACCAATACCAGGCTATAATGATTTTATGGCAGGTTTGTTTGGGGAGAATTGGCAGAGGGCTTTGGGGTATCCAGTTAGTGCGACTTTTAATATAATGGCTTTAATAGCTGTTTTTGGAATCGCTTACAGGCTTGGGGAATATTATAAAGTGGATGCTTTAGCATCCGGAGCATTGTCCCTTGTGACGTTTTTACTTGCGACGCCATTTCAAGTTGCATATATTATACCAAGTACAAAAGAGAGTGTACTTGTAGAAGGTGCTATCCCAGCTGCATTAATGGGAAGCCAAGGGTTGTTTGTAGCAATGATTATTGCACTTATATCTACTGAACTTTATCGGTTTATTGTACAAAAAAAGATAATTATAAAGATGCCAGAGACAGTTCCACCAGCTGTGACACGTTCATTTGCAGCACTTGTTCCAGGATTTATTGTTGTAACGGTTATTTGGATTGTACGCTTAATTATAGAAAATACTTCTTTTGGCAGTATCCATAATATTGTAGGGCAAATTTTGCAGGAACCACTTAGTGTACTTGGTGCTAGTCTTTGGGGCGCAATAATAGCAGTTATTCTCGTTCACGTTCTTTGGTCGTGTGGAATTCATGGTGCTACTATTGTTGGTGGTGTAATGAGTCCCGTTTGGTTATCGTTAATGGATCAAAACCGAGTTGCTTTCCAAGCGGGGCAAGATGTACCAAATACGATTACCGCACAGTTTTTTGATTTATGGATTTATATGGGCGGTTCCGGCGCAACACTAGCTTTAGTTGTCGGAATGTTATTGTTTGCACGAAGTCAGCAATTAAAAAGTTTAGGGAGATTGTCAATTGCACCTGGTATATTTAATATTAATGAGATGGTAACTTTTGGTATGCCAATTGTAATGAACCCAATTTTATTAATTCCATTTATATTAGTTCCGGTGGTGTTAACGATCGTTTCTTACTTTGCAATGGAATGGGGATTAGTTGCTCGCCCGAGTGGAGCTGCTGTACCTTGGACGACACCTATTCTTTTTAGTGGATATTTAGGATCGGGCGGGAAAATTTCAGGCGTTGTTTTACAACTTGTTAACTTTGCGCTTGCATTCTTCATTTATTTACCGTTCTTAAAAATATGGGATAAACAAAAAGTAGCGGAAGAAAAGGGGGAGTAAAGAAGGAAAATGGATACGATAGAGACGAAAGCTTTTCATTTGATTTTGCATGGGGGAAATGCGAGAAGTTGCTCAATGGAAGCAATTGATTGCGCAAAGCGTGGGGAATTTACAGAAGCAGAAGCGAAATTACAAGAAGCGTTAGAGGAATTAAAAGAGGCGCACCGTGTACAAACGGACCTCATACAGAAAGAAGCTGGTGGTGAAAAGACGGAAGTTACCCTTCTGATGGTGCATGCGCAAGATCATTTAATGAATGCGATTACGGTGAAGGAATTAGCGAGTGAATTTGTAGAATTATATAGGAAGATGTCAGTGACTGAATGAACCTTGCTTATGCAAGGTTTTTTTATCTCGCATTAACGGGCAGTAAAACTCCCACCTCAAAATGTGGCTGGAGCAAGGAAGTTAGGAGAGAGCTTAACTGTCCGTAAAGGCCCGGTTGGTTCAACTAATAATTAGTGGGGTATGAACAAAAAAACCACTAATTAAAGTTTCACTTTATGTATGTGTCTGTACCATCAGTGGAATGTCCGTTCCACTGATGGTATTTACACTCCTCCTTTTTACAAATGAGTAAGAGTGATATTTAATCAGTATTTACAATCTCTCCTATACCACGAATTAATCTTTTTATATGCATCTCATTTGGTTTCAATATACTTACGATATAATCAATCGCTATTTGCGGTTCAACGGTTGTACCGCACGTATAACAGTCGATTGCTGCAAAGTTTTTTTCTGGATAAGTGTGAATAGAGAGGTGGCTTTCTGATAGTAAAACTAAAACAGTAACGCCATGCGGATCAAATTCTTTTGTACTTACGTTTAAAACATGGGCACCCGAGAGGTCGGCAGCGTGAACTAAATGATGTTCTAAAAAGTACATATCATCTAACAGGGAAAAATCCACTCCCCACAAATCTACTATTATATGCTTACCGAAAGTAGAATATTCCATAAGGTAGCACTCCTTCCTGTGATATCGTCAAAACTCCATTTCCTTTTTGTAACATTGGTGTAGGATAAGGTTCGATTCTGAGTTTAGAAGAGCGAAATTACGTTGTTCTAAATGTTCTTCTTTAAATTGAAATAAAGGAAAAAGAAGGGAAGGTAATGTTCGAGGAGTTGGTACTACGTATAATTGTTCAATTTGATCGAGTACATCGGTAGAATTAGCGGCAATATGAAATCCCCAGTCAGTTCCGAAAGAAGGAACGATTGTATGATAACTTTTCACAGTTAATCCCGCATGTTCAATTGTGTTACCGATACTCCAATATACTAGAGGTGCATCAGCCGGTGAATTAGATTGGCAGACGAACGCGCCGTCTTCTGTTAAAAATGTAGCTATACGAGCAAAAAGTTCGCTTGTATATAAAGTACTTAACAACTCTGTCGCTGGATCTGGAAAATCAATAATGATTACATCGTATAAAGAGGAAGGAGAGCTTAAAAATTCTTTTGCATCACATACGTGTGTATTTACACGATTATCAAAAAATGCACTTTTGTTTAAAGAAACTAATTCAGGAACATTACGAGCCATATCAATCATCGATCCATCTAAGTCAACAAGGTCTACATGTAGTACAGTTTCATATTTTAAAACTTCTCGCAGGGCAAGGCCATCGCCACCGCCTAATATGAGAACGCGTTTTGGATCAATTACTTTTGACATAATTGGATGTACAAGTGCTTCATGATAAATTTGCTCATCGACGGAACTGAATTGTAGTTGCTTGTCCAAATATAAACGGATATCGCTAACTTGTAACAAATTAATATTTTGATAATTACTTTGTTCCGCAAATAAATTTGTATGTTCACCAGCTTGTATTTGCTTTAGAGAAATTTCATCCCACATATCTAAGTTGTGTGAATCTGTGGGTACTATGACTACATTTTCGGATTGTACTTGATTATCTTGTTTGCCCTGCTTGTCCTGCTTATTTTCTACCTCCTGCTGTTCTAGTTCGAATTTGTTAGAGTCTAATTCAGAACGCTTGTCTTTTTTATAGCTTGTTATTCTATAAATCTTTATTTTGCTTTGTTTTCTATGTTTTGGCATAGGAATCTCCTTTCGAATTGTGTTATTTTATTCTATTCTATGTAATTTAGTAGAGTTTGCTTGGACAATAGATAGAAGAGTGTGTTCAAGAGAGTTTTATTTTTTACTAGATTTTCACGCTAAAAAAATTTTTTTAGTGTTATTTTGTTTTAAACACAACTAGACAACTAAACACTAATCTATTTTCATACAGTTATGTGTTAAAAGCGTGTTGTTTTATAACACACTGTGTGTTTTTTGAGTGACACACTAATTGAAAGCGTTAACACACAAAGAAAATAGTCGAAAAAGTGCTGATTTTAGTAGTTTTAAAAAGTTGGCACGCTAATTGCATTAATAAATAGCGTAAAGAAAAATAAATAAAACATAAAATTTTTATACTACACAAGGGGGATTTTCAAATGAATATTTTATTATGTTGCTCAGCAGGGATGTCTACAAGTTTACTAGTTACAAAAATGGAAGCGGCTGCAAAAGCTCGCGGTCTAGAAGGAAAGATTTGGGCTGTATCTGGGGATGCAGTAAAAACAAATATCGATCAAGCAGACGTATTATTATTAGGACCACAAGTTCGTTACATGCTTTCTTCAATGAAAACGCTTGCTGATGAGAGAAACGTTGGAATCGACGTTATCAATCCAATGCACTACGGCATGATGAATGGAGAAGCAGTTTTAGATCACGCATTAACACTTAAAAAATAATTAGGGGGGAAGCGAAATGCAAAAGTTTATTGCATTCATGGAGAAATATATTGTTCCTGTCGCTGGTAAAATTGGGTCGCAACGTCATTTAGCTGCGATCCGTGACGGATTTATCGCAGTTATGCCACTTATTTTAGTTGGTGCACTGGCATCACTAATTAATGGTTTTCCATCTGAGGCTTTCCAAGATTTCATGAAAGGTTTGTTTGGTGAAACGTGGAAACAAGTTGGCGGTGGAATGTGGACTGGTTCTTTCGCGATTCTAGCACTAATCATAGCATTTACAACAAGTTATAACTTAGCAAAATCTTACGGCGTTGATGGTTTGTCAGCAGGTATTATTTCATTTGGTGCGTTAATTATTCTTACGCCAACAACACCGAAAGAAGGCGGATTGAACTTAGCTTGGACAGGTGCACAAGGGTTATTCGTAGCAATTATTGTAGCACTCCTTGTTACTGAAGTATTCCGTTTCTTCGTACAAAGAAACATTACTTTTAAAATGCCTGATGGAGTACCACCAGCAGTTTTAAGATCTTTCGCAGCTATAGTTCCAGCATTTGTTATTTTAACAGTAGTTGCAGGTATTCAATTAGCAGTGAAATTAGCCGGTACAAGTGTTCATGAATTTATCTTTAATACGATTCAATCGCCACTGCAAAGTTTAGCAGGGACATTACCAAGTGCAATTGTTATTGTACTCCTTGTTCATCTTCTTTGGTTCTTCGGTTTACATGGTCCAAATATCGTTGGTGGTATTATTGAGCCGTTATACTTACCAGCATTAGAGAAAAATATGAAGTTATTCCAAGGTGGCACATCTGCATTTGATGTTCCAAACATTGTTACAAAACCATTCTTTGATACTTTCGTATATCTTGGTGGTTCTGGTGCAACATTAGCGTTCTTAGTAGTTGTATTACTTGTAGCAAAAAGTGCACAATTACGCGGTGTATCTCGCTTATCAATTGGTCCAGGTGCATTCAACATTAACGAACCAGTAATCTTTGGTACACCAATTATTTTAAATCCAGTTTTATTCTTGCCGTTTATCATAACACCAATTGTATTGGTAATTACTTCTTATACAGCTATATCTATTGGCTGGGTACCAAAAACAGTTGCGATGATTCCATGGGCAACACCACCAATTATTAGTGGTTATCTTGTAACAGGTGGACATCTTTCAGGTGCAATTCTACAGTTATTCAACTTTGTAATTGCAATGGTAATCTATTATCCATTCGTTGTGTTATGTGACCGTTCAGTTGTTCGTACTGAAAAAGCAGCAGCACAAGGAAATAACAACTCTGTACCTATGTAACATAATAATTGTTCTCACAGATAACATGATCTGTGAGAACAATTACCTTTATATCATGTTCAAAAAGATGATATTCATCTACAAGAACACCAAACTATCATTCATAAAATAATAATTTAATAGACATGTTCAAACTGAAGGGGTATTTTAATCGGTTGAACCTTATAGAGAGGGCGGTAATTATGATGACTACAGCAGAACAAATTCCATTCCAATTGATTTTAAATAGTGGTAATGCACGAAGCTTTGCAATGGAGGCACTTCAATTTGCCAAACAGGGGAAAATGGCAGAGGCTGATGAAGCGATGGTAAAGGCGAAAGAAGCGATCAACGAAGCGCATCATTTCCAAACAGAGCTCATACAATCAGAAGCAAGAGGAGAAAAAACAGAGATTAGTGTTCTTTTAATTCACGCACAAGATCATTTAATGAATGCGATTACAGTAAAAGAACTAGCAGCAGAGTTTATTGATCTTTATAAAAAATTAGAAGCGAAAGGGGAATAAAGCATGACTGGAATTAAAATTGCTACAATCGGCGGTGGATCTAGTTATACACCAGAGTTAATTGAAGGATTTATTAAACGTTATGATGAGCTTCCTGTTCGTGAAATTTGGTTAGTAGATATTGAGGCAGGAAAAGAGAAATTAGAAATCGTTGGTAACTTAGCGAAACGTATGGTGAAAAAATCTGGTTTACCAATCGAGGTACATTTAACGCTTGATCGCCGCGAGGCATTAAAGGATGCTGACTTCGTAACAACACAGCTTCGCGTTGGTTTATTAGAAGCACGTGCAAAAGATGAAGCGATCCCATTAAAATATGATGTAATCGGTCAGGAAACGAATGGTCCTGGTGGTTTATTCAAAGCGTTGAGAACGATTCCTGTCATTTTAGATATTTGTAAGGATATGGAGGAGCTTTGTCCGAATGCATGGTTAATTAACTTTGCTAACCCAGCTGGTATGGTAACAGAAGCAGTCCTTCGCTATACAAATATTCAAAGAGTAGTTGGTCTATGTAACGTTCCAATCGGAATTCGTATGGGTCTTGCGAGATTACTTGAAGTAGATGCAAGTCGTGTACACGTTGACTTCGCAGGTTTAAACCATATGGTATACGGACTAGACGTATACTTAGATGGCGTAAGTGTAATGGATCGTGTGTTAGAGCTTGTAACAGATCCAGAAAAGCAAATTACGATGGAAAATATCGCAGCGCTTAACTGGGAACCAGACTTTATTCGTGGCCTTCGTGCAATTCCATGTCCATATCACCGTTACTACTACAAAACACGTGAAATGTTAGAAGAAGAGAAAGAAGCTTCGGTTGAAAAAGGTACACGTGCAGAAGTAGTAAAACAATTAGAAGATGATTTATTCGAGTTATATAAAGACCCGAACTTAGATATTAAACCACCACAATTAGAAAAACGTGGAGGCGCTTATTATAGTGATGCAGCATGTAGCTTAATTACGTCTATTTACAATAATAAAGGTGATATCCAGCCTGTTAATACACGAAACAACGGAACGATTGCAAGCTTACCACATGATTCTGCTGTTGAAGTGAACTGTATTATTACGAAAGAAGGTCCAAAACCAATTGCAGTTGGAGATCTTCCAGTACCAGTTCGTGGTTTAGTACAACAAATTAAATCATTTGAGCGCACAACAATTGAAGCTGCTGTTACAGGGGATTATCATAAAGCGCTGCTTGCTATGACAATTAATCCACTTGTACCATCAGATAAAGTTGCAAAACAAATTTTAGATGAAATGTTGGAAGCGCATAAAGAATATCTTCCGCAGTTCTTCAAAAAGGTAGAGAAATAAAAGCGGCGCTATTTAGCCCGCTTTTTTTATTCTATTAGGAGGTATTACGATGATTAAATTAATTGTAAATGCAGATGATTTCGGTCTTACAGAAGGTACAAATTACGGCATTATTGATGGACATATAAATGGACTTGTAAATTCAACGACGATGATGATGAATATGCCAGGGACAGAGCATGCGGTACGCTTAGCAAAAGAGTATAAAACGTTAGGAGTAGGAGTACATCTCGTATTAACGGCAGGGAAACCGCTTCTTGGAGATGTACCATTACTTGTAAGTAGCGATGGATTGTTTCATAAACAAAGCGTCGTATGGGAAGGGAAGGTAAATCCAGAGGAAGTTGAGAGAGAGTGGACTGCTCAAATTGAGAAATTCTTATCTTACGGATTAAAACCAACTCATTTAGATAGTCATCATCACGTGCATGGATTACCGATCTTGCACGATGTTCTTGAAAGATTAGCTAATAAATATAATGTTCCAATTCGTCGTTGTGAAGAAGAGCGAGCGGTGCGTCCATTTTCTGACGTGTTTTATAGTGACTTTTACGCGGATGGTGTGACGGAAGATTACTTTGTGAAGTTAAAAGAAAGAGTAAAAGGTGAACAAACGGTAGAAATTATGGTTCATCCAGCGTATATAGATCCAGAGCTTGTGAAGCGTTCTTCTTACGTAATGGATCGTGTGAAAGAATTGCGTATTTTAACAGAGAGTGAATTGCCTGAAGGAATAGAGCTTGTAAAGTTTTAATAGAAAAAACGACGGCTACATTATGCCGTCGTTTTTCTATTTACAAAATGGATAGAATATATCCGCCAAAGGCTCCAAGTATAACGATAACCCAAGGTGGTGTTTTCCAAAAAGCGAGCAAGCAAAATAGAAGAGATGCAAAAACAAAATCTACAGCGTTCATAATCGTGCTTGTCCAAATCGGATCATAAAAAGCTGCTAGTAAAATACCTACAACGGCCGCATTGACTCCAAGTAGTGCGCCTTGTATGAAAGATATTCTTCTTACACTGTCCCAAAATGGTAAAACACCAATAACGAGTAAGAAAGCAGGAAGAAAAATCGCAATTGTTGCGAGTATTGCCCCAAGCGTCCCGTTTAACACTGCCCCTATATAAGAAGCGAATGTAAATAGTGGTCCTGGCATTGCTTGTGTTAATCCGTATCCAGCTAGAAACTGTTCTTTTGTCATCATTCCGTTTTGTACGAATTCACCTTCAAGAAGAGGTAGCACGACGTGTCCGCCTCCAAATACAAGTGCGCCAGAGTGATAGAAACTATCGAATAAGGCGATGTAATAAGAGAACGGTCTTAAAATTGGTAGTAGTAGTAATAGTCCGAAGAATAAGACGAGACACGAAACTGCTATTTTTTTTGAAATAGGCACTTTTATACTTTGAGATTGGCTAATTGGTTGGTTGCGATATAAAAACCAGCCGATACAGCCAGATATGATAATGAGAGTGACTTGTGTCCAGCTACTTGGCCATAATAGAGCGATTGCGGCAGTTATAATTGCAATCGTCGCACGATTTCGGTCTGGCGTTAATTTTTGCGCCATTCCCCATATTGCATGAGCGACAATAGCGACTGCTACAAGTTTTAGTCCATGAATCCAGCCAGCACTTCCAAGATCGAACTGATTAAGGAATGAGGCGAAGAGAACTAAAACGAGCACAGACGGTAAAGTGAATCCAATCCATGAAATAATAGCTCCTAATAGTCCTCCCCTTAATAATCCAACCCCCATACCGACTTGGCTGCTAGCAGGACCAGGAAGGAATTGACTTAGTGCTACTAAATCTCCGTAGCTCCGTTCATCCATCCATTTTCTTTTTTGCACATATTCATGGTGGAAATACCCAAGATGGGCGACAGGACCACCAAATGAAGTAAGTCCTAATTTAAATGAAACGAGAAAAATCTCTAATAATGTGTGAAAAGTGTATTTGTTATTTTTCAAAATGCCCTCCTAGAATGTTTTTCTAAGTGCATTATACAAGAGGTAGTAAAGCAAAAGGAACGATTCTAATGTAAAGATTTTGTGAAACTTTACATTGAAATTAGAAGTGGAAAAAGTCATAAATGATTATGTATAAACCATAAAGTAGTAGAAGTAGTGCTGGGAAATTTATATAAGGAGAATGCCCGTATGACAACACATTTCTTTGCGAGGTTAACAGGTAAGAGGGAAATACCTCCTGTAAATACAGAAGCTTATGGCGTAGCAGAGTTTATATTTAGTGAGGATTTAACGAAATTGCATTACAGGGTCATATTGAAAAATATAGAAAAGGTTACATCGTGTCAAATTCATTTAGGAAAGACCAGTCAAATTGGCCCTGTTGTTTTTTATTTATACGGTCCACTGGAGCAAGGAATTAGTTTGAACGAGGGGAGCATTACTGGTGTAGTAAATGTGGAGGAGTTTGAGGGGCCTTTACAGGGGCGAGCGTTTGATAGCTTACTTCAAGAAATCATTCAGGCGAATGTATATGTAAATGTTTATACGAAGTCCAATAAAAAGGGCGAAATCAGGGGTAGAATCAGGAAAGTAAAGAAGTAGAAAAAAGGCTGTTCATATTGAACAGCCTTTTCTGCTATAAGGTGCGAATTTTAGCGATTATTGACGGTAAATCGATATATTAGAAAAATCGCTGATAAAACTCGAGTTGCGCTGATATATTTTGAGAATCGCTGATAAAACCCGAGTTGCGCTGATATATCCTGAAAATCGCTGATAAAATCTGAGTTAAGATTAATATACTAAAAAACTGCCGCGGCTAATTTTTTATAGGCTGATTTTTAATGAAGAAGTCCATTACATAAAACACTTCGTCATCAGGTATTTGTATTTCAAATGTATTTTCAATTGGCTGCAATGCTTTTTTTACTTTCATATACATCCAGTATTCATCTTGTCTTCGTTTCTCTTTATCCGGATGAGGGAGGAGGCTTTCTCCTTTTTGAAGACGGTCAACCATACAGCTCATATGCAGAATAACACCCATTAAACTGTCAGGAGTTAGCTGTAAGGAAATTAATTCTTGAATTGTATTTAATGCGTAACGAATTGTTTTGATAAGTAGTGCTCCGTCGTTACGCTGCATTTGTTGTTCAAGAATATCAGCCATTTTTGCATATGTTTCTTCATACGTAATTAATTCTTGAATTGGCTGAATTGCTGTGTAGTTTACAATGTCTTGGAAATGATAAGTTAAGCATGGCACCTGCACATCAAAATTCGTAACAATACAAATGATATTCCGCTCTTTTTTTATGTTCTCAATCATTTTTGTTAAATCTTTTTCATGGACGATACTAATCGGAATAATTTCAATTAAGTCTTTGTCAAATCGCAAATAGTTCTCCAACATTTTTTGAATAGCTAAAGCACTGCCTTCCCCAGTTAAACAAGCTGTCAAAATAACAGATTTCATTGGTGATAGCGGCTTTTTCTTTTCTTCTTGTACGTTTAAGTAAAACGGTGTTAAGTTCTTCACTGTTTCATATAATGCATCTAACGAGTAGCCAAGCTGAGCTTTTCGAGCAGCTTCTAGTGCATGTGGAGTGCTCGTCATGGAAAGAACACGTACCGGGATTTTGAACTCAGTTTCTAATATATCACCAATGTAAGCGAGTGATCCCATATCAACGAGTAAGAGAAGCCCGTTTACATTTTGGAGTGTTTTCATATACACTTTCACACGCTCTAAGAAATCTTTCGGCGATTCATGTAACGGCATATCGATACCGGTTACTTCATCAATGCCGAGCAGTTCGTTTGCGACGTTTGCCATTTCTGTTGCTATGCCGTTGCCGTGCGCTAATATTAATACTTTTACTTCTGTTTGTGAGGCAGGAATCGGATCAACAACGAAGAACATTGTTAAAAAGCCTGCTTCATCAATAGGCATTGTTATTTGTAATTCGTCCTCCAGTAGTTGAATGCATTGCATTGCTACGGAAAAAGCTTCTTTATATTTCGTACGAATTTGATTTAATTGTGGATGATGAATTTGTTTTCCAGCCTGTAAACGTTGTAGAGTTGTCTGTACATGTAAACTTAAAGCGAGAAATACTTTTTCATCGAATGTTTTGGATAAATGTTTTTCAGCAAGTTCTGCAATTCTTTCACAAACGGAAACGATATTACGATCCACAATTTTAAAAACATTTTCATGACTTGTCTTTTTTGACATTTGGTTAAAATATTGTACGAAAAAGCTTTGAATATCGTTTTCTATTAGTAATTCTAATTCTTCCTCTTCAATACCACGAGCTTGAAGTTCTTCATATTTATAATCAATATAATCGTAAATAGAAGACTGTTTTTCATTTTCTATTTTATGATTACTCCAACCTTCATCACTTGTAAATATAAATGTTTCATTTGGTATTTGGTATAGATGACGGCTCTTTCTTTCAATGAATAGTCCTTCTTTCATATACCAAGGTAAGTCTGTACTTGAAACATAGACAGAATCACGTTTCTTTGTCACGAAGTCAGAATAGGCTTTCGCACAGGCGATTTGTACATCCGTTTTTAATTGACCGATGTTATTGGGACAATTGTAAAAGACGAAAGCACGCATTGCATTCGGACTCACGTGAATTTCTTTTCGCAAGCGAATTGCTTCGTTTGTGAAAAATAGTTGCAGTAAAGCAAAACGTTCTTTATGTGTACGCTCACGAAGTGGTGGCAATGTGACAGTCATTGGTATACGTCTTGTAAATGTTTTTAATAAAAATGAATTTGGTTCTTCTGTTGTTGCAGTAATGATTAATACTTGTGCTTTACGTTCGTTTTCTGTTTCTCCAAGGCGGCGATATACTCCGCGATCAATAAAGGTGAAAAGCATTTCTTGTCCCTCTGGAGGAAGGCGATGTACTTCATCTAAGAAAAGGATCCCTTCATGTGCTTTTTCAATTAACCCTTTTTGATCACTTGCTCCTGTATATGCTCCTTTTTTAATCCCAAATAATTGCCCGAGTAGTAGCTGTGGGTTATTTGCATAATCAGCACAGTTAAAGACGATAAATGGTGCGTTTTTAGGAAGCTGTTCCACTTCAATTGCATATTCGTGCATTAAAGAAGCGAACATAGATTTTCCGACGCCTGTTTCTCCGAGCAGTAAAGTATGCATACCGTTTGGAGGATAGAGAATAGAAGCTTTCGCTTTTTCAATTGCGATTTTAAGGCTTGTATTTTCAATTGCAAATGTATCTAATGAAGTTACTTCTTTTGAATGCGTTTCCAACAAAGCGTTCGTTTCTATATAAAAACGAACAGGACGCGTATTTGTTTTTAATAAACGTTTATCTTTTACAAGTTTGTTTAAGTCGCTACTTACATTAGCGCGATCTAGTTGCAACAGGGTAGCGAGTTCTGATGCGGTTACACCTTCTGTATACTTGCCTTCTTGTATTGCGTTAAAAATGAGATCTATTCGTTTCATTTCTATTCACCTCGAAACTTCATCACTATTTAAAATTTTACACAAAAATGGGAAGGGTGGGAAGAGAAAAATAAAACAGCTTTAGTATATAGGTACTAAAGCTGTTACAATCTTGTGTCTTTCCAAAAGTTTACTTTGAGATGAGAAGATGGATTATAGGGAAGAAGTTTATATCCTTGTGACTGTAAGTAATCAATTACTTGTGGCAGTATTTGTACGGTTACACTCGAATCATGCATTAAAATTACTTCGACTTGTTCATCGCTCTGATTACGTACCCTTTCTAGTATGGCAGAAGGATTGTCATAGCTTTTCCAGTCGTATGTATCGATTGTCCAATCCCACATTTTATACTGGGCTGATACAAGTGCATCACGATAATTCTTCTTTAAGTAAGGCATGCTACCGTACGGGACACGAACGAGATGTGTATTTAATTTTGTAACTTGTTGGACAATGTTTTGTGTTTGTTCCATTTCTGTAATTAAAGCAGATGGATCACCAGTGTAAAGACGTTTTACATCATGTGACATACTGTGAAGTCCAATATAGTGTCCATCTTTAATTAATCGTTGCATTGTCTTTTTATAATGTGGTACTTTTCCGCCAATAACAAAGAAAGTTGCTTTTCCGTTCTTTTCTTTTAAGATGTTTAAAATTTGCGTAGTATATTTGTTTGGTCCGTCATCAAATGTTAAGTACGCGATTTTTTTTGTAGAAGAAGTAGTCTCGGTATTTGGATGATGTTCAGCAGGGGAAATAGTAGTTGCTCCTGCATGAGGTGACGCGTACATAGTAATCGTTAAAAATAAAATAATGTATTGAAATACTCGCTTGATCATAACATTCACCCTCAGTTTGACAATCAAGATGTAAAAAAGAAAATATAATCCTTTTCTTATTATGTATATCTTTCTCCAATAGTGGAACTCTCAAACAAGCTATATTTTGGAAATGTAAAATAATGAATAAAAAATAGCATCCTCTTATAAGAAAGAGGATGCTATTTGAATATTTCATAATAGTAAAGGCTATACTACAATTAGTCTTCGCGTTTTTTCACTTTTTTATAAAAGGAAATAAGTGGTTTGTAACGTTCATGTACAAGACCGATTACTTCAGCAATAATCTCTGTAAAGAAGATTAAAATGAAAAGAAGAATAATGGATAACCATAATGTCGCACTAGAGAAAATGATTGCATTTACACTAAAGAAAATACCGAATGCGTATATAATTAGTACCGTTTTACGATGAGAGAAGCCCATTGCAAGTAAACGGTGATGTAAATGCGATTTATCTGGTGCTGAAATAGGTTTTTTATTTACGATACGACGGATAATTGCAAATGTCGTATCAAATACAGGTACGCCTAAAATGATAACTGGAACGATAAAGCTGAATAACGTTACACTTTTGTATAATCCAAGTAACGATATAACAGAAATACAGTATCCTAAAAATAGTGCTCCTGTATCTCCCATGAAAATTTTTGCTGGATGGAAGTTGTAGAATAAAAATCCAAGTGTACTTGCAAGTGCAATTAGTGCTAGAGGTAAAATGATAGCTGTTCCAGTGCCCCATGGGCTAGTGAAGGCCATATACGCTAGCGTTGCAAGTACGATAGATGAAATACCAGCAGATAATCCATCTAAGCCATCAATTAAGTTGATTGCATTTGTAATACCTACAATCCAAAATACTGTAATTGGGTAAGCAAGCCATCCAAGTTCAGTATCCCCGAGGATTGGAATATATAATACTTGCACTAATAATCCACTTTTTACAATCATAATGGCAACTAATAGTTGTCCACCGAATTTTACCTTCGCAGATAACTCGTACATATCATCTAAAATACCGATGATTACAATGATAATCGCACCTAGCGTTATCGATAACATTCTTTGTTCGTATAAGCCACCAACAACAAATCCAACAGCCACACCAATAAATATTGCTAATCCGCCAAGACGAGGCATAATCTTTTGGTGCACTTTACGTGCGTTTGGCTTATCTGTTGCTCCTATTTTAAAAGCTAACTTAATAACTAAAGGAGTAACGACGAGTACAGTGATGAAAGATGCCAAAATGGCATAAATCACTTGTGAGTCCATTAATACCCCACCCTTTTATAGTCTAACGTAATTTTTTTTAATATATTTATCTGAAAATTATGATGTTTATTTGCAGGCTCATAACATATGGTATCACAAAAAGATTAGAATTCAATCTTTTTTTCGTTTTACGGTAAATGGAAGCAGATAGAATATATGACAATTGTATACAGAATGTTGAATCATTTAAGAAGGTTAATCGTATTGGGCTTTGGAATATGACATTTTCTCTTTTTCTTTAATAGCGAATACTTTTATTTCATTATTATAAGTGTTACACGTAGAAATGAGTAAGTTCCGTGTTAAAATGTGGGAATTTATCCTGCATGAAGTGGCAGCTTTAATCTCGGTAAAATCTCTATCAGTTTAATGAAAAATATTTAATTTTACAAAAACTTAAAAAAGAATGAAGAAAGTAATTCATATAATAAAGAAGTAAAAGAGTTTTCTCATTTTTAAGGTGAGAGGAGGATGCACAGGGAGAATTCTATGTATTCGTATATTTTCTATTGTATATTCCTGTGCGAAAAGGAAATGAACATTACGATAATAGGTACCGGATACGTTGGATTGATTACAGGGGTAGGATTGGCAGTATTGGGACATTCGGTTACATGTTTTGATATAAATGATGAGAAAATTGAACGGATAAAACAAGGGGATCTGCCTATTTATGAAGCTGGCTTATATGAATTAATACATGATGCGTGTGAAAATAATCGTTTAACTTTTACAACAAGTAAAGAGGAAGCATTTAACGATGCAGAATTTATATTTATTGCAGTTGGAACGCCATCGTTATTAGATGGGACAGCGGATTTAACATATATTCAAAACGCATGTGTTGATATTGGGACATATGCGACTAAAGACATTATTGTTGTTACAAAAAGTACTGTTCCTGTAGGGACGAATGGTGCTATGAGGGGATGGATTGAGGAGACATTACAAAACAGACATGAATTACATATTGTATCGAATCCTGAATTTTTACGGGAGGGTTCAGGGATTTATGATTTTTTTCAGGGAGATCGTATTGTAATTGGGGCCGATAATGAGGAAGCGGCACGAAAAGTGGAGAATTTATATAGTGAATTACACTTAAAAACATATGTTACAGATATAAAAAGTGCAGAGATGATTAAATATGCATCGAATGCTTTTTTAGCGACAAAAATTAGTTTTATCAATGAAATTTCAAATATATGTGAGAAGGTAGGAGCCAATGTATTAGACGTCGCAAAAGGGATGGGAATGGATAAGAGAATTGGAGCGTCTTTTTTAAATGCGGGCATTGGTTACGGGGGATCGTGTTTTCCGAAAGATACGAAAGCGCTTGTGCAAATTGCAGGAAATGTGGCACATGATTTTCGCTTGTTAAAAGCCGTCATTGAAGTAAATAATAAACAACAGTTATTATTGATTGAGAAAGCGAAGAAAGTAATAAATATGAACAAGAAGCGGATTGCGGTGCTGGGAGCGGCATTTAAACCGAATACAGATGATATAAGAGATGCACCGTCCCTTATTATGATACAAGAGTTAATAAATCTAGGTGCGGACATAGTTCTATATGACCCGAAGGCGATTCAAAATATGAAAAATATCTTTGGGGAGACTATACAATATAGTGAATGTATAGATGAATCGATTAGAGGAGCGAGTGCGGCTTTTATCGTGACAGAATGGGAAGCTATCCGGACTTATCCGTTAGAAAAGTACGTACAACTTATGAGAGAACCTATTTTATTCGATGGAAGAAATTGTTATACTAATGAAGATGTAAAGAAGCAAGGAATAGATTATTATTCTGTTGGAAGAGAAAGTATTTATAAGAGGGATTTTTCCGTTATTCGTTAAAAGGTATGTATTCATGTATATTCTTATATGTCATAATAGGATTTGTAACTAGTGAAAGA